>JACRIE010000003.1 GCA_016220165.1 Candidatus Peregrinibacteria bacterium
CAGGCTTTCATTATATTCTTTCCAGTTGCGGATTCTGTACGGGGATTTTTTTTGACGGTCTTTTTCATATTTGTTTTTGTTTTGTATCCTGCCTTTTTATACTATACTCATGGGTGAGTTGTGCAACAAAGCCATTACAAACTATGAAAAAAGAAGATCTTACCAACGATCAAAAAATAGACATGATACTCAAATATGCCCGCAGTGAACGGCGCTGGGCTATTTTCCGAGGCGTCATTTCTTTCATTTTCTTTTTAGTCTTTATTGTCATGCCGGTCATTGGAGGTTTCTTTTTGATGGATTACGCTCAAAAAAACGTGAACTGGACGGAATGGGAAAAAAGCATCGACCAAATGAAAAAACAATTCAAAGATCTCCAAAATCTAGGCTTCCAGACAGGCCAATTCGGCGCCGACATCCAACAGCAAATCCAAAAAACGCTCCCGCCGGTAGCTCCCAAAAAATAACATCTGACTTTTAATTCTGGTCAGGTGTTAAATGTCAATTCTCATGTGTCCCCATTGAGTTCTTCCCACCAGTCATTCACCTTGGTCTCCATCATAGCCCCAAAAAGCTTCTGAGCGCTCGGAGTGGTTAAATTTTCCTGAACATTCTTGATCCAAAGGGTTTTCGCCTGATAACCGATATCCATGAATTCCTTAGCCTGGAAAGCGAGTTCAAGCAAATCCGCGTCGCGCGCCACACGGGATTCAGGCGTTTTTTGCGCCTCGTATTCACGGAATAGGCCGAGGAACTCTTTCGCGAGCGTTTCAGGGAGATTGGAACATTGCTCCTCGAAAGCCTTCAGCTCAGCTTTGCGCTTGTCTTTAAAATAACGCGCCATCACCTTATTCACATCGCCAATACGCGCTTCGGCATTGTCGTGAACCATCACCATGCGCATGACGCGATTTTTATCAGAGACTCCCTCCAATTCAGCCAAAATAAATCCTAATTGCGTGGCGCGGAACACATGCTCGGCTACATCATCCGGATGCTTAATTCCCGCGACAAAAGAACCCGTGCGAGGCATACGCTTGAGGACATTGAGTTCGCATAAAAAATTCGCGAGCTTGCGATAAGGATCAAGGGGTTTGGCCATAGCGTTTTAGAAAAGTTTTTTTGAAGGTCGCGAATCGTCCTTTAAGGATCGACGCACGGATATCATGCATCAATTTGAGGTAAAACGCCACGTTATGCCATGTAAGAAGGCGAAGCCCCAGGATTTCGCCTGACATCAAGAGATGCCGCAAATACGCCCGACTGTATTTTTTACAAACCGGACAGGAACATTTAGGATCCAACGGACTAAAATCCTCACGAAACGATTCATTTTTGATGCGAAGCGGCCCCTGCGACGTAAACAAATACCCATGACGCGCGTTTCGCGTGGGCAGAACGCAATCGAACATATCAATCCCGCGCTCCACCGCCTCGAGAATATTTTGAGGCGTGCCAACGCCCATCAAATACCGCGGCTGATCTTTGGGCAGATGCGGCACAGTCGCTTCAAGCATCTCATACATGAGCGGCGCCTTTTCCCCGACGGAAAGCCCGCCGATCGCGTAACCGTCGAAACCAATCGTGACCAATTCCTTCGCGGATCGTTCACGAAGATCCGGATACATGCCCCCCTGCACGATGCCGAACAACGACGACGTTGTCGTAGGGACAAGGCATGCCTTGTCCCTACGGCCCCGCCATGGCGGGGCCGCCCGGCATCGTCGCGCCCAATTCGTGGTCAATTCCAAAGACTCCTCGGCAATCTTCCGATCGCAGGGATACGGCAGACATTCATCCAGACACATCATAATATCGCTCCCTAATTTCTGTTGAATTTCAATCGATTTCTCCGGCGTCAGCATCACTTTCGTTCCATCGATATGGGATTGAAATTGGACTCCTTCTTGCGTGACTTTGCGGCACTTTGATAACGAAAAAACCTGATAGCCGCCGCTATCCGTCAGAATCGGCCCCTGCCATCCCATGAATGCGTGCAATCCGCCGGCCCGCGCCACCAATTCCTCTCCGGGGCGAAGGTGAAGGTGGTAGGTATTCGAAAGAAAAATTTGGGCGCCCAGCTTTTTTCCCTCATCGGGAATAAGCCCCTTGATCGCCCCAGCCGTGGCGATCGTCATAAAACAAGGCGTTTTCACCTTTCCATGATGAGTTTTAAGCACTCCCGCGCGCGCGCCATGACTCTCTTTCTTAACTTCAAAAATCATAAAAACAGATCCTCAAACCTTCACCTTCGAGTGGATGATCTTATCCACGATGCCGTATTTAACAGCTTCCTCCGCGTTCATGAACTTATCGCGCTCCGTGTCCTGCTCCACCTTGGAAAAAGGCTGACCCGTATGTTGCGCGATCATCTCATTGAGCAATTTTTTAGTCTTGATGATATGGTCGGCATGGATCGCGATGTCCGTCGCCTGTCCTTCCGCTCCGCCCAGGGGCTGATGAATCATTACTTCGGAATGAGGTAGTATAAAACGCTTGCCTTTCGTGCCGCCCATCAAAATAATGGAGCCGCCCGAGGCCGCGATACCGACGCAAACCGTGGAAACATCGCACTTAATCAATTGCATCGTGTCGTACATCGCGAGCGTCGAAGAAACCGATCCGCCCGGCGAATTGACGTAAATCGTGATATCCTTTTTGGCATCCATCTTTTCAAGAAAAAGCAATTGGGCGATCACCACATTGGCCACTTCATCATTGATGACCGAACCCAAAAAAATGATCCGCTCTTCCAGCAGTCGTGAATAAATATCGTACACGCGCTCGCCCCCTTGGGGAGTTTTATCAATAACGGTTGGAATCAAAGGCATATTTTGTTTTGATTATGTTCTTAGATAATTATATCATTTTTCCCCCTGTAGAGGCAATTCATGAATTGCCTCTACAGGGGGAAAACATGCAAATTACTCAATGAGTTTCTTCAAAATCTGATTAACGACTCCCGGATTCGCCTGCCCCTTCGTGGCCGCCATCACTTGGCCAACAAGCGCGCCGAAAGCGCGATCCTTGCCTGCGCGGAAATCTTCCAGGATCTTGGGGTTCCGATCCAGCACTTGTTGGCAGATTTTCTCGAGTTCGCCTATATCGCTCACCTGTTTGAGGCCTTGTTTCTCGATATACGGCTCGGGGTCAAGATTCTTCTCATAGATCGCCGCGAACACGTCTTTTGCGATTTTTCCTGAAATAATATTTTTTCCAATTAATTTAACTAATTTTCCCAAATTTTCAGCAGACAACGAACAACTTTCGATAGCTTTACCCTCAGCATTCAAACGCCCCAAAAGTTCACTAATCACCCAATTCGATGCCTTCTGAGGCGATTCGGAAACGCGGGCAACCGTTTCAAAATAAGCAGCAAGCGCTGGATCTTCGACCAGCTGCATCGCGTCATTCGGGGTGAGTTTAAAATTTTTTTGATACCGCTCCGCCTTCGCGTCCGGCAATTCCGGAAGCTCCTTTCGAAGCGCCTCCACCTGACCACGCGTAAACGTGAGCGGCGGAATGTCCGGCTCGGGGAAATAGCGGTAATCCGCGGCCTCCTCCTTTTCGCGCTGGATAGTGCTAATCTCTTTTTCGTCATCCCAGCCAAGCGTGGTCTTAGGAGCATCTTTGATGGTGATGCCAGTCTTCTTAAAGGCTTCTTCCTGGCGCTTCACCTCATACGCGATCGCCTTTTCCATGGATCGGAATGAATTTAAATTTTTGACTTCAGAAATCGGAGTCGCGGTTTCCGTGCCATCATCCTTTTTCACCTTCAAATTCACGTTGATATCGAACCGCATCATCCCCTTCTCCATGTCGCAGTCGGACGAACCAACCGTTCGAAGAATTTTCTGAAGCGCGCGGGCGTACAAACTCGCCTCCTCCACAGAGCTCAAATCCGGCTCGGAAACGATTTCCATCAAAGGCATCCCGGAACGATTAAAATCCACCAAAGTCCCACCGGCGTCGTGCGTCAGCTTACCCGCGTCATCCTCCAAATGTAGGCGGGTAATCCGAATTCTCTTGGTCTGGCCATCTTTCAAAACAATGGACAGAGAGCCTTTTTCCGAGATCGGCTTGTCATATTGGGAAATCTGGAACCCCTTGGGCAGATCCGGATAAAAATAACTCTTGCGATCGAACTTCGCGAACGCAGGAATGGTGCAATTGAGCGCCAACGCCGTCTTCACACCCTTTTTGACCGCCTCTTCGTTCACCACAGGGAGCATGCCCGGAAACCCCATGCACACAGAGCACACGTGCGTGTTGGGTTCCGCGTTAAAGATATCATTGTTGCAACGGCAAAACATCTTGCTCTTCGTTTTGATGCGCGCGTGAACCTCGAGGCCGATGACAGGGATGAATTGCATAACCTTATTTTTAATGCTTTCAAAATGTATCACATCTTACAGCTGAGCCAAAGCCGAGTCGATCGCTCCGTGGAAATCCTCCAACGTTCCATGATTATCGATCACCGCATCCGGCGTTTCGGGCAACGCTTGCGCATTCCAGCGAGCCAAAAAGGCCTGACGGTCGATCTTGTCGCGCTTAAGAATCCGATCGCATGCCGTCGACGCAAAGGCGCGAATCACCACCATTTTATCCACCAGCGAAGGAAAATCGAGCTGTTTCCACAAAGCGCCCACCACAACCACCTGTTTCCCAAGGCGTCGCAATTCAGCCACGCGCGACTTCAGCTCAGCCTGCAAAGGCGGATGAACGATCGCGTTCAGTTTTTTCAAATTATCACGAAAATCTCCGGCACTAAACACCAAATCGTGAAGCTTTTGTCGGTCAATCGTTCGATCCGGTTTCAGGATCGCCTCCGAAAAAACGCGGACTAACTCATGCCACACGGGCTTGTCGGGCGCATAGAGAGAATGAGCGATGGTGTCGCCGTCGAGCACGATCCAGCCTTTCGAGGCAAGGTACTTGGCCGCCGTATGTTTTCCTGCCCCGGTTTTTCCGGTAATTCCGAGGATCATAGTGACGAGTGACAAGTGACCAGAGACGAGCGAATAGAAACGAGTAGCGAGTTGCAAGTTTTTTCTCGTCACTCATCTCTCGTCACTAAGTTAAAGCGCCTTTAAATCTTTAAACGCCTGCTCAAACGCGCGGAGACATTCGTTGCGAAGCCGGACATCCACCTTAAAATCCAGTTCGTGCGCGACGCGATTGCGAACTTTGTGGGCATTCCACACGCGATCGATATTTGAAAAAAGCGGTTCCGCCTTTTTAAGCTTATCTCCAAGGCTTCCTTGATAACCGTACGCTTTTAATGCGATATCTAAAAGTTTATCCGCCTGCAAAACAGCATATCGGGTATCCGTTTCATTATGAATCATCATCCACTGGTCGTGGATCACTTTCCGGAGACTGGAAGCAATTCCTCGCTTAGAACGACGATAAACAATAAAAATCACCAAAAATAGGTCAAAAACAACAAATGCGATAACAAAATAATTAAACATAGTAACGAGTGACGAGTGACGAGTAACGAGTTTCTCTTGTCACTCGTCACTCGTTACTTATAATCTCTTTTATTTCAACTTCTTCCGCATATGGGTCGCCACCATGCCGGACAGGATCTCTTTAATTCCCTCGCTATCGCGCCAACTTTTGGCTTCGAGCATTTTGGCATGGTAGTACATAATCTGGCGCTCCATCTTTTTGGGACTGGCGACGCGCTTGAGCGTAAAGAGATTGCCCGACATCAGTTTGAGGGTGAGATCTCCGTATCCCAGCACCGTGGCCCAAAACCCTTTGATCTCATATCCAACGCCTTCCACATCATTATATTCCACGCGACTGGAAAGACTATGAAAAAAACCATTCCATTGGATCACAATAATATTGGAACTCGTGACCAACCACGTATCCGTATGCCAGTCCAAAAGAACATAAAGGTAACGCAGGTAGGCGAGCGAGGACCACACCACGGCAATCCAAAAGAAAAGGGGTTGATTGAATCCTATCAGATAAAGCCCCCACGGCAGAATGAAACCAAAAAAAGCCACCTCCAGGGTGGATCTCAGAATTTCAATCCAATGGGTGTGAACGGCAAAAAAAATGGTCTCCCCTTCCTCCAGATGTTTCCCAAAAATCAGGCGTTGAAGTAGCATGAACCCAGTATGCCAAAGAAGGAAAAGGTTGTAAATCTCCTAAAAAGTATTTAAGATCGTTCTGCATGAAAAAAACTACTGAAAAAAAATCATTTTTGAAAGAATCCGGACTCTTTGTCCTGGACATTCTCTATAACGCAGTCATTATCATCATTCTGGTAGTTTTGATCCGGTCTTTTTTGATATCGCCGTTCCGGGTTGTGGGGTCTTCCATGGCGGACACACTGGAAAGCAAAGAGTTCATCATCGTCAATAAGCTGGGATATATCATCGGTAAACCGCAACGACAGGACATCATTGTATTCCGCCCGCCCATCACCGGCAAATACGACCCAAAATTTGAAAAAGAGCTAACGACCGACAACCAGGGAAAAGCGCTTCTCGACACTGGAAATCTTGAAAAAGAGAAGGATATCTTTTATTGCAAAATTCCTCTCATTTCCGGTTTATGGTTCTGTTTGGAAAGGGTCGAAGCCGATGATCTTGTTTATGCCTCCAAAGAACAAACGGAAACGCCCTTCGCCAATCTTGAAAAATTTCAAAAATTACTCGTTACTCAGGAAAACATCGCGACTCAGACGATCGCGGTGAAAGGCGATCCGAAGACAAATTATAAAG
Source organism: Candidatus Peregrinibacteria bacterium (assembly GCA_016220165.1). GTDB lineage: Bacteria > Patescibacteriota > Gracilibacteria > UM-FILTER-43-11 > JACRIE01 > JACRIE01. The sequence goes on from JACRIE010000003.1 coordinate 6,744, forward strand.
TAAGTATTTACAGTAAAAAAGGCCCTGAATTCTTCATCAAAAGAATTATAGGATTGCCGGGGGATACCGTAAAAATTTCCAATGGAAAAGTCTATTACAAAGAGGAAGAACAAGCTGAATTCCGGGAATTAAAAGAACCCTATCTCAATACGCAAAATCTGGACCATACCCTTTTGCAGCAAGACGGGCAGGAAGCCGAATACACTGTTCCTAAAGGAGCCTATTTTACCTTGGGAGACAATCGCAACTTCAGCAATGATTCACGAAGCTGGACTTCTCCTGTCGACAAACTTCCTACGCCTTTTGTTGATAAAAAAGAGATCAGCGGCAAAGCCGCGCTTGTTTTATGGCCTCTCCAGGATCTTCAATGGATCAAACACAAACCATAATCATGTCCCAAAGGGATCCCTTCGGGGTAATAAATAAATAGGTATGGAAAATTCCCTCATGGAAAAAGTTGTTTCCCTTTGCAAACGTCGCGGATTCGTTTTCCCGGGATCCGAAATTTATGGCGGCATGGCCAACACCTGGGACTTCGGCCCGTTGGGCGTTGAGATGAAAAACAATATCCGGCGCTGGTGGTGGAACTTTTTCGTTCAGCGGCGAAAAAATATGGTGGGAATCGATGCCGCGATCCTTATGAATCCAAAAGTCTGGCAGGCCTCCGGCCACGTGGCCAATTTCAACGACGCCATGATCGACTGCAAGGAGTGCAAAGGCCGCTTCCGCGCCGATCATTTGATTGAGGAAGCCATTCCGGACGTTAAAGTGGAGGGATTGGACGTCAAAGCGCTTTCGAAGCTCATCGAAGAGAACAAAATCCCCTGCCCCACGTGCGGCAAACGCAATTTCACCTCGGCGCGGAAGTTCAATCTCCTTTTCGAAACACACATCGGCGCCGTGGAGAAGGATTCCGCCGCCGTTTATTTGCGCGGGGAGATCGCACAAGGCATGTTCGTTAATTTCAAAAGTGTGCTCGGCACCAGCCGCCAGAAGATCCCCTTCGGTATCGCGGCCGCAGGCAAAGCCTTCCGCAACGAAATCACGCCGGGCAACTTCCTCTTCCGAACCGTGGAATTCGATCTCATGGAATTTGAATATTTCATCCGCGAAACCGAGTGGGAAAAAACCTTCGACTACTGGCTCAAAGAAATGCACTCCTGGCTCGACTTCATCGGCATCAGGCGCGAGCGCACTCGCGTCCGCGAGCACGACAAAAAAGAACTTTCCCATTATTCCAAACGCACGGTCGACATCGAATACCGGACGCCATTTGGCTGGAAAGAGCTCTACGGTCTCGCCTATCGCACGAACTTTGACCTCAAAAACCATACGGAAAAGAGTGGCGAGGATCTCAACTACTTCGACCCGGAGACGAACGAAAAATTCATCCCGCACGTCATCGAGCCCACCTTCGGCTGGAGCCGCACGTTCCTCATCCTGCTTTTGGAAGCGTATACCGAGGAGGAAGTCAAAAACGGCAAAAGCGAAACCGAAACGCGCGTGGTTCTGAAGCTCGACCCGAAGATCGCGCCATACAAGGCCGCCATCCTGCCGCTCATGAACAAGCCCGAGCTCGCCGCGGTCGCGGACAAGATTTTCGCGGAATTGAGCCCGTCTTTCTCCATCAATCTCGACGTCACAGGTTCCATTGGCAAGCGCTACCGCCGCCAGGACGAAATCGGCACGCCCAAGTGCATTACGATCGACTTCGACACGCTCAGGGACAGCACGGTCACGATCCGCGATCGAGATACAATGCAACAGGTCAGGGTGAAGATTAAAGAACTGAAGGGGCAGTTGGCTTAAAATCCCACCAAATATGAAAAAATTTTTACTGCTTACAATTATACTTTTAATAATTATAATCAGCGGCTTCTCTTTCTTCGCGTACAAAAAAAATACAGATGCCAAAGACTCCATTATAAAAAGAGCGGAAGAAAAAAAATTTTGTGAAGAAACCGGTGGAAAAATAGGATTCGTAGGTTTTGACGGCATGCCGTTATGCATCCATGAATATCCGGATAAGAGAAAACCTTGCACGAGTTCTGATGAATGCGAAGGAACATGTGAAGCTAACAAAGATGGCGCTGGCTTCTGTAAAGTTAATGATAATCCCTATCGTTGTCATCTCACCATTGAAGATTTTAGAGCTGGCAAACAAATGCTCTGCATCGATTGAGAAGCTGAAGGGGTAATTGGCTTAAAGTCATATCTGGCGGAGAAAGAGAATTCACAAGAGAGGGAATTACAAGGCAGATGAAAAAAACAGGACTTAATCCAAAAGAGTATGAATCCTTCTTAAAATTATATGATGATGGAACTATGCTTCCCTCTTCAGGGTTCGGAATGGGTATTGAAAGATTAACAAGATATATTTGCGGACTAGAACATATTTCTGAAGCAGCCATGTTTCCGAAACTACCAATTAAAAAACAGAAGGACGCTCACCCTGGAGCAGTCTCGCCAGAAGCCCGTTGAGGCGGCAGTAGACTGATCCGGAATATTGGGATTGATACGATTTAGATAAGCGGCCAGCCGCTATTCCCTCACCATCATATAAAACTCAATCAGCACCACGATCACGACAAGCAGAAGCGCGTCCCACCACGTCAGCACGCGGAGGCGCTGGAAAAGGAGCCCGAGGGTCACGATCATGGACAAAAGCGTTCCCTGGCGCAACGCGATATTAAGGTAAGGCGGTGCGGTCGGCTCGTGATTGAACCATGCCCTGAGGAAGTGGATCAGCAGGCAAAACGTGCTGGAAAGGGCGAGAAAAAAGCTGGCGTAAAAAAGCACCAGGGCCAGGAATCCCGTGATAAAAGGACTCAGGCGAAACAGCACCAAAAACCAGGAAGTCCATCCGAAAAAAAGCGTGATCAGGAGGCCGACGATGTAAAAGCGGAAACGCATCCCTGATTATGGTATAATTCCCGAGGTCTTACCGATTACAATTCGTAAGACAAGTCCATCAAATTGTATCATGAAATTTCCACTAAAAAAGATTTTCGGGTGCTTCTTAATTCTTTTGAGCGCGCTAATTCCATTGGCTCAAAGCTATGCCGCGGAAAAAGACGCCGTATTCATAGATATCACGTCTCAGGATCCGCATTTTGACGCGATCCAATACCTTTATGACAAAGGAATTGTTGAAGGATATCCCGATCACAGCTTTAGACCCAAGAGGGAGCTAAACCGGGCTGAAACCGTCAAAATGATCCTCTTGAGCGCGGACATTCTCACTCCCGAAATCGCGAAACAGGAAATATTCCCGGACGTTCTGGACGACGCGTGGTACGCGAAGTATGTCCGGAAAGCGAAAAACCTGGGAATCGTTAAAGGGGACGCGGATACCGGTTTTTTCCGCCCCGGGGATACGGTGAATCTGGCTGAAACCGTCAAAATGGTCCTTCTGGCGCACCAAATTCAGCCGGATCCGATCAGGCGCGATCCTTATAATGACGTTCCTAAGGATGTTTGGTTCGCGCCCTATTTCGCTTTTGCGAAATCACACGGACTCCTGGAAGGAGACGGAACAAAAAAAATCTATCCGTCAAAACCCGTTAATCGCGGGATGCTTGCGGATATCCTTTATCATTTGCTCTCCACGCCTCAGGGGAAAGTGAATACTTACGCCAGTTTTTATGGAGATGAATTTCAGGGGAAAGGAACCGCTTCCGGAGAACCATTTGATCAAAATAAATTCACCGCCGCCCATCGCACCTATCCTTTTGGAACCACTCTTCGCGTTACCAACGTGGATAACGAAAAATCCGTGATCGTGAAAGTAAATGATCGCGGCCCTTATGCCGGAAAAAACCGCGTCATTGACCTTTCGCGGGCGGCGTTTCTGGTCATTGCTGAAGAAGGAAACGGAGTTATTCCTGTGACCATTGAGGAAGTCTCGCCTGAAGACATCCTCTTGCCTGAACAAGAAGGAGGAAACACCGACTTATTAAAAGCAGATCTTTTTTCCGGCAATGCGGCTTGCCCTGACGCGTCGCAACCGGTCAGCATCATAGATCCTAATAGTTTCGAAGGAATTCAATTAAAAACTCTTCTGCCGCAAAAACTTCTTCTCAATGAAATCTTTGAAATCAGGGGAACAACAAAAGTGCCCACCGATAAAATCAATCTCCTGCTTTTAGACGACCAGGATCAGCAAACCGCATTTGAAGGAATTGTTGAGAAAGAAGCCTTCGTGATAAGAGTCAAACTGCCCCATGCCGGCCATTTCCGCTTGGGGATGATTCCCGGGACTGAAGGAGGAAGTATCGTAAGAGACATTGATGTCTTGGAAAGCGGCTGCGTCCAGGAAACAGTCGATCCGCTTTTGCCTCCGCCTGCTTCCGCATCGCTTTCAGTCAAAGAAGGGGATCTTAATATCGCATGGAATCCTGCCGGCTACAACCTTTTCAAAATTTCTCTTATTCAAAATAGCAACATCCAAAGCTATTTGGTCAAAGAAATACACGATTGGAAACCCCCGTATGCTGACTTTAAAAACTTTAAGAACGGCAAGGTAACTCTTTTGATTCGGGGGGCCGATATAAAGGAACAAGTTATTTTTAAAAATCTTCCTATCCGATGGAGCCAGCCTTATATTCGGGATTTCGAAGCAACGCAGCATTTTGATTACAAAATCGATTCTTCCAAGATAAAGCTTCTCTATCTGTCCCCTTTTGTGGTGGTTAATGAGCCCATCAAAACTACGTTTGAACCAAAAACAGACCTTCAGGAAGAAGCCGCGTTCATTCTGCCCGAAGGCACGATCCAGAGAGTGCTTCTTAAAGCAAAAAATATTTCTTCCTCTAAAAATAATAAATCGATTCTTTTTTTCCCCGCGGGCTCCTACACGCTTAATATCGCCTTCGACGCGACCGAAGCGGAAACATATTTCCTTGAAATCAATGATACCGGTGGTCTTGCCGCCATCAATCTTCCTGTTTACGCCAAAGATCATTTTCCTTTAATCCCTTCTTTTTTGGATCTTAATCAGCGAAAAGTTACAGATTTAGGGTCAAACACTGAGATTCTCCGTGGACAAATGTTAAATCTCATCAATCAGGACCGTCAAAGTCAAAAGCTCTCGCCTCTGGTTCTGGATAAAGGCCTCAATGATTTGGCGCAAGTTCGTGTGGAAGATATGGCCGCCAAGAATTATTTCGGGCACTGGGATGAAAAAGGGGCCGGCGCTGAAGAGTTAAAGGGAAATTTTGGGATTAAGACGGCCGTTAGTGAAAACCTTGCCAAAGAAGTTACGCTCGAATTTGCTGAATATGGCCTCATGCGCAGCGCGATCCATCGGGAAAATATCTTCAATCCGGAATGGGCGCGTCTGGGTGTTGGAATTAAAAAAAATCAAGACGGAAGCTATCTTTTTGCTCAAATCTTTAGCCCAAACCCGATTGACTCTGGCAATATCCAACCTTTACGAGAGCAAATTTTAAAAACACTCAATAAAATCCGTCAAATTCCTCTCGCCGCCAACGATTCCATGAACGCCCTGGCCCAGCAATGGAGCGCGAGCATGGTGGAAGAGAGTTTCTTTGGCTGGACATCGCCGAAAGGCGTCAATCTGCTCAACGAAATCCGAAAAATTGAGCCCGTTAAAAAAATCGGCGCCTACATCGTAGAAAATTCAAGTTTCTATAGTGGATTGTCACAACTATTAATGAATACTCAAATCAAAGAAGATAGCTGGAACTTGCTGGGAGTCGGCCTATCCCAAGACGCCATTGGATTAATCAAAATCACGCTGGTCTATTCTGAATAACTATTGGATTTCGTCCTCAGCGTATACATGCATGTATTCTGTCTTTTCGTATTCAAATAATTCAGAATTTTTGAAAAATCGGCTCACTTCCTTTGCGGCGGTCTCCTGAGAATCCGAAGCATGAATGACATTGCATTGAGGACTCATGGCGAAATCTCCTCGCAAAGAACCCGCATCCGCTTCTCTTGCGTTAGTAATACCGCAAAGAATTCGCACGGCCTTTACAGCGCCCACCCCTTCCCAACACTGAGCAATAACAGGGGAAGAACGCATGAATTTTTTAAGTCCTGCGAAAAAAGGTTTGTCTTTAAGATGGGCATAATGTTCCAAAAGGATCGCCTCATTCAAATGCATCATTTTCATCCCGACTAATTTTAAACCTTTTCGTTCAAAACGAGTGGTGATCTCTCCGATCAGTCCGCGCTGGATAGAGTCTGGTTTAATCAAAATAAGAGTTCGTTCCATAAAATTAAAAATAATGAATAATTAATAATGTAAAAGAGACTCAAAGTGGCTTTCGTTTTCATAAGGACCGATAAGAGCAAGATGCAATTTCTCGGGCAAAAGAAGCGTCTTGGCAACCCGATGAACATCCTCTGCTGTCACTCGATCAATAGAGCGCAGGATATGCGGCACATCGTGAATTTCCGGATAAAGAAGAGCTTGCTTGCCAAATAAATGGGCTAATTCTTCGCTATCCTCAAGCCGCAGGATAATTTTCCCCTTGAGGAACTCTTTAGCGCGAGTGAGTTCTTCGGCATGGACGATCTCTTCCGTTACAAGTTTATACTCATGAACAATCGCTTCGGTTGCCTCGTCGACACGCTTAAGGTCAACGCCGGCCGAGGTGGAAAAAACGCCTGTATCCGTGTAATCCTCCGCATTCGTACGGATATAGTATGAAAGACCTTTTTCCTCACGAACGCGCAAAAACATTCGGGAGCTCATATAACCGCCCAAAAGAGCCCCCAGCACTTTAAGGGCATAGACATCAGGATGCCGGGCTGGAAGGCCTTCCGCGCCCAGAATCATATGCCCTTGTTCCGTCTTTTTGTGCTGGATAACAACGCGCTTATCCTTTTTTCTGGGCTGATAAGGTAAAAATTCATACTGCTTAGCGGCCTGAGAAAAATCGAAATAACGCTGAGTCAGAGCAACGATCTCCTTATCGTCAAAAACGCCGGCGATGCTGATCATCGTATTGTCAGGAGTGTAAAGCGCCTTCTTATAACGGACAAAGTCGTCATGAGTGATCGTGCGGATGAGCTCTTTAGTTCCGATTTCATCCCATCCTAAGGGCTGGTCGCCGAAAAGCAATCGCTCAAAATCCCATCCCACCTGATACATAGGGGTATCTTGATACATATTGTATTCTTCCAGAATCACATTGCGCTCCTTCTTGATCTCTTCAGCTTTAAACGAAGCATAAAGCAGCATATCGGAGATAACGTCAAACGCGATCTCTTTTTGATGAGCCGCTAATTTAACATAATACCCTGCATATTCTTTGCCGGTAAAAGCGTTAAAATCACCCCCGACGCCATCAATCGCGGAAGACACTTCCGCCGCGCTTTTATATTTTTTAGCTCCTTTAAAAAACATATGCTCCAAAAAATGGGAAATCCCGTTGATTTCCTTGGTTTCATAACGGGATCCCGCTCCCGTCAGAACAAGGACTGTAATCGCCTCGGTTCCCTTATTAGGAGTGGTAATGAGGCGCAATCCATTTTTTAGACGATGTAAATGAGGCTGCATAAAAAAAACAAAAAAGATCCATCCTATCATAGCGGAGATGGAAAGTCCGATCAAGACAGAAACGGGTTGAAAAACAAAAAAATGTATAAAAAATGTATACATTTTAAAACTGTGTCAATTCAATCTTCGATACTCTCTATTGACCAAAAAATGTATTCAGAGCTAAATTGTTCTTAGAAGCCAAAAATTAATGTTTCCTACGCTCTTCTTTTAAACATTTTGTACACAAGTTTTACACAAGTTTTAATTTTTTGAGCTTTATCAAGCCAAATGCAACCCTTCTCGCACACGCCAGTACTCCTCGAAGAAACTCTTGCTCTTTTAAATCTCCGGACAGATATAAAAGTGATTGATGGAACCGTCGGGCTGGGAGGTCACTCAAAAGAAATTCTTAAAAAAATTGGATCCCGTGGAAAATTATTGGCAATCGACCAAGACGCTGAAAATTTAAAAAAGGCGCAGGAAACCCTGAGTGACTATAAAAAACAAATCAATTGGGTTTATGGAAATTTTGATCAGCTGGAAGCCCACGTCAAAGGATCCCGCTTCGGCTCTGTCGATGCCATCTTGCTGGATTTGGGACTTTCTTCGCCGCACGTCGACGACCCCCGTCGTGGATTTTCTTTCAGGAAAGAAGGCCCGCTTGACATGCGATTTGACCAATCGTCTGACCTGACCGCCGCAGACATCATCAACCGTTTCAACGAGCGGGAACTGGCCAAAATATTCTTTGAGTTCGGGGAAGAACGACGCTCACGGCAGATGGCTCGCAAAATCGTTCTCGCCCGCAAAAAAAAACGGTTTGAAACGACGCGTGACCTCGCCTCCCTCTTCGAACACGAAAAAAAAGGAAAACCTCTTTTCCATAAAATTCATCCGGCCACCCGGATCTTTCAGGCCCTGCGGATGGCTGTCAATCACGAACTTGAGAGTCTCGAAAATGCGCTTCATCAGGCCATTAAAATTCTCGCGACAGGAGGACGTCTGGGGGTGATCTCTTATCATTCGCTGGAAGACCGCCTGATTAAAAATATATTCCGTTATTACGCTCAAAAATGTATCTGTCCAAAAGAAATCCATATTTGTCAATGTAATTTCAAAAAAACGCTTTATCTTATTACAAAAAAACCTATAATACCTTCGGGTATTGAGGTATCCACCAACCCTCGCGCGCGAAGCGCAAAATTACGGGTTGTGGAAAAAATTTATTCCTGAACTGATTTCAGGAATAAAACAAAACCTCTTCCCTCATGGCTTATCTCTTTGCCACGAATAATCGCGCACTAGTGAGCAAAAAAACCCTTTCAGAACGAGTTGAAGCAAGTATCTCCTCTCTCGTTTTTGTCATCATCACTTTGATTTGCCTGCTGAGTCTGGCTTATCTGGCGCATGCCAATCAAAACGCCACTCGTGGCTACGCTCTTCGCAATCTTGAACTTAAGCAATCCAACCTTGCCATTCAAAACGAAGTTTGGGACATGCAAATCGCCAAGGCGCAATCCCTTGAGATTATTCAAAAGGATCCCAAAATTCTATCCATGATCAAAGCTGACAAGCCGCTTTTCATTCGCATGGATACCGCCATCGTCAAAAAATAATTAATACCCTCGTTTGATCTTCCGGGCTTTTTCAATGATCCAGTTGAGCCAGTATTTCGACGTCAGCGGAAAATCTTTCGCGTGAACATAGGACTCGGCGAATCCTCCGAATCCTCGTTTAAAGAGGGAAAGTCCGGCCCAGGGATGATTCGGCTCGTCCTCAGGGGAAACGCCCCAAAAATTATAAAAAGTACACTCACGTCGCTTTGTTTCGCGAATCACTTCCCACTGCAATAAGTGGGAAGCCGTCAATTTTGGATATTTGGGCGTGGAAGCGCCGTGATGATAGAAACCCGCGTCGCGCGAAAAAATAATAAAAGCCGTGGAAATTAAATCTCCCCGGTAATGAGCGAAAAAAAGCTGCGCTTGGCCATCACATGAAAAAACTTCAAACTCCTTGCGAAAATAATCACGGGGGAACGGCGTAAAATGCTGACGCTGAACGGTTTCATCATAAAGAACGCGAAACGATTCCAGATCCTTAATATCACTGCTTTTTGTGATCACGACCCCGTCTTTCTCTGCCCGCCGAATGGAATAGCGGGAATTTTTGCGCATGGCGGTAAGAAGCGCTTCTTCGGATCGCGTTACATCCAAAATCCATGACAACTCCGGATGCATCATATGAACGGGCGCGTCACGGAATCCAAGATCCAGAAATAAACTATTATTCTCAGGCGTATCAGGAAACAATGGGCTGATGCGGATAAAATCGCATCGCTCTTGAACTCCTAATTGCTTCAGATAATCCGTTAGAGTATTAATCAATCTCGAATCTCGAATCTCGAATCTCGAATCTAGGATGGGTCCGTGCGGGCAGAACAAAAACGACCCGCGTCGCGCCACAACTTTAAAAACAAGCGCGGCGCTGATCAGCGTTTCACCCTCATAAATTCCGAGCCGCCACACCTTATTCCCCATCGCCGCCTGAAATTCACCCCAATGCCACGAGTGCAGGAAGGTATGCGGCCGTGCCGCGTCGATAAACGCTTCCCAAACGTCTTTGGAGCTGATTTCGCCGAGGGTCGGATTCATAAGCCTTTCTTGATAAAACCAATCACGCGATCCGCGTCCGATGTCGTGATTTGAATGTGAGTGGGGAGATTGAGGACTTCGCGTGCCAGACGCTCCGCCACAGGGTACTCCACTGCCCGATATCCGACAATACCGCAATCCACTCCTATGGGAGCGATGGGCGTATTATACCAGTCCCCCAAAAGCAGATGCTCCTTTTGGGCGGCACGGATCCATAAAGCCGCATCCGGCACACGAATCGAATACCGCAGATAAATCGGATCCACACCACTCTGAAGGCGTGGATCCATATCCGCTCCTTTCTGAGAAATCAAATCCTCACCTTGTAACGCCTCCGAATACCGCTTCGCAATCGCTTTGCGATGAGCATTAAAACGATCCAGTTTTTTAAACTGATGCAAGGCGAGGACAGCCAACGCGTCCGGCATACGCCAAAAAAGGAATGGCGGCTCCCCTCCCCGCTTTTCCTGAGAATAAACCGCTTTAGAGATCAACCCAAAACGTTTGGCTAATTCCAGAATTACTTTACCCACGCTAAAAAAAGAATAAGCAGTCTTGGAAATCCAAAGAATTACGGGATGTAACAGTTGCTGAACCACCCACCATCGCGGAGGATTTTGGAATGAATCCCTTAATAAAAGAAGCCGACGGGCCAAATCCGGATCGCGGGTAACGGCCATGCCGCCAAAAACCGATGAGATGACCTTGTCGCGTCCAAAGCTAAAAAAGCTGGCGTCACCGAACGTGCCCAGAGGCTTGCCGTAATAAGCGGCCCCCAAGGCATGAGCGCAGTCCTCGATCACAAAAAGACGATGTTCGCGGGCAATGGAAAGCAGCGCGTCCATGTCCGCAGGTTGGCCAAAACTATGCTGAATGATGAGGACGCGGCTCCGGGGCGTGATACGTTTTTTAAGATCTTCCTGAGATAAAGTGAAAGTATTTTCATCACAATCAGCATAAATAGGCTTTAGACCGGCCCAGAGAATCGGATCGGGGACTGCCACACACGTGAAAGCCTGTAAAAGGACTTCGTCTCCTTTTTGGAGCCCAAGACTCGCGAGAATCGCGTAAAGCGCGGACCGTCCGCTGGAGAACGCAAGCGCATGGGGGACGCTCAGATAGGCGCGAAAGGAAGACTCGAGATCTTCAGCGCGGGAAGGCGCCTGCTTCACCCATTGCCACGGAGAAAATAGCAATCGCAAAGCCAGGCGGATATCATCGCTTTCAGTGTTGGGAGAAAGACTGGTAAAAAGCGTCGAACTCATGCGCGGGAAGTAATAAATTCAGAAGTCATCTGGAGCGCTTCTTTTGCCTCCCGAGGAACCACCATCGGATTTTGAAGAATATCCACGGTCACTGTTCTGCCGTCGATCAGGATCGGAAAGTAGTGTCCGAATGAAAGCGCGATGCGGTCGCTGCCCGCAAATCCAAGCCGGCCGGATTTGCGTGTGCGGCCCTGTCGGAGAAGCTGTTCCACGGAAGGATCTGCCGGAATCCATTGTCCTTCCGGAGAAAGAGCCTCAACCCACGCGTGCATCTCGTTTTTCGGATACCCGGCCCAAAATCCCGACACCAAACGCGCCTGAATACCAGCCTCCTGACATCGCGCGCAAAAAAGCGTGCCGAATCCCCCGCAATCCACGCGCCGCCGCTTGAGGGCCTCCTCGGCCGAATAAAGACCGGGAATCGGGTCACCGTATTCCAGGGTGGCGATAACAAAATCGTTAATCTCCTGAAGGCGCGGATCCATAGTCGCGCCTTCGATCCCCTCTGGCGCCACCCGCATCTCAAACTTCTCCTCATACAACGCAGTCGCATCCGGTGCCAAATCAATCGTCCATGTCGCGTACGAATTACCGAATTGAGACTCTTTTTGAATCAGCACCTCGGATGACGAAAAAGATGGCTTAGCGAGAAATTGCTGGGTCAATGTCTCGGAAGGAATTGGCACAACTAAGAAACCCGATTGCCGCCGAAATGTCGGATTATGGAGAATCACGCGGTATATCACGCGATACGTCTGCGGATGGGTATAAAAAACGAATCCCATGCTTTCATAAAATCGACGGAAAACCTTTTTAAGCGGTCTAAAGACGGCCTTGTTCATGGAGTAATAATAATCGAAATCTTTTTTAAAACAAGGTAGCGTTTTTTAAAAAAATCCTTTAAGCTCATAACGGTTATTTCCAATAAAAATAATTATGAATACTCTCATCGATAACGTGAAACAGCTGATGGAAGAAGCGGCCAAAATAATGAAGCTGGATCCCAACGTCGTGCGTTTTTTGGAAAGTCCCAAAAAAATACTGCAAATCAGCATCCCCGTCCAGATGGACGACGGATCCGTCAAACTGTTTGACGGCTACCGGGTACAGCATTCCGATGTACTGGGCCCCTTTAAAGGAGGACTTCGCTACGCTCCAAACGTGGATCTCAGCGAAATAAAAGGCCTCGCCACGCTCATGACCTTTAAATGCGCCGTGGCAGGAATTCCTTATGGCGGCGGCAAGGGCGGCATCCGATGCGACACACACACGTTGTCCGTGCGCGAATTGGAACGCCTCACGCGCGGGTTTGTGCGTTACACGTTTGAAATTATCGGCCCGCAGCACGACATTCCGGCGCCGGATATGTACACGACTCCGCAAATCATGGCTTGGTTCATGGACGAATACAGCACATTGAGCGGTGAATACGAACCCGGAGTGGTCACGGGAAAACCTCTGGTCATCGGCGGCTCCCTGGGCCGGGAAACCGCTACGGCGCAAGGGGGCGCTTACATCCTTCGCGACTACCTTGAAAAACAAAACCATAAAACAGATCAAATCCGCATCATTGTCCAGGGTTTTGGAAACGCGGGCCACTACGCCGCCCAAATTCTGCACGGCATGGGGTATAAAATCGTCGGCGCCTCGGACTCCAAAGGAGGAGTGTATCATGAAGGAGGCCTCGATCCATTTTCTTTAATGGAAGCCAAAAAAACAAAGGGGCGTGTTGACGAATGCGGCGTAGGCAAAAAAGTGAGTAATGAAACGCTGCTGACGCTTCCCTGCGATATTCTGGTGCTCGCTGCCATGGAAAATCAGATTACAAAAGAAAACGCGGCAGAGATAAAAGCTAAAACCATTCTCGAGCTTGCCAATGGCCCCATCACGCCCGAGGCGGACAAAATTCTTGAAAAAAATAAAGTCGTCATCATCCCGGACATCCTCGCCAATTCCGGCGGCGTCACGGTTTCTTACTTCGAATGGGTCCAGAACAACACCGATTTTTACTGGTCCGAAGCGGAAGTACAGGCCCGATTGAAAGACCTTCTTTTAACGGCATTCCGGGACATTGTGGAAATCCACAACAATCATCATAGCACCCTGCGCCAAGCCGCCTTTATTCGCGCCTTTAAACGCCTTTCGGAAGCGATCCGCCTTCGGGGAATTTTGGAGAGTTCGAAATAACTTAAAAATCCATGTCCCTCAAAGAAAAAATCAACCGCGACCTCATAAAAGCCATGAAGGCCAAGGAAGAGCTAACGCTCAGCACCCTGCGCATGATCAAATCCGCCATTATGAAGTATGAAACGGGCGGCGCTAACATGGTCGCGAATGACGACATCCTCTTCGGCCTCCTGAAAAGGGAGGTCAAAATGCGCCAGGAAGCCTCTGACGGCTTTGAGAAAGGCGGTAATAAAGCCGCGGCGGAAAAGGAACGCGCTGAAATAAAGATCATCCAAAAATACTTGCCCGAAGCCATGAGCGAAGATCAGGTTCGCGTCATCGTCCAGCAAGTGATCGATACGTTGAAGCCTACCGGACCGCAGGATTTCGGGAAAGTGATGGGCGCGGCCATGAAAGAAACAAAGGGAAAGGCTGATGGAAATCTCGTCAGCCGAATGGTTAAAGAATTGGTTAAATAAAAACTCGTTCTATTTATGGAAAAAAATCACGTCAAAGCCATCGCGGAATTTGTGGTTGGCATTGCCGGCGGCGTTCTTCTGGGAACCATCGGCTTTCTTACCATGACCACTTACGGAGGCACGGGAGAGTGCCCCGAATACATCAAAACACTGGTCGCCACGCGCGGATATGAATCGTGCGGCAATTTCGGAGCATTAAGCGGCGTTATTATCGGATCATTATTAACGATATTGACGCTCCAAAAAACACATTGGACCGATCATTCGTACAAAAAAACAATGATCATGAGCGCGTTTGGAACCTTTATCGTCCCTTTGCTCATCGCCCTCGTCATTTTTTGGCCGACCCTCAATAATGAAGCGCTGGTCGTCACTCTTCCGGTCATCGTGATTTTTATCGCGCTCTCCGTTATCCCTTCGTTCGTGATCACGCTACTCATAAATCGAAAATAATCAAAAGTGCGCAAAAAAATAATCTTCTTCCTGGCCCTCTTAATAATCGCTCTTCTGACAGAAGCCGGATTGGTATGGAAAAATAAACAAAAAATAAATAAAAAAGTGGATTGTTGTTTAGAGTGCCTTCAGGGCGCCGCCCGGGATGTCCGTGGCATGGACATCGGCGGAAGCGACTGTCTTTTTTACGAAAAATCCAATGTTATCGACGCGCAGGGGAATCCGGAAGTCATTCTAAGCCCCGCCTGCGTGAAATATTTTAAACAATCGCCGACAACCGTAAAAGAGTGCCGGCTCTCTATTCCTTCTTCCTGAATCCATGGAATTCAAGCAATTCAAAAACACCTTCGTCATCCGAATTGACCGGAACGAAGAGATTGTGGAAAGTCTGACCCTCTTCTGCAAACAGAATAGTATAAAACTGGCCTCGCTGAACGGCATTGGCGCGGCAAAAAACATCGTGACGGGCTATTTCGATTCTAAAACCAAAGTATACAATGAACAGGCATTCACCGACGGGAGCTACGAAATCGCGTCCATGAGCGGCAATGTCGCTATGATCAACAACGAGCCGGTCGTCCACCTGCACGTCGTTCTGGGCGACGCACAGCGGATCGCGTTTGCCGGACACCTTAAGTCAGGCGTCGTCAGCCTAACATGCGAGGTGATCCTTCAAAAAATCGAGGGAACGGTCGAACGAAAAAAAAGTGAAGAGATCGGTTTAAATCTATTCGACTTCTAACCCTTCTTCCTATGAATAAAAAAATACCTCGTATAAAAAAATGTTTCTATTGGGAGGATTGAATCTACTTCTTTTTCCAATATTCGAAACATTCTTCGGAGGTTACAGTGTTATATTCGCTTTTTTCCCTCTCTTTCCTGTATTTTTTATAACAGGAAAAAATTTAAATGAAATCACCTTCCAGTCGCTATTTCTGGGAGGGGTCTTAGAGTATTTCCTAATAGGGAGCTTACTTTATTTGATAAGGGAAGTATGGATGAAAAAAAACAAAGAAATCGGACGAAGTCTATTTAGTTTTTAAAAAAAACGATCTCTTGCTTGCATATTGAATATAAAAAGCTATAATCAATCCCTTTTTATTTACCAATCAAAATAATATGCAGTTCCAAAAACTTCCCGCCTTCAACGAAGGAAAACCCGTAGGATTCGTTTATCAGGAGTCTAAACATCGGCCCTCCTATCAAGTCCATCAAAAAGGAAACAAAGGGCTTGTCGCTCAAGCCGACACCATTGAAGGATTGGCCGAACAAATTCAAGTAATGAGCGGAACGATTGTTTGGCTCACCCGTAAGCAAATCGCTGCGTTGACTGTTCATCGGGGGAAAGAAGCCATGCGGCCTTTAACCCGCGAAGAAGATTTACAACTTTTTTGTTTAGCTCGCTAAAGGCGGCGTTCCTGATTGCGGTGGCGGCGGAGGCGTGGCCACGGGCTGAGCCCCGATGCTCTGAGCCGCTTTGTTGATGGCCTCCGTCACCGCGCCCACGCGGCGGAAGATCTCGCGCTCCACGAACGGACGTTCGCGGGCGTGTTTGAGGCGCGACAACTGGCGGTAGGCTTCGGCGGCCTGCACATCGCCTTTAGACGGATCGAAAATCGTGGTCATGGAGAACCCGCGGGATGTGGCGTTCTTGATGCTCAGCTTGATGTATGCCTGATAGTTGGCGATGTTCACTAAATCCTGATCGCTGAAGACCGGCGCGAATTCTTTAGCCATATATTCCGCGTCCTGCGCGCCGATGCGGAAACACATCATGGAGCCCACGTTGCCGAACACCGCGTCGCGGATCGTGTTGTCTTCATGGCTCCCCTTCCCTCCGTCTTTCATTTTAGTGATCTGCGCGATGTATTGGTGAGCGATAACGAGATCCAGGCGATATTTACGGGCTTCGGACAGAATCGAGGCGAACGAATCCGTCACGAAATTCTGGAATTCGTCCACGTAGAGGAAGAAGTCTCTGCGTTCGTCTTCGGGCGTGTCTACGCGGCTCATGGCCGCCATCTGAATCTTGGCCACCATCACCATGCCGAGGAGCTGGGAGTTGAGATCGCCCAGCTTGCCCTTGGAAAGGTTACAGAGCAGGATCTTTCCCTCGTCCATCACTTTACGGAAGTCAAAACTCGACTTTGTCTGGCCGATGATATTGCGGATCTGCGCGTTCGTCACAAAAGGGCCGAATTTGGCGCTGAAGTATGGGATCATCTCCTGTTTTTCGCGCGCGCCGGTCATGGCCATTTCCTTATCCCAGAATGCCTTTACTATGGGATTTTTCACTTTATGGGCTTTATATCGCTGCCAGGATTCGTCCGTAAAGAGCCGCGGCAGATCGATCAGAGTAGCGCCCTCCTCTTTATCCTCCATGAGCGTCAGGCAACCGTTGCGGAAATAATGTTGCAGACGGGGGCCCATGATTTCTTCACCGAACATTTTAATAAAAATCGACAGCGCCTCCTGCGACATATATTCCAATTCGTCCATGGTATTTCCTTCGAGGATGTTGAGCCCCATCGGACGTTCCAGATCTCCAGGATCGAACATGATCACGTCATCCGCGCGGCTACGCGGGATGTGCGGCAAAATCGCCTCCACCAGATCGCCGTGAGGATCCACGAGGCAAAGGCCTTTGCCGTCCTTAAGGTCCTGCTTGAGCATGCCAAGCAAAATGGTGGATTTACCCGTTCCTGACTTACCGATGATATAGAAGTGGCGGCGGCGGTCATCCGGCAGGATACGAACATCTTTTTTTTCGCCGCGAAACACATTGGTTCCCAGTAGTAACCCCTCGCGCGGCATATTGGTAGGCCCAGCGGCCAATTTGAACTCCTGCCACCTGATCAATGGCGCGCGATTGTATTTGATATTCGGAAAGTGAAAAACCGAGGAGATCTCTTCCGAACATAAAATCATTTTATAAGGATGAATGATGCGCTGAAACCAGTCCCGTTTAATATTTCGCAAAATAAAATCACGGATAAGCGTATTCCTGAAGAAATATTTGGTTTTAATGAACGCGTTATTATTCGGCGCATTATACTGAGCGAAAGCGTCTTTGATATCATATACAATCTCGTGAGCGCGATACTTGGCCCGCGCTGAAGCGATAATACGGATGACCGCTTCAAACCCTACCTTCACGTTTTTGGTCTCCATCAGCTTCACTTGCTCATCCATCAGGGGCGTGGTGCGGGTGGAGCCTTTATTGGCGTCGATATTTTCCGTAAATTTTTCAGAATCCGTCCCCTGGAACATAATACGGATTAAAGTGGCGACCCAGCCGAATACGTTAATTTTGTCGATCCAGGTGTGTTCCTTTTCCTTTCCCAAAAAGAGATCCTGAGCGCGCTTGCGTCCCTTTTTCTGCCACCCATCCGGCAATGGGCGCAGCATAATCTGAATCGCGGCCCCCTCGTCCGGCGCAATCTTTGAAAACGAATTTACAAGATTATTAAAGGGATCCGTTCCTAAAAACTGATACGTCTTAACGGGATACATGGAGGGCCCGCGAAGCCTGATATACATGCCGTCCACTTTGTATCCCTCACGGAAAATATTGTAATCTTCCGTAGTTTCGATGGACGCGTCCGGATAAAATGCCGTGATCTGCTTCTCGACCATCGATTGAACCGCCTCCGGAATCACCAAATAAAAATGAAGAAGCCCATCAAGAATCACGTATTCGCAGGAAAAAAAATCCTGCCCGAAAATCAGGTATTTATAATCATCCTTATAGGCCCCATGCAACGCCTCAAAAAAATGAGTCATGGTGTCCGTGACCTCCTTAAACGTCCGGCCGGTGGAGAACATCTCGTTGTCTTTCTCTTTATCGTCCTTGGAATCCTTGATCGGGATCATTACCTTTAAAAACACCATGGAAAGAGACCGATGCAGATTCTTCGCAATACGGATTCTCCACCAAAGAAAAAGGAAGAAAGCTACAGCGACTCCGACAGCGATTAGAATGGATATGAGCACAACGCTTAAAATGGTTTATTTAGATCTTAAAATCATCATCGGGCGTTTCCGGAGTCACAGGACTCTCTTTCGCTTTAGACTTCCTGGAAGATTTGGTTTTTGGCTTTTCAGTCTCTTCTTCTCCTTTATGAAAATCATCAAATTTAGGTAAAACCGCTTCAATCGCCCCCCAGTCGGACTCTTCATTGGCAGGAATAATCAAAGTGACCTCGTCCCCTGCCTCCGCGCGGAAATAAGTCACTGAGGCCAGCAATACATTATAAGCTTTACCATTGGCAAGCACCTGATATTGGGCGTTGTTGTACACCAGAGGGCCGACCACGGTTTTGCGCTCCACAGGACCAATCTGTTTATAAAGAAATTTACCGTCGTCCGTGATCGTAAGCTTGAGGATGTCCCCCGGGATCAACTTCGATTTACTGGCGTAATTCGCGGGAACCGGAAACGCTTTGCCCTTTTTATCCACCATACCCTGGCCGTCAAACACCCCTTCGATCACCCGACCCGCCACGGCGGGAGCGGAAGGCTCCAAAAAAGACGCCTTTTTGGCGTATTGTTCGCGATCTGAGGAAAGAGCGGACAAAGAACCTAATCCAAAAGATTCCGACAGGAGTTGTCCCGCGGATCGGATAGAAGCCTCAGCGGCAGATAAAAGATCCCGGATTTTGGCAATTTTAGAAAGATCAGCCATTTTTGTTTTTATATTAAAAATTAAAGGGGGTCTTCCGTGATTTTTATTTGAATTTTACGAATGTGAGAAAGGAGCTTAGCCCGCGTTAGAAGCCCTCTTTGCGCTCCAAAATATTGAATCACGGAACTGGCGTTGAGCGTACCATAAATGAGAGCCTCTTTCAAGGATTTACCAAGGAGTATAGCGGACGTGAATCCGATACTAAAAGCGTCTCCCGCTCCCAGCGTATCCACGCGCTTCTCATTAATAATCGGACAATGATAAATATTCTTACCGTCGCAGGCCTGAGCTCCATTTCGTCCATCCGTAATCACCACAATTTTCGCGCCGAAACGAAAAAGCGCTTTAAAAATTTCAGAGAGATCATCCGCCTCCGGAGCTAAAAAATGTCGCTTTTTGCCAAGATGCAGATGCCGATTAGAGGTCTCAACTTTGAGCGTGTTATGGTAAAACGATTTACGACTGAATTCCGCCGCCTCCTCTTTATTTAAAAACAAAATATGGAGTCGCTTCAAAAGAGAATGCCAATGACGGGCCCCTTCTTTGATCTGTTCATGGCCGGGATTCCAGCAGGCCTTGATCAAAGGATATTTTTGTAGCAACTGAATCATCGCATGATGGATGCCGGTCTTCTCGGCGGAAACATGGTTTAAAAAAATCCAGTCGGCTTCCGAAAGCGCCTCTTGAGGTAAATCTTTATGAGAAAAAAAGGCATTGGCTCCGGGGTGATAAAGGACAGTTCGTTCCCCTTCAAAGCTATTCAGAATAATGGAAAAACCCGTCTTCTCGCGACGAGCTTGGGAAACATAACGGACGTCAACTCCCTCACGACGCAGATTATCAGTCACCTGATCGCCGTACGGCGTTCCCACTTTGGTAACGCAGGCCGTTGGGAAACCCATACGGGAAAAACCAACCGCGGTATTCGTGGAACCGCCGCCAAACGTCTCATGCACTTCATCCACTTTCAGCTTGCCTCCATAAGGGATTCCTAACCAGGATTCTTTGCCTTCGGGACGGTCGAAATGAAGCACCGTGGAATTATGAGCCTTGGTAAAAATATCGAAAGTGGCGCTGCCGATGGTAAAAATTTTGGAGAGTTTCATTAACTTTATTTTAGCATAATACCGCTCTCATTAGGCATTGTCTGTAATATAAAAATAGCCTCTCATTCCCAGAGAAAGAAGGATGAGGGCGAAAGCGATGCCGGCGGTAAACAAAAAAACAAAACGGATACTCAGAACATCCGCGATATATCCAAAAAATAAGGGACAGATCATCACCGCGAAACGGCTGATAAAATTCTGGATGCTTCCAACTTCCCCCAGGATCTTGGGGGGGGAAAAATCACTCAAAAGTCCATTGTAGGCCGGCCGCACGATAGCCATACTGACTGAAATAAGTCCCGAAAAAAGGACGACCCAAAAACGGCTGACCACCAAAAAAAGCGCCACGAAAGTAAAAACGGCAATCGCCAAACCGACCATAATGAGACCCGCCTTATTCAGTCGATCCGCGAGTTCAGCGAATAAAAAACTGAAAATACAGGGAGCGTACATTACAGCCATAAGGAGGGCGATTCCCGCGTAGCTAAGATCCAAAGACCGGGCGAAAAGCGGAATAAAAGTGTAAGTCAAAACACCCACAAGCCCGTCAAAAAAAGTAATGAAATATAAAAAATAAATCCTGCGCCCCAAATGATGGAAATCCTGAAACAGTCCAAAAAAATCCCGGAGATGAGAGGAGTAGCGACGGAGGGAAGCAAGGAGGGACGTGATTCCTTCGTCATTCACCCATTTGACGAGGAAAGAATTGATCAGCATACAGGGAACCATGGCCAAAAACATCCCTTTGAACCCATAATAAGGAAACAAAAAGCCGCCGAGTAAAATGCCTAAAACCCATCCAAAATTTTTAACCGATTCAAGATACCCGAAAGCCTCGGCCGTTTTATGAAAAGGAGCGTGTCGCCGGATGAATACTTCGGCGCCGGTATCCACCATCACCACCGCGAATCCGTGAAGGATTAAAGCCAAAATTAATAAAGGAATCTGATGATAAACGCCTGCGAAAAAATAAAGCAGAGCTACCACGCAATATAATTGAAGGCCATGCCATACCACGAATTTCGTGCGAACATGATCCGCCACCCGGGCGAAAGGAATAACCGCGAACAAAGAAACGAGCCCCATCAGAGAAACCATTCCTCCGATCGCAGTATAATTATTCGTTAAGGAGCCAAGGAATAAGGCGTAAAAAGGATCAATAAGACCAATACCAATATATTTATTGGCCACCATCAGCCCCATTACTTTCACGGAAGAGCTGATCTCGGAAAAATCCTTTTTAACATAAGTTGCGATGGCGATTAGCATACTCGATACGATTTAATGAGACGTCGCTTGTAAAAATAAAAAAATCCGGCTCCTACGAAGGAGGCAAGAATAACCAACAAAACATCACTCCCGGTTTCATTATTTTTTGGGACGTTTTGAAGTTGGGCGGCATAATCAGGAGCGGGCGTCACAGAATTCGATAAATCAGTTGCGGCACGATGTGCGGCGGCCGTGTCAGGGGTTAATACCACCTCATTGGAGAGAGGAGAAATTTCATGGCCTTCGCCATCCAAAGCCGCCACCGCGAAATAATAAGGAATTCCATTGATGAGATCATGGACCGCCATGTTTGTTGGCTGATTAGGAGTGGTCAAAAAATCATCATAAGCGCCGCTCTTAAGTCCAAAATAAATCCGATACGCATAAACAGGGATGTCCGGAACAGGTGACCAAACAAGTGAGGCCGCGCTGTCCATCGGGCTGCCTTGTAACAACGTGCCCGCAGTCACGGCGGGAGGCATTGTAATCGGTTGCGGCATTGTGGGAGTGACAGCGATCACCACGCTCTTTTTGCCTTCCGTGGCATCCGTATCCACAGCGCTGAGCGCGAAAAAGTACTGATGCGCGTTCTCCAAATTCTGAACCGTGTACATCGTGGCGGCATCCGGGGTATCAATCGTTTGAGAAAGCTCGGTAAAAATAGACCCGTACGCGATGCGATACTTTTGTATTGGCTTATCAGTGGGTGTAACCGCATCCCAGGCAAGAGTCACTTGACGATCGCCTGCCTGGCCGTTCACATTTTGAACCTGAGGAGGAGCTGCTTTTTGTGGAGCCTGAACCGTCACAGTCGCTTTGTTTAAAAGCTCAGCCTTATTCGCGAGGTTGTCCGTCAAAATCACATCCAGAGGAAAATTGCCGGTCACGGAAGGCGCCGCTAAAGTCGCGGTGTAAGCGCCCGGTTGAGACGCCTGTTCCTGAAGGAGTTGTTCTACGCCCTGAAGGCGTACTTTAGCTTCTTGCAGGCGTGGCTCGCTTGAAACTTTCACAGTGAGCGTTGTCCCTGGAGCGACAATCCCCTCGGGGATCAATTCGAACCGATCAATAACCGGAGGAATCGTATCGATCTTCACAAGCACCACGGAAGAAACGCTCCCCGAATCAGACATGACATAAAATCCATGCATGCCGCTCTGAAGATTTTTTACCTGGAAACTAAAGAATCCCGTCGTGTCTGTCTCGCTCTCACCGATCTTGATATCATTATCAAACACCTTGAGATTGATGTTGGGATCTCCCTGCCCTGTCAAAATGATAAGCGTGCTGCCCAATTCGGCGCCGTCCATCGGGGACTTGATTTGAAGTCCGGTATCAGCCGAATTCGGAATAACAGCCTGAGTAGGCACTACCTCCACGTTCGCTTCGCCGGAAATCTTCCAATCGTTCTTATCAAAAACTTGAACCGCTTGTTTTCCCACTTTGGAAAACCGAAGCGCCAGATTAAAATTAAACTTCCCCTGGTCCGCTTCTTTAAACGTATATTCGCCATTATTCGGCAATGCGGCGTTCTCGTCTTCGGGGACGGAAATCAGGATCGTGCCCGTGTAATTGCGGGCCACGTTGTTATCCTTATCGCGCGCGGTCACGGTCAGATATTGGTCTTCGTTCACCTTCACGGTCGCGGGAAGGGACGTGATTTCAAAATGATCCACCGGGCCCGTAAGATCGCCCGGAGAAACCACGGGGGTATCGCCCGCCTGAGTCATGTCCGCGCTCAGATAATTACCGCCAACCGCACGTTCGTCGGAAGTAGGCGTATAAAAAACGACTTCATTACGGCCGGACAAAACCTGATTGAGCGTCATATCGATCGCTGAAAAAACGGAAATGCCGGGGACGGCCGAAGCGACGGAGAAATAAACGCGTCCTTCCGTGTCCGTTGCCGAAGATTGCAACGCGCTAACCGTGTCGTCGGAACGGCTGGAAATCAGTTTGATCTGATGATCTTGAACCGGATTGCGATAAGCGTCGAACAGAGTAACAGTAACAAACGTTTGGTCTTTGCCGTCCGCCGCCGCCATCTGTTTCGTGGCAGCAAGCGTCGACTGAGTCATGGACGGTCGATCCGGAAAAACCTGAAAAGCGGATTGGGGGGAGGCGTCTCTGGATCCTGGATAAGTCATTGCCACGCGATACAATCCGGCCTTTTTTGTCTGCTGACCAAAAAATTCAGTCTGGGCCACGCCCGAAAGATCAACCTTGGCTTCTACACGGATCACACCTCCATCTGATTTTTCAACCACAAAAATAACGTCATCGCCCGGATGAAGAGAAGATGTGCGCAACTGAGTGCCGTAGCCGGCTACCGTGTCCGTCGCGTAAACGCGAACAGGCAGCGGATTCGCAAGCGTGAGCCCTCCGACCAAAAATTGAACGAGAACCGTCGCTCCGACAGCTATTTTTTTGAGTTTTATTGTACTCATAATTTTATTTCTTACTTTTGACAATTGACTTTTTGAATTTTAAGTCAAATGTCATGTGTCAGATGTCAATTGTTCTTAAAATTATCTAATTATTATAGCAAAAATAAGCCAAAAGAGCAACGGACAAAGAACCCGTTGTAGTCAAGAGGTATTGATAAAAATTAAAAATATTTTGGAATAGTCTAATCCCGTTCAAAAACCACAAATCGTACCTGATCAGCCAAACTCTTGATCACGCGTGAACGGGTGCAGGGGAAAGCATTTCTGAGCGCTTCCTGCTGGAATTCCAGCAATTCCAAAAAAACCGCACGGGGCTTGAGCGGCAAAAGCTGCCTCAAAAAACGACGGTACAGATCCAGCCCATCCTTACCTCCATAAACCGCCATCGAAGGCTCAAAATGAACGCTCCGCGTCACGGGATATCCTTCGGGGACGTACGGCAGATTCGCCGTGACGATTAAGTCGCGCCCCTGAAGCAGGGGCGAAGGCACTCCTTCGAGCAAATTGCTTTCAATGAAAGTGAGTCGATCCGAAACGCCGTGTTTTTTCGCATTCCTATGGGCGACTTTGAGCGCCTTACCGGAAATATCCGTGGCCACGGCCTGAACGCCATCGACGTTTTTGAGAATCGAAATCGGCACGCACCCCGATCCTGTCCCAACATCCAATAATAAAAAATGATTAAATTCGTAATTTGTAATTTGTAATTGAGAATTTAAGTAGTCGACCACCGCTTCCGCAAGCGTTTCCGTATCCGGCCGCGGAATAAGAACATCCGGCGTCACCTCAAAATCCAAAAAATAAAACTCCTTGGTACCAGTAATGTAAGCCACGGGAATCCCCTGCCGCCGTTTTCCGATCAATCGTTGATATCGCCACAACGAAAAGAGCGGCATGCGCGAGTCATCGTGCGCCAGCAAAAACGTGACCGGCTTTTTGAGCGCGTACGCCAAAAGCACCTCGGCGTCCAGGCGCGCGCTCTCGGAAGACGCATTCAAAGCGCCCACGCCCCACTTCAGCACGGTTTTGACATCCATAAAATTATTGAAGATATTGCTGATGTTCGGTATGCCCCCATCCGTCAAAAATAATAGGAAGTTTATCTCTGCAACGAGCAATAATATCCACTTCCGGTGGCTTCCATTCATTTTTCACGACTTCATAGCATACAACACCAGCCTCATCCGCCCATTTCGGGCCTGGATTATCACAGGACAATGTCGCGACCCGTGGAGGCCGTTCGCGAGTACCAGGCTGATACCAAAGATGGACAAAAGTAATGCCTGTCCTCGCAAGTTCATCCCGATCTGGAAGAATATGCTTTTCCATGATAAAAGAGGCTTTTATTATAACAAAAAGCCGTAAAAAGACCAAATTTTCAATTCTCAGGAAGCCCCAAAGAGCTCAAAGTGCAGCGCAACGGACGGTTGAGGCGTGCTATCTGTCAACATCACGGTTTTGAACGACGGCCAGGGGGTCGTGGCGGGCAAACTGATTTGTTTTTCCTGAGGCAGATTCTCAAGCGTTGCCAAGCGATCCCCGAGGGCCGCCACAAGGACTTTGTGCGTTTGAGAGCCGAAATACCCGGCGCCCGGGTCGTTGCCAGTAGCCACCACATGATAAGTCGTTTGGAAAGCGAAAACACTGTCGATCATGGCCTGATCATAAAGGCCGTTCACAGGCCCCTGATAATATCCCAGGGCCTGCAGCATCTGCTGTAAGTGAACCACGCTGTCTCCGGTATCCTTCTTACCAAGCCCCGGTTGCAATAATGGAAGATTGTCGCGGAGATATCGTTTTTCCGACTCAATCTGGATATTGAAATGTTCTAATTTGTCTTCGAGTTTGGCTTGAGTTTTAGGACCAAAGCTTCCGGCTCCCGCGTCAAAAGGGCTCGAGACGATATTGTTATCTAACTGGAACGTTAAAATCGCGTCATGAAGGTCTGAATTCATCACCCCGTCAATCGCTCCGTCATAGTACCCGAATTGGCGTAGCCCCTGTTGAAGATCGCGAATAGAGACAGTGCTTATGGGGCTTGCCGAAGTAGAACTGAGCGAAACATTGAGTTTCTCTCGATTGCGGATATAAGACGGGATCTCAGTGCTCAGCCAAGTGTAATCAAAAACTTCAGGAATAGTCGCTTCCACAATTTCGCCCTCGATCAGGCGTTTTCCGAAATGAAGCGCGCGGGCCAATCCCGCCTCGCCCTGCCCCATCCACACATCGATCCGATCGTAATCACGGCCGGCAAGAATCGCGCCACCGCGATCATGGACAGTTCCCACGCCCAAGCCGGGTAAAGAAATTTTAGTTCCAAAAGGAT
The DNA here is from genome assembly GCA_016220165.1 of Candidatus Peregrinibacteria bacterium. Lineage (GTDB taxonomy): Bacteria > Patescibacteriota > Gracilibacteria > UM-FILTER-43-11 > JACRIE01 > JACRIE01. The sequence continues at coordinate 33,100 of JACRIE010000003.1, forward strand.
ATTTGGAGGGAGCCGCCAGCATGCCGGAATAGACCTCGGTCGCGTCCGCGCCGTTCGTTCCGTTGCCGTTCAGTCGGATATCGGTTTCATAGGAGCCGGTCAAATAAAATGTCTGATCCGGGAGCGGCGAGTAATACGCGGTCACCATGAAAAAACGTTTGCCGGATTTCAGAACGTCTCCCTGAAGCTGCAACGGCATTAAAAGCCCCGCGCCAAAGGCAATCAAAAGGGACATCACACCGATTATTCTCATTGTTCGGAACTGACCTCGCGCCTTCTTCATGTCTGTGAAAAATAAAAAAATCTCTTTATTTTAGCACAAACAAAGCAAAAAAGCTAGGGTAAACTCACCCTTTTTCAAATCTCAATCACCCTCATCTCCTTTAGAAATCGCGTCAGCACTTCAATCCCCTTCTCTTTGACCAAAATCATGTCTTCGATGCGCACGCCGCCGACACGGTTCAAGTAGACTCCCGGTTCAATCGTAAAAACCATCCCGGCCCGAATGACTTCTTTCGACTTCTCGGAAATAGAGGGAGCCTCGTGGACTTCCAGGCCAACGCCATGACCCGTGGAATGGCCGAACTGTTTTCCGTAACCGGCCTGCTCGATCACCGCGCGCGCGGCGCGATCGATTTCAGCCGCGTTCTTCCCAAGGCGAATGGCCTGGCTGGCTTTTTGGTTCGCCTCCAAAACAATTGAATACATTTTTTGTTCGATAGCGGTCGGTTTTCGCGTAAAGAAGACGCGCGTCATGTCTGTCATAGTACCCCTATATTCGATTCCCATGTCGATGAGGATCGACTCCCCTTTTTTGAGGCGATTCGGCTCCTTGGCATGATGAACGTCCGCCGTATTTTTGCCGAAGCAGATGATGGGCGGAAACGAAAACCCGTCCGCCCCAAGCCCGCGCGCGATTGACAGAAGGTTCCACTCGAGCTCGTCTTCGGAAACGCCGACGCGAATCGTTTTAAGAAGCCGCTCAAGACATTCATCCGCGATCCTGCACGCCTCACGCATCACGCGAATCTCCTCCGGATCCTTAATGACTCTCAAGGCCTGAACCAGACCATCCGCCGGTCTTAATCGCGTTTCGGGAATTTCTTTTTTTAACTTTTTAAAAAAAGCGTAACTCAGATGCAAATCTTCAAAACCTAAAGAGTTAAAACGCTTCAATAAACTTTTGAAACCGTCTTTTTGATCAAAAAGGCCGACCGTGCGCGGGAGTTGCTTGCGCGCCGAGCGAAGATACCTGAAATCCGTGATGAGCGTAGCCTTCTTGGGCGTAATCAAAAGACGGCCGTTGCTCCCACGGAACCCGCACAGATAGCGTACGTTGGGAGGATTGGACACTAAGAGCGCGCTAAGCCCTTTTGCCGCGAGAGAATGTTGCAATGATTTAATTCGCTGCATAAACATCATTTTGATTTTACGGCATTTCGATCTAAAATTCATTTATAATAATTTTTTGAACCATGGCTGATCGGAACCTCATCAAAAAAAATCTTAAAAATACGCTCACCGAAACGAATTTTAAAGGGTATAAAAGGGTTTACAAAGGCAAGGTGCGCGACGTGTATGAAGTCAAAAGCCAACGCTTTTTTGTGGCTACGGACCGGCAGTCCGCGTTCGATCGCATTCTGGCCTCGGTGCCTTTCAAGGGAGCGGTTCTCAATCTCTTCAGCAAATTCTGGTTTGAGCAGACGAAGGACATCATCGCCAATCACATGATCGCGGTTCCCGACGCCAACGTGATGGTGATGAAGCCGCTCAAAATTTTTCCGGTGGAAGTGGTCGTTCGCGGCTACCTCACGGGAACCACGGGCACTTCCGCCTGGGTCGCCTACGAAAAAGGCGAGCGCTTGTTCTGCGGCGTGAAGCTTCCGGAGAGGCTCAAAAAAAATCAGGCCTTCGACCATCCCATCCTGACGCCCACAACGAAATCGGACGCGCACGACGAAAAGATCTCCGCCGAAGAAATCGTCAAACGCGGCCTAGTGCCAGAACAGCAATGGAAAAAAATCGAGGAGGCCGCGCTCAAAATCTTCGCCCGAGGGCAGGCGATCGCCAAAAAACAAGGCTACATCCTGGTGGACACCAAATACGAGTTCGGCGAAGACGAAAAGGGCAACGTCGTCCTGGCGGACGAAGTTCACACGCCGGACTCCTCGCGCTACTGGGTCGCGGCCACGTACGAAAAACAACTGGCCGCCGGACAAGAGCCCGAGAACTTCGACAAGGAATTCCTGCGCCTGTGGTTCAAAAACCACTGCGACCCCTACAACGACCCCGTGCTCCCGCCCGCGCCGGACGAGCTCGTGGAAGAATTGGCATTCCGCTACATCGACATTTACGAAAAACTGACCAGCCTGGCGTTCAATGCCCAGGCCGACCTTCCGATCCATGACCGGATCCAAAAAAATCTAAACATTTATTTTAATACTTAATTTCTAACCTAAAAAAATGAAAATCCTTAAAGGAATTGCGATAGGCATCGGGGCGCTTATCTTACTCGGCGCGCTGATTTTGGGGACGATTTTTTATATCACCAAAGATCAGGCCGCGATGGCCGACCGTTTCCTGGAGGCTCTAAAAACCGGCGATACGGAAAAGGCCTACCAGATGACTTCGACCGAATTTCAAAAAGAAACCACGCCGGAGGCATTTAAATCTTTCGCCAATCGAAGCACGTTTAAAAACTACCAAAGCTCGACATGGGGCTATCGGAGTATCGACACCTCCGGACGATCGGTGAAGGGCGTGATTCAAAGCGGCGAAACAACGCTGAAAGCCGAAGTGGATTTCATCAAAGAGAACGATGAATGGAAGATTCAATACTTTTCCTACGACAGTTCAAAGGATGAGCCTGAATCCGCGCTCAGTCTGCCGGATGACAAAACGCTCAAAGACATAGCCCATCAAACCATGCTCGCTTTTAAAAAGGCCATCGAACTGAAAAATTTCGATGAATTTTATAGCTCGATATCCGACTATTGGAAAACCAAAACCACGGCCAACGAATTGAAAGGGATTTTTACCGTTTTTATGGAAAAAGAGATCCGTCTGCCCATCGAAAATATCGCGCCCATCCTCAATGAACCCCCGCGAATAGACGAAAATAATCGGCTCGTCCTAAAAGGAAGCTATCCCCTGCCAACCCTGAAGGCGGATTTCAAACTAATATACCTCTACGAGTATCCTCAATGGAAGCTGATCGGAATCGACGTGAACACTCTGCCACTGGATTCAAAATAAAGTGCTTAAAGGCTAATTTCTACAAGCTACTTCCTAATTCCTCGTTCCTAACTTCTAATTCCTGATCTTATGTACGTCCCTATCCTTCTCGGTTCCGAATCCGATAAAGCCCACGCGCAAAAAATCGCGGATGTTCTGACGTCTTTTGGCGTCACAACGGAATTTAAAGTCTTTTCCGCTCACAAGGTTCCTGAAAAACTCTTCGCTTTCATTCAGGAGTGCAACAAAAAAAAGGGACCCATCGTTTATATCACCATTGCCGGGCGCAGCAATGGCCTCTCCGGCGTCACAGCCGGCAACGCGATTCATCCCGTCATCGCCTGCCCGCCCTTCGCGGACAAAGCCGACTACCTCGTCAACATCCATTCGTCCCTGCAGATGCCCAGCGACACGCCGGCCATGACTGTGATCGACCCGAAAAACGCGGCCATGGCAGCGCTTCGTATTCTGGCGCTCTCCGACGAAACGCTCAAAAAAAAGGTGGAAGCCGGAATCAGGGAAATGAAAGCGAAATTCTAGGCAAGCAAAGCAGTCCGCTTTAATAACCCGCTACGGTGTTTGAGTTGAAAAAGAATTTCAGCCGCTTTAGAATCAGCTCCGCGCGTATCGTTCGCCATGGCAAGACCTTTTCCAGCGCGTCCAATATAGGTACGACCGTTGCACGGCTCCCCATTGGAACAAACAGCATCAAGATCGGGCATATTTTCAGTGCTCAAATCATCAATCGTCTTCCCCGGGCCAAGTTTGGCGGCATAAGCGAGGAGATCCTTGCGGATATTCTCCTGGGTAAAATAAGCCGCGTCCATCGAGGGATATTCAACAATCTCAATACCAACAAGATGTTTGAGCGCTTTCAGTGCAGGCGCTCCTTTGGGCTGACCTTTCGTCATATTTTTGGCGATACCTAGCGCCACTCCGGCTTTAAGAAGATAGGTCGTCGGAAGACACGGTTCTTCATTAGCGCAAACAACACGGCCAATAGACTCAAGATTGCGTGTGCTTAAGCCTACAATTGTCATTCCATGACCGATGGCAGCGGCAAAAGCAGCAAGATCATGCTGCACATTCTGAAAAGTAAAATAAGTCTTATCCATCAAAGGATAGACCTTGATCCCGGCAATACCTTTAAGCCTGGCAAGAACCTCGGCAGTGGATTCAACTTCAGTCTGCTTTTCTGCCATTCCTAATGCTACAGCAGCACGGCGGAGATATTTCTCCCCTCCACAACTTTCCCCGCTAAAACAAGTAATACCTATCATATTCCTTGTACTGAGATCTGCAGGCGTCTTATCAGCTCCAAGCTTGGTAGCATAAGTCTCCAAATCGTGCCTCACGATCTCGGGGGTACGAAAATAATCTTCCATTTTGATCGTTCTTGGCGTGGGCTGAGGAAAAGGATTGGTGCTCTGGCAGGAAGAACGAAGGAGCTGCTCTGCCAAACTGAATTTCCATTCATCCGGAGGATCGTTCTTCCAAACGAGATCTGAAACTTCGCCCGAGAGAATCAGAGCGTTAAGTGGCTTTGTTGCACAAATATTTTTTTAGGAATATGACGTTCCGACCCCTGCTTTCCGTTATGCCGCCCTGAAGCTTTCCGGCATCCCGAGGGCGTTCATACGGTTGAGGGCCGATCCCATGATACGGGCTTCTGC
>JACRIE010000071.1 GCA_016220165.1 Candidatus Peregrinibacteria bacterium
TCCGGCTATGGCCGACTGGGTGTGTCCGGTATTCAGCAGCGCCTCAATCCTATCACGATCATTTTGCCTGAGATGTTTGAATGATTTTTTCATACAACTTCCATGTTAGGAGAAGTTGCATTTCAAAGTCGAATTTTCGAAGATATAACAATGTTAAGAATTTCCGAAGCCATCCTGGAGATCGTGAACGGCAACGCTACGCTGCAATTCGGGCTCCGGTATCGATTATTCAATTTATCCCAGCTGTCCGCTTTCCTGAGGCCCCAGATCAAGGCCCGCACTAAAAAAGAAGTCAAGATCGGCGCGGTCACGATGCATCTCTCACGAATGCAACGGAAATTCCTGAAATGGATGCCGACGCAGGAAGCCTACGCGATTGAAAATATCACCGCTCATTCGAATCTGTGCACCATAAACGGCACCATCGCCCTCTTCTGTTTGAAATTTTATGAAAAATACACGGAAATTCCGGGGCTCATTCATTTTTTGGTGCAGCACTTCATGATGCAAAACATCAATATCATTGAAATTTCATCCTCGCTTTCAATACCTTGTTCAGTTGATGGCAGGCCCAGAAGGATTTGAACCCTCACTAACGGTTTTGGAGACCGGTATGCTACCATTACACCATGGGCCTACGTCGAATGCAGCCACAACGATAAAGAGTTTTTTAGAAAAACTCAAGTGGACAAAAAAGGAAATAGTAAAGATTATTTCACTTCTTTGCTATAGGCGTCCACGGCTTCCAGAATCATCTTCGCGGCTTCCGCGCGGGTGACGGAACGGTTGGGTTCGAATTTGTTTTGCGAAACGCCGCGAACCAGGCCGCGATTATAGGCTTCCGTCACCCAAGGTATCTGATCGGCCGAGAGGTCAGAAAAGGGGTTGGAGCCGCCGGTCACCTTAAAGCCGCCGGCCGTGAGGATGAGCTGAAGCGCCTGCGCCCGGAAGACGGGCGCCTTGGGATCGGCGGGGACGGTGAGGTTCGCGGCGTCGGCCGTAGTCTGGAAAGCGGTTAAGAGGTACGCCACAAAGTCAGCCGAAGTGATCAGATCCGCCGGACGAAAAAGGTTGTCCGGCAGGGACGACACCAGTTGCTTTGAACGGAACGCGTTGACGTATTTTTGAGCCCATGGAACCGCGGCCGCATCGCGAAAGGGAATCAGGGGTTTATTTGAAGTTTTCGCGACAGGCGTGAGAGGTTTGCGAACACGCGAAGACGGAAGAGTTTCGGGTTCAGCTGCAGTAACAGGAACTGTCATTTGCGCCTCAGCGGGAAGAGTCGCGGAAGAAGGAGTTTTGGCCGGAGGAGAGAGTGGCTCTTCAGCAGAAGGCGGAGGGGTTACAGTTTCAGTCACAGCAACAGGCGTCGGGACAATTGGAGTTTCAGTTTCAGCGAGAGGCGTCTTGATTGCCGCAGGCAGCGCAGTTCCCGAAAGAAAAGCGTTGCAGCTGCGATTGTCCGTCTGGCTGTCAAAACAGGCAACCCCTTTGTTATAGAAAGTGAGCGCCGGGGAAAGGATGGGTTTCGTGACGCTCAGAAGCAGCTTTTCGTTGTCACGTTCGAGATTTTCGGCTGAAAATGCCCCCAGATCCGACGGAGAGATAGAGAAGAGGACTTGTGACCCGTCCGAGACAGCAGAGCTGACTGTGGTCCAAAGATTGTACGTTTGATTTTCAACGGCAGGCGGAAAAATGAAATCACGGAACGTGACGCGGCAACTTCCCAGCTCGCACGTGGCTACAGCGGGAACGACGTCAAACCCTTTCACGCTTTTATTTTCGAGCTCTATTTCACGGAAAGGAAGAATTCCTAATTTTTTAACACTATCGGGATCGTTCGAATTTGTTTTATAATCGACGGCAAAAGTCATTTTTTTTATCTTAAGATTGCCGAGATGATTGAGTACCGTGAGTTTCGCCAAGACTACTTCCCGTTTTTTGGATCCATTAATATCGAAAGAGTTTTGGTCAGGAGTGGCAAAAAATATTTCAAAAGTTTTTCCCAGAGCGGGAGCGGCGAGGAAAGGCAGCTCATTGCTTTTTTGGCCGCGGGTCTCGATATGCAATTTTCCGCCGCCTGCAGCTCCCGCGGGAACCATCACGGAGAGTTTAGAACCTTTGAGTTCGAGTCCGGGAACCTGTTGATCCTTAAAAAATACAATATTGTCTGCGGCGTTCGATGAAAAGCCTTTCCCCTCAATAATTATTTTTTTGCCCGCTTCGACGCCTTCAGGCGTGAGAATTTTAGAGAGCGAAGGACCCGCGAGGACTGAGGTCAATTTGGGATCAAAGGAAAACGCCAATTCGTTACTTTTTTTACCATTGATCGTTACGGACAAGGTTGTTTCTTTAAAAAGCGTGGCCTTGTAGTCGAGATAGGTTTCGATGGAATAAGGTTGCAGCGCCGGAGCGTCTTTGGAAACACCTCCATTATTGATGTTAACTTTAACTTTTATCCGGTCCTCCATATGCCCGAGAATTTGTGTGGCACCGGGTCCGAAATTAACTCCTTCAATGATGATTCGCTGTCCGGGTGAAAACCCTTTTGCCGCCGTGATTTTATTAATATAAGGGATGTCAACATTACTCCAATCGAATTCTATTTCATTACTTTTGATTCCATTGTTAATAACGTAAGCGGTTCCATTTTTGGGAAGCGCGGTGATCCGCAGATTGATTATTCCATCGCCTAAGGCGTTCGCATTCGTTTGCTTGGCATTTTTCAGATACACCAGTGGCGCTGTCTGCCCATTTCCAAGACCCGAACCATTGAGTTTAACGGAATAACTGCCGTCATTATTAATAAGCGGTTCTTCAATATTCGTGAGAAAAGGCGCGTTTTTAGGCGTGTACAAAAGGCAGTTGCTTTGAATGTTATTGGTCATTACCGAAAGACATCCCTCGGCAATATTGGTAGGACGCGGGGCCGAGAGAAGCGTTTTTTCCGCATAGGTCGCCTTATTTTTGCTTTTTCCTATCGCGATGGAATTCTCATCGGCTTTTTCACTGAAATTTTTGCCGTTCAGAGTAAGCACGATTGTTCCATCCGTTTGAGGCTCTTCTGAAAATGAGGTTAAGACAGGGGCTTTTTCGCTTATTATTCTTATTCCATTGCTTTCAATCCCTCCGCGGCTGACGGTGATTTTTCCCGTGAAAGATGTCGTAGGCAGTTGAGCTACAATAGTCTTACCGTCGTTTGACGCGCTATTGAGCGTGAGGCTAACTTTGTCTAAACGCACTTCGGGATCCGCTCCCGTTATTTTAAAACCGCTGCCATGAATTTTAACGGTTCCTCCAGGCTTAATATCCGTTGGGCTTTCGATAAAATCGATGATCGGAGCGCTGATTTCAAATAAATAAGGAGCGCCGGTATATCCATAGGAAGTTACCAGAAGCTCGCCGCCAGTTATGGTGCTGCTGACTTTGGCGATGATTTGAGTGTAGTCGCATTTTTGGATGGCGAGGCTTTTTTTCGCGAGCGTCACGGCGCACTTTCCGGGTTCAAAATTTTTCCCGGAGATGATGATTGAATCATTAGAGGTCGTGTTTTCCGGAATAAAAATTTTGGTGATGTGCGGGATTTTGAGGCTATACGCGGCACTTTTTTTATCCAACGTCACGGTCAGATCGCCTCCTTGCGGCAGGAGGTCGTCCGGGAGCACGCCCTGAATGGTTTTATCTTTTTTTCCGGTGATTTGGGCCTTTTTTTTGTCCGGAAAAGTGACCTCCAGATTGCCGATGCCAACATCGCCGAAATTCGCGACCGTGATCGAAAATGCGGCTCCTTTGCCGTAGGGGCCGGCGATCGTCACTTTATCGATCCTCGGGTCTCCGGTTCCCGCCTGCGCGATGAGCGGCAATGTCAGAAAAATACCGATGATGAGAAGAATTTTTTTCATTTTGTTTTTTTAGCGGATTCCCCTGCCATGACGATTTTTTGTCATGACAGGGGGTATTTCTATTAAAAAATAGAGGGACTTTGGCACATCAGCCGCAGCCACCGCAACCGCCTTTTCCACCGATCATAAAAATACAGTTAAAAAATAAGCTTTCTTATTGTATCTCCCTTTTTTAATTTTTCCTATTTTTTGTTTCCGCCGCTGTCCCGTGAGTAATTTCCGAATTCGGGAAGTTTGAGCGCCTTTTCACCTTGTATGACGGGGCCATCAATGCACACGCGGAACCCCGTGTTGTCCATGCAGCAGGCGCCGCAAATCCCAAAGCCGCACTTCATAAAACGCTCAAGACTCAATTGGCAATCGACATTATATTCACTCGCCAGTTCCGCGACCTTTTTCATCATGACTTCAGGGCCGCAGGAGTAGACGCCGTCGTACTTGTTTTTTTCAAGCAGTTGCTCGAGCACTTGCGGAGCATAGCCTTTGAACCCCTCAGAGCCATCATCCGTGCTCACGTGCACACGGACGCCGAGTTTTTTTATTTCTTTGAGGTAAAGAAGCAGATCGGCCGATCGCGCCCCTTCGATAAAGTCGACTTCTATTTTTTTCTTCCGGGCCTCCTGAGCCAGAAAGACGAGCGGCGGCGTGCCGAAACCCCCGCCCACGAGCGCGATGCGTTTTCTTTGGCGCGGATTCGGATCCGCGCTTTCAGGAAGTTTGAACCCGTTGCCATAGGGGCCGCGGATCCCCAGGCGGTCGCCGACCTTGTAGCGGTTGAACAAATGCGTGGTGAAGCGGCCCACTTTGGCCACGCCGATTTTAAGGATCTTACCGTCGTCCTGAGCGACGGCCATGGGTTTTTCATCCAGCCCCGGAATCCACAGCATGATGAATTGCCCGGGCACGCTGTTCAATGTGTGCCTGAACATGTAGGTCCTTAGGATGGGGGATTCCTGGATGATTTCCCGGATTTCCAGGATGGCTGACTGATGATGTCTGGGGGAATTATTGATTTTTAATTACGAATTAGTTATGAACGATGCCCGCACCTAAAATATAGCACAATCGATCAAAATTGGATTGCGCCCCGAACGCAAAGGCTTAAAATTTAAGTTGACTTAGGATGTTATTTATTCAATAATCAATTCCATTCATTTAATCCTACATTATATATGAGTGAAATAGATATACTACGTGCCGAACTCGCCGCGACGAGGGCTGATGATCCCGAAGCGCCGCCTGACTCTGCTCAGGCATTAGCCGGATTGGCTGAAGATGGGCGTCCCGCCGTGGCAGGCGCTCTTGCCGCTACGGCCACCGAAGCCTCCCCCGAAGACCCCCGTCTGGCTACTTACAAACAGCAATACGCCGCACTTCCCGATGCTCATAAAAACGGTTTTACCTGGGAACAGGTTGTCACCAGACTTTCCGCCAATCCCGACAGGCTCGCAAAGGCGATGGCTATGCAGGGCGGCGGACATCTGTATTATGTCGAACGGACCGGTGAGGTGAATTTCAAAGATAAAGGCTTAGAACCCGTGATATACGGCTGGGATAAGGCCGAAGGCGAAAAAGGCAGACAACTGGTCCAGATTTACGGCCACGATCCGGAACAAATGGCCGAAGTGAAACAATGGGCCAACAGCCCCGAAATTGAAGCCCGTGTTGCGGCAGATGGCTACGAACTGTTCGAGGACGATGGCAATTATCACTTCAGCGATGATATGAAACGGGCGGCAGCGGTTAATGATGGTCAGCTTTTTGTCGCCAGCCAAGGCAGGAATGAATGGAGAGATTCCTTATTGAAAAACGCCCGGTTCGCGTTTTTCCATCCGTACGCTGGGCGCGTCTGCGTGGACGTTGACCGTCTTGCCTACCGGATTGACCGCCGTGGTGCGGTTCGCCGGCTAAGAGTCTAGGATTTTTAATTCCCTTCGTGCGCCGCGCCGATAATGTCATTGATGTCGTCGATGTTTTCCTGGCGGCAAAATTTCCGCATTTCCTCGAGGCATAGGTCGAACGCTTCCAAATCGCGATAGATGAGGGCTGAGCCCAGGGCGACTAGGGAGGCGCCGGCCATCATGAGTTCGATCACGTCTTCGCCGGTCGTCACGCCGCCGACGCCGATGATGGGGATTTTGACAGCTTTTTTGATGTCGTACACGCATTTGACGGCGATTGGTTTGATGCCGGGGCCGGAAACGCCGCCCACCTTGTTGTGCAGGAGCGGCTTGCGCAGGCGGATGTCGATGAGCATGCCGGGACCGAGCGTGTTGATCGCGGTGATGGCGTCGGCGCCGGCCGCCTCGGCCGCCTGAGCGATGAGACCGATGTTCGCCACGTTTGGCGAGAGTTTGACCGTAATGGGTTTCTTCGTGGCCCTGCGCACGGCCTTCGTTACCTCGGCCGTTGCCTTCGGGTCGCAGGCAAAGGGACGTCCCATTTCGTCCTCCACATTGGGGCAGGAGATGTTGGCTTCGATGATGTCCGCGCCAGCCGCGTCCATGAGTCGCGCGACCTCGGCGTATTCCCCGGCTGTCTTGCCGCCGACGCTTCCGATCAGGGGATTCTCGCAACCTTTTTTGTAGACCGCGATCTCTCCGGACGCCTGATGGATGCCCTCGCCGGAAAGCCCCACGGCATTGATGATGCCGCCTTCGTAGGTGAGCACGGTGGGATTGGGATGGCCCATGCGCGGCTCCATGAATACGGTTTTGCTTGTAACGCTTCCCGCGCCGCGGCGCACGCAATTGATCATGCTGGCTCCAGTCACGCCCAAATAGCCGGATGCCACCGTGAGCGGGTTGGGGAAATCAATGTTGCAAAAAGGGATGCTGAGGTTCATAAAGGTTACACGGAAAGTATACCAATCGATTTACTATTTACCAAAAGTAAGTTAAAATAATGTAGGTGATTAGCTGAATAATCATTTATCCCTTCATAAAATTTTTATGGAAGACTCACTTTTCAAGAAAATATTGATGGCGTCGGGGTCGCTTTTTTTATTCGTTGTATCACTTTTCATCCTTTTCAATGGTCTCGGGAATCCCTGGTTCAAGAATATTAAGGCGGAGATCACCAACCAGCCTTCCGCGCGGATCATTTCCGTGGATGCGGAAGGCAAGGTGACGGTCAAGCCGGACATCGCGCTCATCGATCTTTCCGTGGTCGCCCAGGGGAAAACAGTCAAGGCCGTGACCCAGGAAGGCAATGTTAAAATGACGGCCGTGATCGACACCGTGAAGAAGCTCGGCATCGATTCGAAGGACATCGCTTCAACTCGATACAGTCTTTATCCCAATTATACGTATCCCCAAAATCAGTCTCCTCAACTGTCGGACTACACTTTAATTCAGGATATCCGCGTGAAGGTGCGCGTGCTGGATACGGTCGAGGGCGTGCTCGATGCGGGTATTGCCGCGGGCGCGAATCAGGTAGGCCAACTCTCATTCGATATCGATGATCCTAGTGCGGTCAAAAAACAGGCATGGGAAATGGCGTTTAAGATCGCCAAGGAAAAGGCTCTCGAAATGGCCAGCGCCGCGGACGTCCGTTTGGGCCGCGTGGTCACCTTTTCCGAAGGCTCCGGTTATCAGCCTCCCGTGTACGCCAATTACCGCCTGGATCTGATGGCGGAAAAGGCTGACTCCGTGGGTGCTTCAATCGAGCCAGGCAGTCAGGACATAATGGTCAACGTGAGCGTGACGTATGAGATTGAGTGAGAATGAAGGCGCGTCCTAATATTGCAATAAAAGAAGTCGTCTAATCAGCGACTTCTTATGAATTTATATTTTTTTACTTGAAAACTCCAAAAATTAGTGTAAAATGGAGTTATGTACAAAAGAATTATTCAGCCGCCCCTCCATAAAAGTTTCTTTTTATTCGGTCCCAGGGGCACTGGTAAAACAACATGGCTTAAAACTAATTTTCCAAAAGCCATTTATCTGGACTTGCTCGAGGCAGGGCTTTTTAATGATTTACTGGCCAGACCCGAGCGCCTGGAGAACTTTATAGCCCCCGATTTTAAGGATTGGGTGATTCTGGACGAGGTTCAGCGTATCCCGGCCCTTTTAAATGAAATCCATCGTCTTATTGAAAGCCGAAAAATCAAATTCATCCTTACGGGTTCGAGCGCCCGTAAGTTAAAAAAACAGGAGATGAATCTCCTCGCGGGGCGCGCGCTGACGTATCATTTGTATCCGCTGACTATCGCTGAGCTCGGGAATGATTTCGATCTTCAGAAGTCTCTGAAATACGGGAATTTACCGGCGGTATCCAGCGAGCTTGATCCAAAAAAATATCTGGAATCTTATGTGATGACCTACCTTGAGCAGGAAATTCAGCAGGAAGGACTCACCCGAAATTTAGGCGCTTTTACCCGTTTTTTGGAAACAGCCAGTTTTTCGCAAGGATCTTTATTGAATATCTCCGAGATAGCCCGCGAATGCGCTGTGCATCGGAAGGCCGTTGAAAATTATTTTTCCATCCTCGATGATTTGATGATCGCTTATCCGTTGCCTGTTTTTTCCAAAAAGGCGAAACGCCGCCTGATGCGTCATGTTAAATTTTATTTTTTTGACACGGGCGTTTATAGGACGCTTCGGCCAAAAGGTCCCCTGGATGCCGTCGAAGAGGCTGAAGGGATCGCCTTGGAAACGTTGCTGTTTCAGGAAATGAAGGCCCTCAATGATTATTTTGATTTAGGGTATCAATTGTTTTATTGGCGAACCGCGAATGGTCTAGAGGTGGATTTTGTTTTATACGGAGCCAAGGGCATCAAAGCGATCGAAATCAAAAGAACCTCCCACGTCACTTCCGGCCAGCTTAGGGGACTTAAGGCTTTTCTTAAAGATTATCCCGACGCAAAAGCCTTCATGCTTTACGGAGGCAGCCAAAAAATATGGGAAAACGGCGTTCAGATTATCCCCGTTGTTGGATTTTTGAAAAATATGGTTGCTTATTTAAAGTAAGGAATGTCAGCGTGACGTACGAGATTGAGCGAGTGCTCGCTCCTTTCTTATCCCGCTCAGCACCAGTCGGAGGTGATGGAATCGGACGCGGTCGCTGCAACGGTCTTTGAGCTCCCTGAGTTTTTCGAACTTTCCCAGGGTGCGGAGCGCTGTTTTGATCTTTTCGACGATGTCTTGGGGCAGGAGGCGCGAGACGTCGGAAAGGGCGTCGCCGTCGCGGTGAATGCCGCCCACCGTCGGCATCAGGGCGAGCGTGTCCTGCGGCGTCAGGATGCTTCTAATCACTTCCTCTTGCCCTAGGCGGAATGTGTCGTAGCCGAAATGGGTTTTGAGCGAACGGCTCAATTCGTTGTTTTCTGCTGGATTTATAAGTATACAAAATTAATATTAATTCATCGATAATTTTTATTCGAGACAAAATCCGATTCGGCGTTCCTCGACAGGCGGCGGCGCTGAGAGTTTTTCGATGGCCTGCCAAACACGTCTGAATTCCCGATCTGTTTTATTGGAATGTTTGAGGACAAACGATTTGAGCTCTTTCACGTCTTTGGACAACCCTTCTTGAGAAGCGAGCAATTGGCGCATGCGGATGAAGGCGCGAATCACTTCGATGCTCATTTTTTGGGCGCGAGGGCTACGCAATACAAATGCAGCCGCATAAGCGCCATGTTCGGTGAAAACACGCGGGGATTTGCGACGACCGCCCCATAAACTTGATGTTCCAATTTGGAACATCAAGTTTGAGGTCGCAAATTGCGACCTCAAACTTCCCCATTCTTCATTGGTTAATTGGAAAGCAAAATCATCGGGAAATCTATCCATATTACGCTGAACCGCTTTATCAAAAAATTATGGGGGCATGGAAACACGGCTCAGCTCCCATGGGGCGTACAGGCACCTCTATTTTTTCATCTTTTTCACCGCTGTCGCCACGGCCTGCGCCACGCCGCGATCGAGGGGGAAGGGCAGAATCGCTTCCGCGGTGAGGGATGGGAGGTAGCTTGCGACGGCTTCGGCCGCAGCAATTTTGATTTCCGCGGTGATTCTGCGGATGCCCGCGTCCAGCACGCCGCGGAAGAGGCCGGGGAACACGAGCACGTTATTGATCTGGTTCGGGAAGTCCGAACGTCCCGTGGCCACGATGGCAGCGCTGGCTGATTTCGCCAAATCTGGCATAATTTCGGGTTCCGGATTGGCCATGGCGAAAATAATCGGGTCTTTGTTCATGGTTCGGATCATGTCGGGCGTGACGAGCCTGGGCTGGGAAACGCCGATGAAGACATCCGCGCCTTTCACGATCTCCGCGAGGCCGCCCGTGCGGCACTCCGGGTGATCGACACCGATGTGGCAGGCGATGTTGGTGACTTCGGCCAGTTGCTCCTTGGTGGCGTTGAGCGCTTCACGGCCTTTATAAATAACGCCGCGGCTGTCGCAGAGGTAAATGGAAGTGGCGGGAAGGCCATAGCAGATGAGGAGTTTGGTCACGGCCACGCCCGCGGCGCCGACGCCGTTCACCACGAGGCGGATTTTTTTGAGGTCTTTCCCCACGACTTTCAGCGCGTTTTTGAGCGCGGCGAGGACTACGATGGCGGTGCCGTGCTGGTCGTCGTGGAAGACGGGGATGTCGAGCGTTTCGATGAGGCGCTCCTCGATCTCGAAACAGCGCGGCGCTGAGATGTCCTCTAAATTAATCCCGCCGAAGGTCGGGGCGATCGCCTGCACGATTTTAATGATTTCTTCGGTGTTTTGTGTGTTCAGACAGATGGGGAACGCGTCCACGCCGCCGAACTCTTTAAAAAGAATGGCCTTTCCTTCCATCACGGGCAGGCCGGCCGCGGCGCCGATGTTTCCCAGGCCAAGGACGGCCGATCCATCCGTAACCACGGCCACGAGGTTGCCCTTGCTCGTGTATTTATAAATGTCCGCGGGATTTTTGTGAATGGCGCGGCAGGGTTCGGCCACGCCCGGGGTGTACGCCAAACTCAGGTCGTCGCGCGTTTTGACGGGTACCTTGGAAATCACTTCGATTTTGCCGTGATGCGCGGCATGAAGTTTGAGGGATTCTTCGTAGTAATTCATTTTATTACAAGATTATTTATTCAAGATTACAAGATTCGGATAAGGAATCCAATTTTAATTTTGTAATCTTGTAATAATGAATCTTGTAATTTTTAATTCAAAAACTCGAATCCGTTTGCATCCTTGGTGGTGATGACGCGGAGGTAGTTGTCGTTGAGTTCAAAGGTACGATGGATGAGGTTCAGGAAATTGTCTTTGACGATGATGCAGCCCATGCTCTGATACCGGTTGCCTTTTTCAAACATTTCCTGAACGTACTTGTGGCTATGGATGCCGTAAGCGGTCGATTCACCTTCGTAAAAAAGGCGTAAAAACGTTCCCGCAGGGCCGAAGGTGACTCGGTCGCCTTTCGTTTCCGCGCTTTCCACTTCCCACGTCCTTTCCGGCGTGGCGGCAAAATAGCTTCGACCAATGTACCAAACATACCGTTGTTGTCCGGTGATGACCTGGAATTTGTAATAAGAGCTGTTGTCGGCATGCACCAGATAACCGGCATTCTCCGTGGTATCGACCACAAAGTAGTCGCCCGATTCCGGTTCCCAGGCCGAAGCGCCTATTTTTTTGAGCTGGTCGGCCTGTACTGAACCCAATAGTATGGTCATTCCAATAATGGCCACAAAAAAAGCGATGAACACCTTACGCATAGGGGTAGTGTATTAAGAAAGGTGTTGAATCTATCATAAATTAGAACCTTTGTCAATGGTTCTAAACAACTTTTTAGTTGGAATGGCGATTAAGTGAGTTCTCCGCTGGAGCGCTTTAAAGGGCTCCAGAAAATTTGGACTGAAGCGATTTCGATGATTTATGGCTAGCGCTTGGGTAAAAGATTAAATTCTGTTTCTGTTTTTTTTCTTTTTCCACCCCTCTTCGGCATTGCCCAAAGCCGGGTGGAGTCCCGCCTAGGGCGGGACCAAAATCCAATCGCTCGGTCTACAAGGTGCTTATCCTCAAGAAGCGGCAGACCACCCGTCAGAACGGGCGGTTCCCTGCCTTACAATCGTTCAGCCATTGCTTATTTCAGCGCCGTACTCTCGCTAAGTGATTTTGATCAAATTTAATTTTTTCTGAATTTCCGGCCAAAACTAATAGAGCGAGAGTTCAGCGTTGGAATGAACGACTCGTCGAAGAAGGGAAAGCCCCTTCGGGGCGATTTTATTTTGGCCTAGACTTTCGCGGATGTTATCACCTTTTGGCGATGAAAATGGGGTAACAGAAACAAACAAAAAAAGAAGAGACTTAATTCAGTTTCGGTCTCTTTTTGTGCCATTCGGTGGCTTGCTCAAAGGCATAACCTACGTGGAGCACTTTTTCTTCGCCGAATTGCGGTCCGATGATCTGCATGCCGATGGGAAGCCCGTTTTTACTGAATCCCGCAGGAACGGACATAGCACACACGCCCGCCAGATTGATACTGGTGGTCAGCGTGTCAGCTGAATACATGGCGATTGGGTCATCCATCTTTTCTCCGATTCCGAAGGCCGGAAAAGGGGAGGTGGGCGTAATGAGCGCGTCGCAGGTTTGAAAGGCCTTCTCATATTCCTGCTTCATGAGCGCGCGTACTTTGGCCGCTTTGAGGTAATAAGCGTCATAATAGCCCGCGGAAAGAGCGTAAGTGCCCAACATAATGGCACGTTTAACCTCTTCTCCGAAGCCTTCGGCACGGGATTTGGCGTAAAGGTCCTCTAGCTCCTCAATGGGTTTATCCGTCGCGTGGCCGAACCGGATGCCGTCGTAGCGGGCCAAATTAGTGCTGGCTTCGGATTTGGCAATGAAATAGTACGTCGGGATCGAGTATTTCACGAGCGGCATAGATAGTTTTTCTACTTTTGCCCCTAATTTTTTAAGCACTTCAATGCCATCGCGAACCGCTTTCTCCGTTTCAGGCTCCACGCCTTTTTTAAAGAACTCTTCAGGGATTCCCACGGTTTTGCCTTTGAGGCTCTTTCGCAGACATTTTGCGTAGTCCGGAACGGGAACCGCCGGTGTTGTGGAATCTTCCTCCGATTGCCCTGCGATCACACTGAGGACAATGGCCGCGTCTTCCACGGTTTTTGTCAGCGGGCCGATGGTGTCCAATGACGAGGCATACGGGATAACGCCCCAGCGCGACACGCGGCCATAAGTGACTTTCAGGCCTACGCAAGAGCATAAACTGGCAGGTTGGCGAATACTGCCGCCGGTGTCCGTGCCAATCGAGAAGATCGTTTCATCCGCAATGACGCTGGCCGCGGGTCCTCCGGAAGATCCGCCTGGAACGTACTCCCGATTCCACGGATTCCGGACAGGGCCGAAGGCGGAGTTTTCGTTGCTGGATCCCATGGTGAACTCATCCGTGCCGGTTTTTCCAAGAAGGACGCAGTCGGCTTTCTTGAGCCGCTGCCACACGACGGCGTCGTAGGGCGGCACAAAGTTTTCGAGGATTTTTGAGCAGGCGGTCGTCCGTATTCCCTGGGTGCAGACGACGTCTTTGAGATTCATGGGAATGCCGGCCAGCGGCGCTCCGAAGTCTCCTTTTTTGTCCAATTCGCGCGCTTTCTCAAGCGCGAAATCTTTAGTAATCGTGAGGTACGCGTTGAGCTTGGGCTCCAGCGTTTCGATACGCTTGAGATAGGCCTGCACGAGTTCGGTGACACTCAGCTCTTTACTGCGGAGTTTTTCGAGGGCTTCCTGAATGGTCATAATTTTAGCTTTTAGCTGTTAGCCTTTAACCAGAATTTGGCTAAAAGCTAAAAGCTAATAGCTAATCGCTTCAGAAAATATTTTTCACCTTAATCATTCCGTCTTTTTTGGGCTGAGGAGAGCACTCCAAAAGCGCCTCACTTTTGGTCGATTCCCGCGGTTCGTCACCGGCTTGGATATTGGTGAGCCCTGTGATTTGGGCGATCGGTTCCACGCCTTCGGTGTTTACCTCTTTGAGCATTTCCGCGTGCTCCAAAATGGCGGACAGCTGTTTGGTGAATTTTTCAATTTCCGTTTCGTTTAAGTCGAGTCGCGCGAGTTTCGCGATGTGCCGCACTTGGTCTTTGGTTAGCATAATTTTAGCTTGTAGGCTGTAGGTTATAGCTTGTAGAATTATAGAGTCTACAACCTACAACCTACAAGCTAATTCCTAAGCCATGCTAAAAATTCGCGACCTATGCGACGTGAGCGCCCTTCTATTTTTTATTTTAGGTTTTTATTACATTGGTTTAATCCTCATGTTCCGCAATGATTTTTACGCGAGCCAGACGCTTTTTTTAATGAGGATGAGCGATATTCCTTTCGCATTTGCGGCGCTGCTTTATGGCGGCAGTCATTTTTTTTTCCAGCTGAAAAAATACGACGAAGAAATAAGTTCTCCCTGGGAAGTCGTTATTATAGCGACCGGCCTTCTTTTATTCGGAGTCGTAGTTTTTGTTAATTTCGCGTTCCCGGGGATCGCCTGATCATTCGTCTGTCTCCATGGTGCGATAATTCGGCGCGTCTTTGACGATTTCGACATCGTGCGGATGACTTTCACGCAGTGAGGCCAGGCTGATCCGAACAAATTTGGCCTTTTTTTGGAATGTGGGGATATCTTTGCTGCCCAGATACCCCATGCTTGAACGCAATCCTCCGACGAGTTGATAGATCTCGCTGGCCACTTCACCTTTATAGACGGTCTGTCCCTCAATACCTTCTGGGACAAATTTGGTCACCTCCAGGACATCATATTGTCCATAGCGTTCTTTGCCGCCTTGGTTCATGGCGCCTATTGAGCCCATGCCACGGTATGCTTTAAACGTTTTTCCTTCATGATAAATCAGTTCTCCGGGACTTTCTTTCGTTCCGGCAAATAAGGATCCGATCATCACCGTTTCCGCGCCGGCGGCAATGGCTTTGGCCACATCTCCTGAGTATTTAATGCCGCCGTCGGCAATGATAGGCACGTTATGACGTTTCGCTTCCCGCGCGACTTCCAAAACCGCGGAGAGCTGAGGAACTCCTACCCCGGCAACGATGCGCGTGATGCAGATGGAACCGGGACCGATCCCTACTTTGACTGCGTCCGCTCCGGCCCGAATCAGATCGCGCGCGGCTTCCGCCGTAGCGATATTCCCGCCAACGACCTCAATTTTCGGATAGCGCTTCTTTATATATTTGATGGTATCGATCACTCCCTGGCTATGACCATGGGCCGTATCCACAACCAAAACATCCGCTTCCGCCTGGATCAGTTTTTCCACCCGCTCTTCCATATTTTTGGCCGGCCCGACCGCGGCCGCTACCTGTAGACGTTTTTCAGCATCTTTGCAGCTGTCCGGATACAGTTTATTTTTTTCAATATCACGTCGCGTCACGAGCGCCCGTAAGTGAAAATCCTTTTTATTATTCACGATGAGGAGCTTGCTGTGTTTGCTTTCCTCCAGAATATCGTTGGCTTGGCTCAATGTGATGCCTTCTTCGGCTACCAGAAGCTGTTTGGCGTGCGTCATGCGGTCCTTTACTTTGTTACGACGATGTTTGTGGAAAAAATAGTCGTTGGCGGTGATGAGTCCGACAAGTCTGCCGCGAGGCTTTCCTGTATCGGTGACAGGGACCGCTTTGTATCCATATTTTTCGCGAATCGCGTAAATAGCTTCAATGGTGTCATCGGGCTTAGCGCATATGGGGTCTTTGATGAAGCCATTTTCAAATCGTTTAACCATGCGAACTTCTTCGGCCTGCGCGTCCGGCGTCAGGTTTTTGTGGATCACGCCGATCCCTCCATAAAGAGCCATTTTGATGGCCAGTTCGTGTTCGGTCACGGTGTCCATGGCCGCGCTTACCAGCGGGATGCTGAGCGAAATTTTGCGAGTAAAACGTGTTTTTGTACTCACGTTTTTCGGCAAAATGTCTGAGTACCGGGGTACGAGCAATACATCGTCGTAAGTGAGGTTGAGTTCCTTCATACTACGAAAAAATTAATGATGATTTTCAAGAAATATACCGGAAGGGAATGGAAAAGTCAAAAAAAAATGGTAAAATATCTGCGATGATTTATAAGCGGTTTATTTCTATTGGCTTAATAGCGGTCATAATCCTCATTTTAGGAGGATGCGGAAGTCCGGATGATTCCGGGCCCATTCTTTATCCGGGAGCGCCAAAAGTGCTTTCAATCGTTCCTGAAACCAGCCCAAAAACGGCATTGATTTTGCCGGATCAGGTTATCACAATCCGTTTTGATAGGCCCATGAAACAGACCGTGGGGGATTATTTTAAAATCACGCCTTCGGTGTCAGGAAAAACCCAATGGGTTAGCCGTAATACGCTTCAATTCATTCCCGAGGCGTGGCCCATGGCGACCTCATTTCAGATCGAACTTCCCGCGGGGATTATTTCCCGGGACGGCAAAGCGACGGAAGAGGCGACCTCCTTTCAGCTGGAAACCCCGGAGCCGCGGGTCGTGAAAGTGAGGCCCGTCCCGGACAAGCCTCTGTCGATCGATGCAGCGCTCACGGTTTATTTCAATCAGCCCATGGATCTGGGCGCGATTCAGCCGGGGAACAACGTCCAACTGTTCCCCTCCAACGACCTCGACAGCCGGCAGCGCATCCGGAAAGACGGTTTTTATAACGTCGAGGCGGTGTACGGCAAAAACGAGGCAGGCGAGGACGATTATTCGGTTCTGGTCCTGAAGCCGACCTTCCCTTATCAGAAAGATCGCTCCTACCGCCTCGTCGTTAAAAAGGGGCTTAAGGGCGTCGCGGCGCTCCCAGGAAAGGAGTATGGAATGAAGGGCCTGGAAAACGATTTTGAATGGAAATTTAAAACGGAAAAGTAGCCTGTTTTTTTTGGTGCCTGTAATTTAAAATTCTTATGGATCTCAATCGTTTTACTATCAAATCCGCAGAGGCGATTTCGTCGACTCAGGCCATGGCGCAAAAGTTGAAGCATGGCCAGGCGGAAGCGGTTCATCTACTCTTAGCGCTTTTGGCGCAAGAGGAGGGCCTTGTGCGGCCGACGCTTGAGAAACTGAACGTCAGTTTGCCTGTGCTCGAGGCCGCGCTCAAGGCCAAGCTCACCACGCTTCCTCGCGTGACGGGCGGGCAGCTGACGGCGTCGGTGGAATTGGGCCGCGTGCTCGAGGCAGCGGAACGGGAAGCGCAGACCATGAACGACGAATATGTCTCGACCGAGCATCTGCTGTTGGCCATCGCGCGTGAAACGAAACTGATCCCCGTGCGCTACGACGACGTGCTAAAAATAATGCAGGAGCTTCGCGGGTCGCATCGGGTGACGGACCAGTCGCCGGAAGTCAAATACCAGGCGCTCCAGAAATACACCCAGGACCTCACGGCACAGGCGCGTGCGGGCAAACTGGATCCCATCATCGGCCGCGACGAAGAGATTCGCCGGACCATGCAGATCCTGGCGCGGCGCACCAAAAATAATCCCGTGCTCGTGGGCGAACCGGGCACGGGCAAAACCGCGATCGCGGAAGGTCTGGCCCAGCGGATCATAAAGGGCGATGTTCCTGATACGCTCAGGAATAAAAAGGTGTTGATGATGGATCTGGGCGCTTTGATCGCGGGCACTAAATATCGCGGCGAATTCGAAGACCGTCTTAAGGCTGTTTTGCAGGAAATTGAAGCGGCCGAAGGAGCTATCATTCTCTTCATCGACGAACTGCACACGATCGTGGGCGCGGGCGCGTCCGAAGGCGCCATGGACGCCTCCAATCTCCTAAAGCCAGCGCTGGCCCGCGGCCGGCTGCACGCGATCGGTGCCACAACGATTAAGGAATATCGCAAACACATTGAAAAAGACGCGGCCCTGGAGCGCCGTTTCCAACCCGTGTTGGTGAATGAGCCCACGCCCGAAGATACGATTTCGATCCTGCGCGGCATTAAAGAAAAATACGAAGTCCACCACGGGGTGCGCATTACGGACGCGGCGATTGTGGCCGCTGTCACTTTGTCCACTCGTTACATCGGCGATCGATTTTTACCGGATAAAGCCATCGATTTGATTGATGAGGCTACATCTTCTTTAAAAATGGAGATTGAAAGCAAGCCTGTGGAAATCGATCAGCTCCATCGTAAGATTATGCAGTTGGAGATCGAGCGCGAGGCTTTAAAAAAGGAAGCGGATGCGGATTCCAAAAAGCGCCTTGAAAAAATTGTGAAAGAGCTCGAAGAGTTAAAGGAGAAATCCAAGGCTTTTGAAGTAAAATGGCAGGATGAAAAGTCTGTGATCGATCGCCTTCGAAAAGCAAAAGAGGGGATCGATAAGCTCAAGAGCGAGGCGGATCGCTATGAACGTCAGGGCGACCTTCAAAAGGTGGCCGAGATCCGCTACGGCAAACTGCCCGAACTCCAGAAACAGCTCGAAAAGGAGATGGAAGTTCTTAAGAAAAAACAAGGCAAGCACTCAATCCTCAAAGAAGAAGTGACGGAAGAAGATATCGCCGCGGTGGTGTCGCGCTGGACAGGCGTTCCGGTCTCCAAAATGCTGGAAACCGAAACTCAGAAGTTAGCGCATATGGAAGCGGAACTCGGCAAGCGGGTGATCGGCCAAAAGCAGGCCATCCGTTCGGTCAGCGACGCGGTGCGTCGCGCCCGTTCGGGCATCGGCGACCCGAACCGTCCCATGGGTTCCTTTATCTTTATGGGTCCCACGGGCGTGGGCAAGACCGAGCTCGCCAAGGCTTTGGCGGAGTTCATGTTCAGCGACGAAAAGGCCGTGATCCGCATCGACATGAGCGAATACATAGAGCGCCATGCCGTGGCGCGCCTCATCGGCGCGCCTCCGGGATATGTGGGCTACGAAGAAGGCGGCCAGCTGACCGAAGCCGTGCGCCGCAAACCCTATTCCGTGGTGCTCTTTGACGAGATCGAAAAGGCGCACTCGGAGGTGTTCAACATCCTCCTCCAAGTCCTGGACGAAGGCCGGCTCACGGACAGTAAAGGCCGCACCGTGAACTTCAAGAACACGCTGATCATAATGACCAGCAACTTGGCTACGGACGTGATTCAAAAATACGCGCAGGAGGCTTTTTCGGAAGAAATAACCGTGGCGAAATTGGAGAAAGACGAAACCAAACAAAAACAGGCGTACGACAAAGCCCGCTCCCAAATGATCGCCGAAGTTCAAGCCATCCTTCGCGCTAAATTCAAGCCCGAATTTTTGAATCGCATTGACGAGACCATTATCTTTGAAAGCCTCACCTTTGCCGAAATCCAGCAAATTGTGGACATTCAGATCGCTCATCTTGAAAGGCGCCTGGCTGACCGCAAACTGACGATCAAGGTATCCAAGAAAGCCAAAGAGACTCTGGCGCGCAACGGCTACGATCCGCTCTACGGCGCCCGACCGCTCAAACGCCTGATTCAGCAGTCGATCGAGAACCCGCTCGCCATGAAACTGATCGACGGCACACTCAAAGAGGGCGCGGAGGTGAAGGTGGACGTTTCAACAGGCTCAACAGGGGCTGAGAAGGGAGGGGAGATAAAGGTGGGGTGACGAGTTTCCCTTGATTTCCGAAGCCTTTTTGGATGACCTTGAGGCTGGCCTAAAGAAGTCTTCCCTGTATTCTGAATGAATTTTATGCGATGAGCTTCTTGAGCCTAAGGATAACTTTATCTATAGTTTTCGGATCGACCAGAAATATCGCGCCCTCTTTTATGTTCATGAGGGCGATTTTATCGAAGTGATTGCCTTTACGAACCATTATCGATGAAGTGGATTTCCTTTCGGGTGGACAGAGGTTTGTTTTTCTGAAAAATCGATTTTCTGTTGACATTTATATCGTTTTATTATACCGTTTATCTAGTTTTTATCCCTCTTCCTTATTTTATGCGTCCTTTTTTGTCTTTGGTTGTCGTCGCCGTTTTTTTTATTTCCCCTCTCATCTCCACGGTTTCCGCGGATTTTTGGGCGGGGCCGCTGTCGATCCAGAACGGCCAGCTCTATTTCAGTCGCGGCACGCTTCTCGGCAAGGTGACGACCTGCAATAGCAATCGATACGAACCGATCGGATACACGCTGACGGTTGAAAATACTTCCATCGATCAGACGTATTCGCGCAAGTTGTTGGCCCCTGAGAACGCCTGCTCAACCGTGGACCTGACCTTCACGCGTGATTTTTATACCGCGAGCCGCATGGGCGACACCATCCGCATGTCCCTCAAACTCTCCGGCGATGCGGCCCAATACAACGGTCTTTACACTGGCGTTTATTATTCTTCCGTCGTCCAGGAACACCTGACTGCCTATTCCCAGAGCAAAACCGCGGTTCGGCAACCGGAGTCTTCCCGGCCGGCTTCTATCAACCCGCCTGCGTCTGTTCAGCCTGTTCCGGTTATTCCTCCAACTAAAAAAAAGTTGCCTGGCATCCCCCCTAAGCAATCGGTCAGACCTCAGGTTCAAGCGATCCTTGCCACGGCCGCCAATTCCTTCTACACCATCCGCGGCAAAGTGTCTTTTGACGGCATCAGTCCCGCCGCAAATACCCCCGTTAGTATCGTGGACGGCTCCGGCCAAACGGTCACTCAAACCTACACGGATCGCGACGGCCGATACACGTTTACCGACGTCACGCTTTCCTACCGTGGAACTTACCGCGTGACGACCGAGGTCGTCAATTACTCCCAGGTGAGCAAATCGATTGACATGCGATTGAATCCCCAGACAGTCAATTTCAATCTTCAGTTCACCCAGCGGGTTGATTTTTCCTACCGCTATCTGCCCGAAGGCGACCGTTTTTTTGACAACCTTTCTTATATGAGCGAGGGGTCGGCCTCTCTGTATGTCGGCGCCGATACCACGTCCACGGGATTCGATTTCGAATCGCGATCGGTTACGGATCGCGCCCGCGCCGTTTTTTATTTTTTTATCGGTTCCGGCGGAAATGATTTGTCGATTTACACGACCCGTCAGGACTCCGGCGCCATCGATCTGGGCGAAGCCCCGATCACGGCCGTCCGTTACGCGCCCTATGGCGGCTACCTTCAGGCTCCGACCCGAGATCATCCCCAGACGATCACCGAAGGCGACAACTACGCCATTTACGACAAGATCAACGACACGTATGCCGTGATCCATATCAACCAGATCACCGCCGCTAAAAACGTTGTGCTTCCTTCTTTTCCCACAAATCCTTATTACAATAATTCCGCCCATTATAGCCCGAACCGGGATTACACGATCCACGGCCGGGTCGTAGACGAGGATGGCCGAGGGGTGAGTGATATTCGCGTTCGCGTGGCGACTTCGGATCTGTCCCAGGTGGCCGGAATCACCACCACCAACGCGTATGGCGATTACGATTTTTCCCGTCTTTCTCTTTATTCGGATTTTTCTTATTTGGTTCAGGTGAACGACGGCAACGTCAATCATGGCGCTCAATCTTTTTCCGATTCACAGGCTGTCCTTAAAGAGGTCGCCAATCAGGTGTTCACTTTCACATTACGCGCCCCCCGCCAGATTGATTTTTTATTTAAATACAACTTGTCCGGCACTCGGACGTTTGATTCCAATGACTATTATTCCACGGGTTCCGCGAGCGTGACGACGTACAATCCCTATGCGGTTACGTCCGGTTTTAATTTCATCACTAATACGGCCATGGGTGTTGCCGGAGGCGCCTTTTACGCCTTTATGGACTCAAACACGGGTAAGCTAAAATTATATGCGAATAACGTGGGTCAGGGCGGCGTGATCGACCTTGGCATCGGTTCTATCGATTATGTCCGGAGCGTTCCGGGCGGCATCTACGACCGTTTCGGCGTGGAGGTGCAGGAAGGCCATAATTACGCGATCTACGATCAGGCGAACGGCGAATATGCGGTGATCCACATCGATCGGATCACGCTGCAGCGATAATCGTGTTTTCTTGAGTTTTTTCAATGAACCCGCTACACTACGTTCGTTTTTAGACGTGTGGCGGAAAAAGTGCAATGACTTACGGCGGACTTAGCTCAGTTGGTTAGAGCGCCAGATTGTGGCTCTGGAGGTCATGGGTTCGACCCCCATAGTTCGCCCCAGTCCGAGAAAGGAAACCTTTTCTTGTCCTTTTTTAATATTTAATTTTTGAATTATGCCCGAACTAAAAGATTTTGAAGGGTTTGATGCTGCATTTGCTGATGCCGTGGTTGGTGTGGATACATTGTTTGGCGGAAATGTCGGATCTGAAAGCGGCGGAGATCATTTTATTGCAGATACTTATCCTACGACCGAGGCTACTCTTCCTCCGTCATATCATGATCCCCGCGCGCAGACTTTGCGGGAAAGGGGTGGGGCGCAGGCTGGGCAAGATGCTGAGCTCGTGGAAAAATATATCAAAGATTATGGACCTTTAGAGGTTCGTGGCCATCTTTTGGAAGCTTTGGGTTCCGGAGCCCCTGCGTCTCGCCGTGATTTTGTTGATCATATGGGCGGAGGCCCTGGAAGTCATGGCGCGAACAGCGCTAGCGACCAGTAAAGGCGAACCTCTTCCTCTTTATGCAGATCGTTATCGCGCCGTGGCCCGACATGATCCTGCTGTGACTGATACTACTGAACTCCGCGCTTTATTGACGGATCGTTTGAATGTGGCGGGTTTCCCTGTGACGACGAGCCGGACGCTCCGGGAGGCTTGTCAGGCCTGGGAACACAATCGCGGTTTTGTCTCTGTGGAGCATTTTGCCTAGGAAGTGGAGCGAACCCGTCAGAGCCTCATGGCGCTCCTGCGCCAGAATATGTTTGCCTATGCCGATTTTGATTTACCGGGATACGATCCTCATTTGGCGGATGTGGCATTTGACGGTTCAAGGTTTAGGACTCTTACCAATGTTTCTTTTACAGGATCGAGCGCTTACCGGGGCGGCGTTAAACCGGATGGGACTCCGGCTCTGGACGGGCTGATTGAATACAACACCGATCATCCGATGTCGAAACCCGCCATGCTCGGCTTCATTGCCCATGAGATCATCGCTCACTATGTGGATTCGGTTATGTCTGATCTTCGGTGGCGCGCCGGACAATTAGGGGCCGAAGGAGCGGTGCATACTATGTGCACCGCTGAAACGGCCGCGCGCGAAGGAGTGGCTCAAAATGCTTTGGATTTAATTTATGGCGGCAAGGAGCAGGATGTTGTGGACGCGCCAGGGGAAGATCAGCGTATTCAGGCTGTTCTGGAGCGTTTGCAGGATGCAGGTAAAAATAATGCTTCTATTCTTTTTCAAATGCAGGGCGTGAGTTCTGATGAGCTCCGGAGACATCTGGAGACTGATTGTGTTCTTCCCGATCCTTACGTCCGAAAACTTTCCGGCGCTTGGGCTCAACATCCTATTATGGGATCTATGTACGGGCCTGCCTATCAGACAGGGTATCACGTTGTTCGCGCAGCCATTGATCGACATGGCCCTTATCGGACTATGGAAGCCGCGTTGCATAAGTATGGTTATACAGATCTTGCCACGTTTCCGGAGGTATTGAAAAAGGCGGCGTGATGGAATTCTTGACGGCCTTACTCAATGTACGCTATAATGTACATAGGTTAATTCTCAATTTTTAATTATGGGCATCATGCTTTCCGCCACCAAGGCCAGAAAAAATTTTTTCAAACTGATCGAGCGGGCGAGCCGGCCTGCTTCTCCGGTCACGATTACCGTGGACGGCGAGGCCAAGGTGGTTATGATGTCCGCCGAGGAATTCGAGGGCTGGATGGAAACGCTGGAGATTATGTCCGATCCTGAGCTGGTGAAGGGGATTAAAGAGGCCGAAGAATCCTATAAGCGGGGTGAAAAAACCTATACACTTGAAGAGATTAAAAAAGAGCTTAATTTGAATTGATATGTATCGGATTGAAATCGAGAAGCCCGCGCGAAAACGGTTGGCAAGAATTCCGCGAAAATTCCAGTATAAGATTGTAGCAGCCATTGAATCGTTGTCATACAACCCGTTCCTTGGTAAAAAGTTAGAGGGTGACTTTGAGGGTAAATATTCGTTGCGGGTTTGGCCTTATCGTGTGATTTATCAAGTTTTTAAGAAAGAGATTCTTATTCTTGTCCTTGATATCGGTCACCGGCAGGGGATTTATTAGGAATCAGATTACAGGAATGAGCTTGTAGCTTGTAGCTTGTAGACCTTATAATTCTACAAGCTAATTCCTACAATCTATTTTTATGTATCTCCCTTCCAAAATCGAGCCCAAGTGGCAAGAGTATTGGCTGAAAAATAAGACGTTCAAGGCGCCGGATGCGTCCAAAAAACAGAAGTACTACGTGTTGGACATGTTCCCGTACCCCAGCGGAGCAGGGCTCCATGTGGGCCATCCCGAGGGCTACACGGCCACGGACATCGTGTCGCGAACTTTGCGTATGAAGGGGCTCAATGTTCTTCATCCCATGGGATGGGACGCGTTCGGGCTTCCGGCGGAGAACTACGCGATCAAGACTAAGGTTCATCCCCGGAAGACCACGGAAGAAAGTATCCAGCAGTTCCGCACACAGATCCGGTCGATCGGGTTTTCGTACGACTGGGACCGCGACGTGGCCACGTGTTCTCCGGAGTATTATCGCTGGACGCAGTGGTTCTTTTTGTTTTTGTACAAGAACGGGCTGGCTTATAAAAAGAAGGCGCCGGTCAATTGGTGCGAGAGTTGCAAGACCGTGCTCGCCAACGAGCAGGTGGTGAATGGCGCGTGCGAGCGATGCCACAACGCCGTGATCCAGAAAGAGCTGGAACAGTGGTTTTTCAAGATCACGGATTTCATCGAAGACACCGAGCGCGAGGGCCGCAAGACCGACGGACTTCTGACAGGTCTCGGCAAGATCGATTGGCCGAACGGCACGCTCGTGGCCCAGCGCAACTGGATCGGGCGGAGCGAGGGCATCACGATCACCTATCCGATTGAAGGGGTCACTCAGACTGTGTCTGTTTTTACTACGCGCCCGGACACGAATTTCGGCGCCACGTTTATCGTGGCCGCGCCGGACAGCGAATTCGTGAAAAAGTACCTGAAGGACTTCCCGAAGCAAAACGAGGTCGCTACTTACGTCAAAGCCGCGAGCCACAAGAGCGAATTGGAGCGAATCGCCGAAGGGCGCCAGAAGACCGGTGTCTTCACGGGATGGCACGCGATCAATCATCTGACGGGCCGCACGATGCCGATTTATGTGACGGATTTCGTTCTGGCGAACGTTGGCACGGGCGTGGTGGTGGGCGTGCCGGGACACGATTTGCGCGATTTCAAATTCGCCCAGGCGATGAAGCTCGATATTGTGCGCGTCGTGAAGGGGCCGGACGGCGACACATCAATTATCACTCAAGCGTCGCAGGTTCAGGAAGAAGCGGGCACCATGGTCAACAGCGATTTTTTAAACGGACTGGATATTCACGCGGCCACGACGAAGATCATGGATCACATCGAGGCGAAAGGCTGGGGAAAGCGCGTAATTCACTATAAGCTCCGTGATTGGCTCGTATCCC
Source organism: Candidatus Peregrinibacteria bacterium (assembly GCA_016220165.1). Taxonomy (GTDB): domain Bacteria; phylum Patescibacteriota; class Gracilibacteria; order UM-FILTER-43-11; family JACRIE01; genus JACRIE01. Next base: position 25,364 of record JACRIE010000071.1, read on the forward strand.
GCCAACGGTATTGGGGCGCGCCGATTCCGATCGTTTATTGCCCGGATTGCGGTGAGTTGCCGGTGTCCGAGAAGGATCTGCCTGTCGAACTTCCGGACGACGTAGATTTTATGCCGACAGGGGAAAGTCCACTGATCCATTCCAAAAAATTTCACGCGGTGATCTGTCCGAAGTGCGGTAAACCTGCGCGACGCGAATCGGATACCATGGACACGTTCGTGTGTTCCTCGTGGTACTTCTTCCGTTTTATGGATCCTCAAAACGCCAAGGCGTTTGCTTCCAAAAAGTTCCTGAATCAGTGGGGCCCGATCGATCTTTATGTGGGCGGCGCCGAGCACACTGTCCTCCATTTGCTGTACGCCCGATTCTTCACGAAGGCGCTCCATCGCTACGGATTCATCGATTATGACGAACCCTTCCTCACGCTTCGCCATCAGGGGATCATCCTGGGCGAAGACAATGAAAAGATGAGCAAATCCCGCGGGAACGTGGTCAACCCCGACGATGTGATCAAGACGTACGGCGCGGACACGCTGCGGCTCTATGAAATGTTCATGGGCCCCTTCAATCAGATGAAGCCCTGGAGCACGAAAAATATCGAAGGCGTTTATCGATTCCTCAAAAAGGCGTGGTTTCTTTTTGAGGGCAAGGTCGTAGTCGATTCCGACGACGTTTTGAATGAAGCTCAGGTTCGATTGCTTCATAAAACGATCAAAAAGGTGACCGAAGACATTGAGCATTTTTCTTTTAACACGGCCATTTCCCAACTCATGATTTTTATAAATGAAGTGAATGGCCTTACTCAGCTCCCGCGAAAGGCGATGGAGTCATTTGTATTGATTTTGTCTCCATTCGCGCCCCATTTGGCCGAGGAGCTGTGGGCGATGCTGGGCCACAAAAAGACGCTGGCTTATGAAACGTGGCCGACATTTGATCCCGCGCTCGTCAAAGACGAGGTATTCGAACTTGTGATCAGTATTAACGGCAAGCCGCGCGACTGGATTCAGGCAACGGTCGGTATTGCGCAAGAAGAAGCAATTAAACAAGCTCTAGGTTCCGAAAAAATTCAACGGTTCATCGAGGGAAAGAAAGTGATCAAACAAATCTACGTGCCTGGGAAATTGGTTAATATAGTGACGAGTGACCAGTGACGAGCCAATAGAGACGAGTAACGAGTTGCAAGTTTTTTCTCGTCGCTCGTCACTTCCGTTACTCTTGCTGTAAAATCGTGAAGTCGAAGAGGGGCATGAGCGCCCGAGGTTTGATCGTGGCGGTTAAAGACTGTTTGAAATCGCGGACAAAACCGTCTGATTTGAACGTGAAAGCGGGGTCAGGAAGATTGAGATTGGTATCGTAGGATATCTGATATTCCAAGGAGGAAATTTTGATGGGAAGGAGAGGATTTGTGGCGTCTTCCAAAGGCGCTACGATTAAAAATTCCATCACTAGTTTGGTATGAGGATTGATACTGAAGACCGTATTGATGAAAGAGAAAATGCTGAGATGTTGGCCGCCGGAATATGCCCCAAGATCGCTTTGGTTTTCTCCGACCGCCTCTTGCGTTAAAGTTACCTGGAAGTCTTTACCGGGCAGGAACTCTTTTTCGCACAGTTCTGATTTTTCATTGCCTGGGGCGCTGTCGCTCAAACATCCGGAAAGAGGCGTAAGGACATGGCCTGCATCATCATAAATTTTCCAATAAATGACAGGATCCTGATCGCTGTCTTCATCGATTTTTCCATCGCAGTCATTGTCTGCGGGAGTTTTGTTGTAGTCTGTTGGTTTCTGTTTGATACATGCCGGATTGTTATCGCCTTTGGCATCTTCATTAATTCTTCCATCCCGGTCATTGTCCACGACGAGGCCGTTGAAATTAGGAAATGAGATCCATTTTTCAGGAATTTTGAATTTAACGGAAAAATTATTGGCCACATTAATGGTATTGATGATCGATGATGTTTGATCCCCCTCATCATTGAAAAGACTGAGGGTCAGTTTATTATCCGGAGTGAACGCTCCATGAGGATCGCCTGAATTTAAATGACTTTGGATTGACCACTGATTTTTGACGGTATCTTCAAAGTTTAAAGTTCGAGCGTCCTGGTTTCCCAAATCAGGCGTTTCATAGCCAGCGAAATGGGCGCTTAATTCATACAGCGCGTCTTCAATACCTCCTTCCGCCGCCAGATAGGCCCGCGTAGCCGCCTCCAATTGCCCTGTGCTTTTAAGGTTTCGGATCACGAGCGCGTTCACCGCGACGGACGCGGCCATAAGAACGGACACGAGACCAATCACCAAAGGAAGCGAGAGGCCGCTATTATTTAAATTTTTAATTTTCAAATAAAGATTCAATCGCATCGGTAGTTTAAAGTAATGCTTTTGAGTTCAGGGGCCTGGCTAATGCCATCGCCTTCAAGTACAGCTTGCCATCGGAGTTTTCGTTTCGATTCAGTAAAATGAAATTCTTCGTCTTCGCTGATATCCTGCCATGCACTTTCATTATTGGTGAGAAGATAGCGAATGGAAGTTCCGGGGGGAATAAGAGCATCGGCATGAAGAGTGGCGTAGGTCACACCCGGACAATCCAAGGCGTTTTTGATGGGAAGGATTTTGCTGATTGCCGAAAATTCTCCAGGCGTTTCCGGAGGGTCAATGGTTATTTTTCCGCTTCCATCCCATGACGCGTTATTTTCAGCGGATTTCCAAGCGGTCGCGGAAAAAGTATCGAAAAATGAGAGACCGTCCTGAGTCACGCAAAAATCATCTTCATATCCCTTTTTGGTATTGCAGTTAAAATCGACGTTGTTTCCATCACAGATTTCCATTTTTCCCGGATTAATATCCGTGGAATGGTCGTTACAATCGGCATAAAGTTCCGGATGATTTTTTGGGTCGATTTCTTCTACAGGGCGTCCTTCGGCCAAAAGTGAAATTTGAAGGAGTTTTGTGCCTTCGCAGCTCGCCAGATTGTATTCCCATACTCCAGGGCCAGACCCTATCCGATCCCCGAAGCTGTCTCCATCAAAATCCGTGCAGCAAGTAGGATTCAAACTATCGAACATCAGATTGCCCTGATCATCCTTGTTCGTGCTGCAAAAATTATTTTTGCCATCGTAGCAAAGGAGTCCTTGTTCGATTTCCTTGTTTGTCGGATGAAGAGGATCGATCGGAGGATGAACTGAAGGATCCGTATCCAGACAATCGATTTTTTCGGCGGGCGGCGCACAGATGCCGCCAGGGATTTTGTATCCGTCATGATCCTGATCGTTGGCATCATCTGTGCAACAACTTTGTTCTTGCCAATCCGCAATACCGTTGCAGTCATTATCAATGCCATCGGCGCAGAGGGCGGACGTATTCTCAGGCGCTAACGCGCCACAGATGCCACCCGCGTCAATGCAAGTTTCCCCTGTATCCAATTTTGTATTATGACATGCCTGAGTGACACAGGCTGGATCCGCCAAATCAATGAAAGTATTGCCATCGTTATCAAGGCCGTCAGAACAGCTGGTCTCGGGAGTTTCTACAGGATGTGGAACGGTCGCGTAGGCGCATAGTCCTCCTACATCGGTAACAATTTCATCCTGATTGTATTCTTCTGCGCCCGGCGTTTTATTGATGAGATAGTCTCTTGCCTGAAGCGGCGCGGTGCTGGCCAGATCTTTATTCTGTATTCCATTGGAGCAAAGGATATCGACGCATTTTTTATCAAATTCATCCGCTCCTGTTCCCGCGATCGGCTTACTGTCCGGACCGATTTGGAAATTGCAGTCGTTGTCATAACCGTCCGCACAAAGAGTCTCTCCATCGGGCTGATAAGGATTGAGATTTTGACAGAGGCCCCCTACGTCTTTGCATTTTTCATCCTGGCTTCGGGGATCGTAGAGCCCGGGAGTGATGGCGGTTGACAGATCATCTTTAGATTCGAAATCGATCGGCGCCAGTCCTATGTTTCGTATTCCATTACCGCACAGTTTTACGATACACGCGGAGTCGAATTCATCGGCCAGTCCGTTGCAATCATTGTCCTTTCTGTCATCACACGTCGTTTCATTTGATTCATAAAGATCTTTATTGAAAATTCCTTTAACATAGGTCTTGTAGGCGTCGTCTGTACATCCCGGCCAGACGTTTTGAGTGCAAACTTGCACGGCATTTTTGCACACTCCCTGGTTTTTCGGACAGGCTTTGGTTTTCCCATTTTCGCATTCTTTTAATGGGCAACTGGCCGCGACTTCATTGTAGACGCGTGAAGAAACAGATGATTCGAGCGTGATGGACGGGGTTCCGTTCCCTTTCAGACTCCGGGCGATTCTTTTGGAGGCCTCGGCGATGAGTTTTACGGTGACATAAGGCTGGATTTGAATTTCTTTTATATTGAATCCCCGTCGCGGATCATCCAGCGGGGCAATAATGAATCGGATGTCGCGGATATTCAGCCCCGTGGGAGTGATGGGGCGAAAACTATTATCGGTGGACACTTCCACGCCGCCTTCCGTCTCACACGTGAAGCCGTCGTCACAAACCCATGTGTCTACAAGACCGTCTCCTTCGCCTTCATCTTTATCCGCGGGGAGATGGTTGAGTCCATAATCTTTTCCGACCAATTTCAAGACCCCGATTTGTTCAATGGAGTTTCCAGTTCCATCCATTCTTTTAATTTTTTTGTAATAGGTTCGATGGGCACCGGCGCTGTCGATTAAATACAGTTCATTTTGGACGCTACTCGTCATGGCGGAAGCGGACGCGATTTTTCCTGTATTTTTGTCATCCTTGGTTCCATAAAGGTCGTCGAGGCCAGCGGAAAAGAATTGCCGCGTGTAGGTGCAGTAATTATCGCCATACGTTTTTGCCGTGCCAAAAATCGTTGAGTTTTTATCGAAATATTCTTCATAATCGATGGTTTTATTTTGAATATCCTGAATGATTCTTTCCAACGTTAGCCGGCTTTCCTGATAAACGGTGTTGGTGGCTTTAAGGTTCTGAATTGAACTGAAAAAGTTTGTATAAATAGCGGATGCGAAAGTGATCAAAAGCGCCAAAACTACGGTCGCGATCAGAATTTCGGCCAAGGTAAACCCCCCCTTCAATTTTAAATCCCCGATCGCTGTCGAAGACAAGTTTTTAATTTTCAATTTCTAATTTTGGATTAGGATTAATCATTTAAATTTTCGCGTCCGAGATAGTCGGTAATCAGCGTGCTTAGCAGAAGGCGCTGAGGCGTTTTTTCTTGCCATTCAACTAAGACGTCCACTCTCATTCGATTGTCTGTCGGCTGCCCATCGCTTCCGTCATTATCCAGATACGAGATGGCCACTTTGCGTCTGAAAATGGAGGATTTTACAAGATTGCTGCCAAGCGCGTCCCCAAAGAGATGATTAAAAAGATCCTGGTCATTCGTTTTATTTCCGTCTTCATCGGAATCCAGATTAGGATCAATATCGACGATGGATAGAAAGCTATCAGGATCCGAGTCATCGTAATTTTTAAGGCGCCATTGATTATGGTTATCGATGTAAAGGGAATAGTCTCCCGGTTCAATGGCTTCATCCTGAGTGCATTTGTCATGAGCCGGATTGTCGAGGCTTAGCGGCAGATGATTCCAGCAGCTCCTTCGGTCGCTGCTAAATTTTAGCCAGTTCGTATCCCGTATATTTCTGACGCCTTCAATGGCTTCCCGGCCCACGTTGAGCGCGATAATCCTTTTTTTGGATCCCTGGACATTAGTGAGCGATGAGGAAACCACGAGCCCGCTAATGGTGATTCCAATCGCCAAAATCGAGAGAGCGATAATACTTTCCGCCAGTGTTTCTCCAGTGGTTTTAAAGATTTTTAGACGCATTTTTAAAGATGAATCGCTGGAATACCTCCGATTTTATCAATGGTGATCACTTTTTTGCGGGTCGCCTGACTTTTTGGGAAGAGCTGGATGCTGAGTGTGTCGATCAAGTTTTCAGGGATCGTAGGGTCTCCGTTATTGCTCAAAAAAGTTTCGGCGACAGGAGGACGGAATAGAATAACGGCCTGATTTCCGATGTCGGTTCCCGTGTCGGGAATTCCACGAAGCTCGGTTGGAGATAATTTAAAAAGTTTATCGAAAGTTATGGAGGCCGGAAGACTTAATTTTTCAAGAATGGAATCTTCTTCGTCGAATTGATCGGCGAAGTTTCCCTGAACGCTTGTATTCGCGAATAACGTTAAATGGGCTTCAGTTTCCGTTGGAGTCAGATTGATAAAGACGCCATAACCTTTGGAGGGGATAATAGGAGTTTCAGGAGCCGTTTCCAAATAAACCGCCTGACTGGTGATCGCGTCATTACGGGCCGTCTTGATGAGTTCCACGATCTGATTCAGGGCATTGTTAAAATCTTGTTTCTCCCTCAGATCGTAATATGTGCGAAATGATATCGTACTAATAAACGCCAGGATCATCACGACGATGATTATTTCCGCCAGGGTGAAGCCTTTTTGAAGTGACGAGTGACGAGTGACGAGTGACTGATTTTGCATTTTATTTTTTTATTCATCCGTATTTTATCTCGTCTCTCGTCACTCGTCACTATTGTTGTTTCAGGAAATATTTGATGATCGCTTCGGTCCCTATTATCTCTTTGGGTAATTGACTGAGTGTTTTTCGGATCTGCATGCGATCATAGCCCAAGCCTTCGAGGGCCAGGATGGCTTCCTGCATAGGCGCGCCGTGGCGCGCCTCTACAGGGACGCCATGATGCGATATTCCTACAGGAATGATCTTGTTTTTGAGATCCACGATTATCCGTTCGGCTGTTTTGCGCCCAATGCCTTTGATTTTGGTAAGCAGCGCCACGTCCTCATTCGCGATGGCGGTCTGGGTGATATGCATAGGAGCGGATAGGATTTCCAGAGCGATTTTCGGGCCCACTCCTGAAACCGTCATTAATTGTTCGAAAAACACCAATTCTTCTTGTTTTAGAAAACCATACAGAGAAATGGCGTCTTCCCGCACCGCGGTGTGGATGAACAGGCTCGTTTCCTGATTCGATTTTAGCCGAGAGACTAGTTCGGTTGTCACAGATACCTTATAGCCCACATTTTGCGCTAAAAGGATCATGGAGCGGGTTTCGGGATCGAGGCTGATGATTTTTCCAGTGAGAAAGCCGATCATAAACGAATATTACGAGATGAGTTTTTGAGTGGTTTAACGGTATCAGAGTTGGTGAACTTAATCAACGTGGAAAAGCGCCTTTCGTGGCTTGATAAAAAGGAAAAACTTTGGTATAATATGAAGATAACATTTGACATCTGACACCTGACACCTGACATTTGACCAGACTTTTAAGAGCCATCATCGCAGGGAACGTTATTTCTGTTTTGGTTCTGTGGAGCTCTGCGCCCCTATGGGCTGAAGAAACGAGCTCAAAAACGGATTATAGCGAAGACAATCTGATCGATATCAGCGATCAAGGGCTTTTCGATTCTAAAGGACAACCCATTCTTCAGTGGCAGGATACGACTCCTGCCGCGCCTGTTGAGCCGAAAAAGGTTGCTCCTGATGAGGATTTAAAGGCCTATCAAGAGGGCATTTTATCTCAATGGGGGAGTCAGAACGCCTTTGATCAGGAACGCCTTCGGAATGCGAAAGAAGCCATCATTAAAGAGCATCAGAATTTCAATCAATTGGGGCAGAAAATTAAAGAGATCGAGGGCGCATTGGCTCCTTTTTCTCAGCAAATCAAAGAACTGAAAGATCAAGTGGCGCTTTTTAATAAAAATATTGAAACGACTCAAAAACAAATTGAGGATGCGGAACAACGAATCGTTAAAAAGCAGCTTGATATCAAAGATCTTATGAAGCGCATTGAAATCAGTCGAGTGATTATTGCCGACCAGCAACGCGTGGTTTTGGGATTTATCGGACTGATGTATCACGAAGAGGAACAATATTTGGATCTTTACACGAACGGGACTGACACGTTCAAGCTTCTTTTAGCCGACCAGAGCGTGGGAGAAAGTCTTCAGGGGCAGGAATACGCGCGTCTTGTGGAGCAATTGGGCCGCGATTTTTTTCATCAGCTTGAGCTGAAGCATCGCGATCTTAATGAAAAACAACAGAATCTGCAAAAGCAACAACAGGAGTTGACCATGCTTTATACTTCTTTGGATGCCCAAAAGCAACAGCTTCAGGAACAGCGTCTTGCCAAGCAGGATCTTTTAGACAAGACCCAGGGTGAAGAGTCCCGTTATCAGGAGCTTCTTGAGGAAGCGATCCAGCAGCAGATGGAGTCGATGATCGCCATTCAGAATATGAAAGATAGTCTTGGCATGATTGAAACCAAGCTCACGGCGCTTGACGCTACTCCCATCCAACCTTCCATTGATGAATCTCAAAAGAATTTCGAACCATCGAATTTCGCGCTTCCTTCTTCCGATCTATTCCCTGGGCTTTCCAGCACTCCTTTGGAGTGGCCGATCAATCCGATTCGAGGAATCAGCGCCTATTATCATGATTCCACTTATCCCAAGCGCTGGGGGATCCATAACGCTATTGATATTCGTACCCCGCAAGGAACGCCGATCCATGCTCCGGCGAATGCTTATGTGTTTGAAACCAAAGACAATGGAATGGGATATAACTATATCATTTTGGCTCACAAAGATAATCTCATTACGGTGTATGGTCATGTGTCCGAGTTGTTAGTCAAGCCCGGCATGGTCATTCGAAAAGGTGATGTGATTGGACTTACGGGCGGCTTGCTAGGGACTAAAGGCGCAGGGCTTCAAACCACAGGCCCGCATCTTCATCTGGAAGTTTATAAAAATGGCCAGCATACGGATCCGCTCGAGATGCTGCCCTTTTGGCAGATGCCAGCCAAGTATATTCCGCCGGAGTATTTGAAGAAGCTGGAAAAGTGACAAGCGACGAGAGACGAGCGACGAGAGACTAGAAAGAAGAATTACTCGTCACTTATTTTTGATCATTACGACGTATTCGCCGCGGATGCCGTCTTTTGTTAGCTGTTCGATGATTTGAGAAGGAGTCCCGCGATAAAATTTTTCGTAAATTTTGGTGAGCTCTTTGGCCACGACGATATGAGCTGTCGGCGGAAGCGCGTTTTCGAACGCCTCCAGAGTTTTTAGAATCCGGTGAGGGGATTCATAGAAGACGACCGTGCGTTCCTCTTCCGTTATTTTTTTAAAGAGGGTTTGGCGGCCTTTTTTGATTGGAAGGAAGCCGAGATACACGAATTTATCCGTGGGCAAACCGGAAGCGGAGAGGGCGGTCAAAAACGCGCTCGGCCCGGGAATAGGGACGATTTGGATATTGTGTTTCAACGCGGCCTGGATAACGACGTATCCAGGATCCGAAATGCCGGGGGTTCCCGCGTCTGAGACAAGAGCGATATTTTTTCCGCTTCCGAGGAGCTCTAGTATTTTTTCCACTTTGGCCGCTCCGCTGTGACTATGAAATGAGAGAAGCGGTTTTTGAATCTGATAGTGATTTAAAAGAATACTCGTGTGGCGCGTGTCTTCGCAGGCGATAATATCAACGGCTTTGAGCGTTTCAAGAGCCCGCAAAGTGATGTCATTCAGGTTGCCGATGGGGGTCGCGACGATGTAAAGCATATTAGCGGTTAGCTATTAGCTGTTCGTATAATGCCCCTGTACCATTCTGGTACGCTTTCTTTGGTGAGCAGCTACGCAGCGCTGTGTTGAGGGTAGAGCCTCGTCGCTTAACATGTAGGCTCCCGGAAAGGCTTATGGAAGCGGATAAA
>JACRIE010000072.1 GCA_016220165.1 Candidatus Peregrinibacteria bacterium
TCACCGCGAAATATTCCCCTCCGGGATCCCCGCATCTGTAGGTGGGATCGGGATTGCCTGCGTCCACGGATCCTCCGTCCGCGGGCGTTCCCCCGTCCGTGATACCGGGTTTCCCTGCGTCCGCCCGGGGAGGGGAGTCCTCGGGACCGCAGGCGGCGAGGACGCCTAAAAGAGCCGTCAGCGCGGTACGCGCGGGGAGGCTGCTTCGGCCGGCGCTTTCGGGCGCTCTCAGAAGGGGCATGGTGACGGTGAAAAAATAGTAATAAAATCTATACTATTTTTTAATAAATGTCAACTGACATGCGGGAACGGAATCCCCGATAATCTTGTAATCTTGTAATAAGGAATCTTGTAATAAATATAGCACGGGGGGTCAAGAGGGGGGAGGGAGTTTTATCCTTAACGTTCCGCCTGCTTTAAATAATCCGGAAGATAGCGCTGCGGCTTCAGATGCTGTATTTTTTTGATCAACGGCAAATCATCCGCATTGATTTTGCCTATATATAAATCCTTCAAATCGCCGCCTCCTTTAATGAAAGCGAGGATTTTTTTCTTTCCTACGAAGTAAACCATATCTTTCGTGAATCCTCCGGGTTGAGCGGTATCTGCCAGTCCCCGTTTAGCCTTAAGCGTTACTTTAAGCGCGCGTTCCGGCTCCAACCCATAGCGTCGTAAGATGGCGTAGGTTTCCGCGAAACTGTTCTCCAGGGCTGTCTGAATACCGATCACTGAAAAAGCGCCTCCATATTTTTTAAACGCTTCTACGGCTCCGACTCGTTCCTCGTTGTAGACTGCCAGTCCTTCCTGGGTGATCAGATACCCGGCCAGTCCCCGATGGAAAAGGCGATAGGGCTGTTCAGCTCCATTCATCGTGGTAAATACATGCGTTTCTATTTCATGGGCCAGAATCCCTTGGAGGCGATGCTCGGTGAATTCCGCTGCCGATCTCAAAAACAGCGTTTTTTCTTTTCCTGCCGATATATCGGCTACCATGGATTCTTGCAGTTCTACTTTCCAGTCAATCAGGCCGGCCTCACGAAGCGCTTGTTCACATCGTTTTTTTGCCTCTTTGGCAGTCATTACAGGCCCCTGTGGAAATGTGCCGGGCATAGAACGTATTTGATCCAGAGCTTCTTCTGATAACGCGGAACTTGGAGGTTCAATCAGTTTTTTAGCGTAATCCGTAAAGGACGCACTGCCACGAGCGCGTAAGAGATCAGTTTTTAATAAAATCTCTTCGCTCTTCTTTTTAAACAGAATTCCAAGAGGGTTATCGGGAAAGGTTAATTTTTCCACACGCGCCCGGATCGCTGCGGGATCGAAAGACAGTTCCCCATATTTAAATTGGGGGTTATAAGTCGGATCCGCCAGAAAAGTTTCTTTTTCTTCTTCCAGATTAACAGGTCGCAAATGGGCTAGAAGATGAATCTGCCGGTCCAGATCATTAAGCTCACGGTCTAAATCCCGTAGTTCATGGATTCGTTTCTTGGGAGCGGATTCTTTTTGAGTCGATTCAGACTGAAAAGGATCGATCCAAAAATCTCCTAAATCCCGTTTCCCGACGATCATTTTATAAGGGTGACTGCCTAAATCCACCAGCTTTACTAATGTGATAAGACGCTTTCCCTTAAGACTGAATTTGCATTTTCCTCCTTCAGTAAATCCTTCGGCCTCTAGCGTTCGGTCCAGAACCGACTTCTCCGTATGCGGATCTATTTTGGCAAGAATTTTTAGTTTTTTATCGGATCCGGCAAGTTCCACAGGCTCAAAAGCGCCGATAACCATTTTTTTAGGAGCGTCTTTTAATTCCCGTTCTACCTTTTTGCCAAAAATATCCTGGGCAATCCGTACGCCCTTTTCCGGCGTGCCGACATGAATACCCTCAACACGTTCAAGTCGGCGGCGCAAAGGCGCCAGATTGGCAACTTGAACCGAAAGCCCGGCCCGGGCGTTGATCTCCAACAGCACAGGCCCCATATTTTTGTCGAGCGTTAGATCAACAGCCGCGAAGCCAAGATTTGTGATCTGTTGCACGCGTGACGCGATCAATAAAAGTTTTTGCCAATCAGGAATTTGGATGCCTTTTATAGGCCCGAAATCAGGAATTTCAGAAACAATTCTATTATGCTGGGCGATATGAAGGAGCTCTCCCGTAGCGATATGGATACCGACTCCGAGACCGCCCATGTGCAGGTTCGCCTTTCCATGAGAGACTTGAGTTGGCAACCGGAGCATAGCCATAACAGGGATCAGGTTGTGCACGATAATACGGATGTCCGGTAGCCCTTTATAGCTCATTCGCGCCAGCCATTCCGGCGCTTCCAGCCGTTGCTCAAATAGCGCTTTGTCCGTAAAATCAGCCAAAGAATAACGACCATCTAAAATATTGTTGATATGCCGATTTAAGGCTTTTTGAGTTATGATTTCGCCGGCCGGAGTGATCAAATTTCCTTCGCTGTCCCGTTTTTCAATGATCAAAATTCCTTCTCCTCCGTAGCCTGAATTGGGCTTGACGGCAAAAGACGGAGGAAGCTGATCCCAGCGAAATTCTTTCAGATCCATTTTATTCCGGATAACGCCATAAAGTTTTGCCACGGGAATTCCCCGCGCTGAAAGAAAATGCTTGGTTTTCAGCTTGCTATCGGCCATTAAAATGGCTTTTTCAGGATTGTAGGCTTTGATGTACAGGAGATTGCGGGCGTTGATCCCCAGCAGTCCTGGATTGTGCAAAAACCACATAGTTTTAGCTATTAGCTGTTCGTATAATGCCCCTGTACCATTCTGGTACGCTTTCTTTGGTGAGCAGCTACGCAGCGCTGTGTTGAGGGTAGAGCCTCGTCGCTTAACATGTAGGCTCCCGGAAAGGCTTATGGAAGCGGATAAA
>JACRIE010000073.1 GCA_016220165.1 Candidatus Peregrinibacteria bacterium
AGCGATCGTGTCGTTTTGGAATACGATCACAGGTTCGCCTGGAGCGACCTGCGTTCCGTTCACGGTCACACCCTGCAATCCGGTGAAGGTTACGGAGAGTTCTTTGGCGTCCGAGGGGTAGGGAAGATAGTTTCCGCGCTGAACCACGAAATTAGGGCCGTCAAAGGCGCGGATGAGGCTGGGCAGGGCGAAGCCTTTAAAGAGGTTGTCCGAAGTGCGCACGGAAAAGGAACCGTCGCTTTCTTTCCAGAGGCCGGCGATCTGGAAGTACTTTCCGTCCGGGGTGACGCCGTAGGCGAAGCGGGAGCCGGTCCAGGGATCCATGGGGACTTCGGAAAGGTACCGCGTTCCGAGGAGCGTGTTATCGATCCTTCCCTGGATGAAGGAGGCGGCAAGACAGTCGTGGGTATAGACGGCATTGGAATCGTAGCAGAGGAGGTTCCGGTTCTGACCGGGGGCGGGCAGGGGGACGGGGAACTTCCCGTCATGATCCGCGGCGTACTGCTCGAGGATATTGGCAGACGCCGAAATATCGCCCAGCATCTTGTCGTTATACGAACGGGAACGGATCGCGGCGACGCCCAGATACGCCGCCGAAGAAAGGATGGAGATGATCGCGGTGACGACGAGGAGCTCGACGAGGGAGAAACCGTTCTGAAATTTCCAATTTCTAATTTCTAATTTCCAACTATTGTCTCTCTCTCTCTCTCTCTCTCTCTCTCTCTCTCTGCTTTATTTTTTGAGGTGGAATGGCGGAACACATTGAAAGTGTTTATGTTTATTTGGAAGGATCGTAGCACGGAATCAGGGGAAGAGTAAATGTCCCGGGCGCGATGTGATAAAATACAGAAAATCAAATTGTAATTATTTCGACTTTGACGCTTTCGGCTCCACAGCTCATTCAGTGGCTTACCCAATATGGATACTTCGTTTTATTCCCGATAGCGGTGATTGAGGGGCCTTTCGTGACCGTGCTGGCTGGTTTCCTGGCTTCGCTGGGAACTCTCAATTTTTTTATCGCCTATTGGGTTATTGTTCTGGGGGATATGGTAGGCGATATCATTTATTACGCGCTTGGAAGGCATGGAGGGCGACGATCTCTGGACCGATGGGGGCATCGCATCGGAATGACGCCGAATCGTCTGATAAAATTGGAAAAGCATTTTATGCGACACCCTGGAAAGACTTTGGTTCTTGGAAAACTAGCCCATGGCATTGGCGGACCTGTATTGGCCGCGGCCGGCGTCGCGAAGATGCCTTTCGGCTTGTTTCTCTTTTTCGATCTTATACCCACACTTTTTAAATCTTTTTTACTCCTTTCTTTGGGATTTTATCTGGGAAACGCGTATGTCGAAGTTAATCAGACCCTCGATTCACTCGCATTGATTTTTTTGATCACGGGGTTTTCTATCTCACTTCTTTACTTTATCATTCCGCGTGTCGGACGCGCTTTATTTCATAAAGATATCACTTGATTTATGAAAGTACTCCTTGTTAACGACACTTTTCCTCCTGATATCAATGGTTCCGCTTATTTTACCCATCGGCTGGCAACCTCTTTAATGACGCGTGGTCATAAAGTTCTGGCCATCGCTCCATCGCGAACGTTTCATGATGAGCCCAGCGTGCGCAACGGCGTTTCCGTGTTCGGCGTGTGGTCTTTCCCCATTATCCACTACACGAATTTCCGCGTTCCGTTTCCCATTTTTATTAAAGACGCGCTGAGGAAGGTGATTCAAGAGTTTGCTCCGGATATTGTTCATCTGCAGGGGCACTCCATTCTTGGGAGGACGGTCATGACGATCGCGAGAGAACTTCATGTAGGCGTTATGGGGACGAACCATTTTATGCCGGAAAATTTGGTGCACTATCTTCATCTGCCCACAACGTTTGAAGATAAGATAAAAAAGTGGGCGTGGAGCGATTGCCGCCGTATTTTCGAGAAGCTGGATTGTGTGACCACGCCCACACAAACGGCCGCGGATCTCATGAAAAAATTTGGCTTTTCGAAGCCCATTCTTGCCCTTTCTAATGGCATTGACCTACAACGCTTTCATCCGGGGAATGACGGTGAGTTTCTGAAAAAACGATACGCGCTGACGGACAAACCGACCCTACTTTATGTTGGCCGTTTGGATAAAGAAAAAAATGTCGACCTTATTCTAAGGGCTCTTGCGAAAATAGCTCCCGAGACAGCGCCGCATTTCCTGATCGCCGGCAAAGGTTTTGAAGAAAAAAATCTTAAAAAATTAGCCCATGAACTTGGACTGGAAAACCGCGTGACCTTCGCAGGATTCGTCCCGGATGAAGATCTACCTTTCCTCTATCGGATCTCGCACGCGTTTATCATTGCCGGCACAGCCGAGTTGCAGAGTTTGGTCACCATGGAGGCGATGGCCACGGGTCTGCCTATTATTGGAGTGAATGCCACGGCGCTGCCCGAGTTGATTCACGATGGAAAAAACGGTTATCTATTTGCTCCGGGGGATATCGAAGGCCTTATCTCCTGCATCCAGCGCTTATTCAAAGTTTCTAATCCGCGCCAGCAAATGGGGGCTGAAAGCCTAAAACTCATTCAAGCTCATGATATCAATAAAATAATGGCGACATTCGAATCTCTTTATACCAGCCTTTCTCAGCCCAACAAAAATTCATAACGTTTTCTTCCCATGACTGAAAATAAGATTCCTTATTACCAATCCAGCGCTGAATCTGTTTTCGCGAATCTTAATACCAAACCGGAAGGCCTTAATGGAAAGGAAGTTGTTCAGCGACTTGATATTTATGGCAAAAATAAACTGATCGCGATCAACAAAGAGCCGCTCATTATCAAATTTCTTTCGCAGTTTAAAGATTTGATGGCCATTATTTTGCTCGTGGCCGCGGGCCTTTCGATTTACATGAACTCGTATCGCGACGCCATTATTTTAGGCGCGATCATTTTTATAAATGCCGTGATCGGATTTTTTCAGGAATATAAGGCTGAACGCGTGATGGACTCCCTCAAACTTTTAGTAAAAGCGAAGGCCAAAGTGATTCGGAACGGCAAGACGATTGAGATCGATGGCGAAACCGTTGTCCCGGGAGACATTGTTGTTTTGGAAGAAGGCGATGCGCTCCCCGCGGATCTCCGTATTTTTGAAGAAAATAATCTGGCCACGAATGATTTCTCGCTCACCGGAGAATCCAATCCCACGAAAAAATTTATCCATGCTATTGAAGGAAACGTGGAACTTGGCGCCCGCAACAACCTCACTTTCATGGGGACGACCGTGGCCGTGGGAAACGGGAAAGGAATCGTGGTGGCGACCGGCATGCAGACGGAATTGGGCCGCATCGCGAATCTGAGTCAACAAACGGTTGCCGAACTTTCGCCGCTGCAGAAGGAGCTGAACAACCTTGCCCGGAGCATCTCTTTCATCACGCTTACGATCGGAGCTGGGCTTTTTTCCATTGGCCTGATGATGAATTTCAGCTTACGGGAGTCGTTCATCTTTGCCATGGGTATTGCCGCGGCTTGCGTTCCGGAAGGACTGCCCGCCCAGGTATCGGTGGCATTGTCACTCGCGGCGGGACGATTGGCGCAAAAAAAGGCGGTTATCAAAAAGCTGTCGGCGGTGGAGACGCTGGGTTCCACACATATCATTTGCACGGATAAGACGGGCACGTTGACGACGAACGAGATGACGGTCCAAAAACTCCTGATCGGAAGCGAAGAATTTGACGTGACGGGAATCGGATATGAATCGATCGGAGAAATTCAAACGCCTGAAGGCGCGATTCGCGAATCGCGCCTTCAGGCGTTGCGTCCCTTCTTCGAAACCGGTGTTTTTGCCAGCAACGCTAAAATCGGCGCGCCAGATAAAGAACATCCGAGCTGGTACTGCATCGGCGATCCTACGGAAGGAGCTCTCATTACGCTGGCGCAAAAGGCGGGAGTGGATCCTGCCGGTCTGGATAAAAAATTTCCCGAATTGAAAGAATTTACCTTTGACGCGATCCGCAAGCGCATGTCCTCGATCCGCAAGCGCGACGGCAAATTCTGGCTGTTTGCGAAGGGCGCGCCTCAGAGTATCTTGTCTTGTTGCACGCATATTTGGGATGGCAAAAACACACGCCCGATCACAGAAAAGGATCGGCAGGCGATCCGGCAAAAGGATGACGACTGCGCGCGTTTGGCTTTGCGTAATCTGGCCTACGCGACCTGTGAACTTCCCCGTTTCGATCCCACGATCACCCTCAAGGAAGCGGAACAAAAGCTGGTGTGGATGGGCCTCGTTTCCATGATCGACCCGCCGCGAAAGGAAGTAAAAGGAGCGATTGAAGCCGCTTTAAAAGCCTTCATCCGCGTGATCATCATCACGGGCGACTACGCGCTCACGGCTGAAGCGATCGCCAAGAAAATCGGCATGGGCGGCCAAAAAAAGAATGCGGAGATCACGGTGGTTACCGGGAAAGAGCTGGAGACGATGTCGGACATTGAGCTGTTGCATAAGCTCATCTACAGCAATCTGATCTTCGCCCGAACGTCGCCGGAAGATAAGCTCCGCATCGTGGATCTTTTGAAAAAAGCCGGCGAGATCGTGGCCGTGACCGGCGACGGCGTGAACGACGCGCCCGCGCTCAAAAAAGCGGATATCGGCGTGGCCATGGGAAAAATCGGTACGGACGTGGCCAAGGAGTCGTCGGAACTCGTGCTTTTGGACGACAGTTTCGGCACGCTCGTGACCGCCATCCAGGAAGGACGCACGATCTTCCAGAATCTCAAAAAAACAATTCTTTCGTCTTTGACTTCCAATGGCGGCGAGCTTTTCGCGGTCCTTTTGAGTCTTTTGGGGACGGCATTATTTGGCTTCCCCCTCGCGATTTTAGCCGTTCAGATCCTAGCCATCGACCTAGTCGGAGAAATGCTTCCATTAACTTTTTTGACCTGGGATCCCGCACAGACCAAAATCATGTCCGCGCCGCCGCGCAACCCCAGCGATCACATCGTCAATAAATTCAGCCTGATCGATTTGGCCTGGAGCGGATTTCTCATGGGGGCGTTGGCTTATTTCAATTTCCTCTTTTTCTTCTTCCGCGAGGGGGTCTCTCCCCTTGGGATCGCGGCAACGGATCCTCTCTATATGCGGGCCACGACCCTGACGTATATTTCGATCGTGTTCGCGCAGTGGATGAACATCATGTCCCGCCGCGCCGGTGAAAAAGACTCCGCTTTCGCTTCGTATTTTTGGTCCAACAAACGGCTCTTCGTGGGCTTCCTCATCTCCCTCTTCTTCCTGCTCAATATCGTTTACAACCCCTGGGTCTCCCCCTTTCTTTCCGCCGCGCCGATGACCCTTTTGGATTGGGGGTTTGCTGTCTTGGCCAGCGTGGTTTTCCTGCTGGTTCGTGAGGCGTATAAAGTTCTCACAAAGAGCCCGAAAGAGTATACTCATGCTGTCCTCTAATTCATCTTTTTATGGCAAAAAAGAAGCTGGACAATTGCGCTTGCGGGAATCAGTGCCCCCCCTGCCTCGACTGCGGCATGCCCCAGTGTGAATGCGAGTGCATCCCGGATAAGACGGAGGAGGAGTAGGCCTTAGGTGATCCCGATCCTCGCCTCGATTTCCTGATCCACGAAGATCTTTTTACGGCCATATTTCATGCGTGAGTACTTCTTGAGGACTTCGGCCATTTTAGCGCTACCTGAAGGATCCCAAATCGTTTCGAGCGAGAACGGGCGCGACGTGGTGTTGTGGATGTTGAGCTTGATGTACGCCTTGTAGTTCGCGATGCCCACGATGTCCTGTTCGGAAAGCACAGGCGCGTATTCTTTGGCGAGATACTCCGCGTCTTCGGCGCCGACTTTGAAGCTGAGCATGGTGCCGACGTTACCGAAGACGGCGTCACGCACGCGCGTGTCGTCACGGCCGCTGGGGGTCTTGGTCAGCTGGGCGATGTACTGATGGGCCATGATTAGATTGAGACGATACTTGCGCGCTTCGGAGAGAATCGCGGCGAAGGTGTCGGTCGCGAAGTTCTGAAATTCGTCCACGTAGAGATAGAAGTCTTTGCGTTTTTCCTTGGCCATGTCCGCTCTCTGCATGGCGGCCATGTTGATCTTGTTGACGAAGATAAGCCCCAGCAACTGCGCGTTGACGTCGCCGATCTTACCCTTGGATAGGTTAACCAGAAGCACTTTGCTCTCGTCCATGACTTTACGGATATCAAAGGCGCTCTTGGGCTGACCGATGATGTTGCGGATCGTGGTGTTGGTGATGAAGGGGCCGAATTTCGCGCTGAAATACGGAATCATTTCCTGGCGTTCGCGTTCGCCCGTGGAGGCGTATTCATGTTCCCAGAAGGATTTGACGACTACATTTTTGATTTTGGCGACTTTGTATTTTCGGAATTCGTCGTCCACAAAAATGCGCGGCACGTCGATCAATGTCGCGCCCTCTTCCTCGTCGTCCATGAGCGTCAGACACGCGTTTCGGAAATAGTGCTGGATGCGCGGTCCGAAAATTTCGTCACCGAAAATCTTGATAAATATTTCCATGGCGTCGAGGGACGCGCGGTCTTTTTCTTCGGCCGTGTGCGCTTCAAGAAGGTTGAGGCCCATGGGACGTTCGGTGTCGGCCGGATCAAAAATAATGATGTCCTTGGCGCGTTCTTTGGGGACGGTCACAAGCACGTCTTCGATCAGATCGCCGTGCGGATCGACCACGCAAACACCGTCCTTGCCGGCCACGTCCTGTTTAGCCATGTAGCTGAGCAACACGGATTTACCGGTACCGGATTTACCAATGATGTATTGATGACGCGTGCGATCTTCGCGCAAAATACGGATGTCCTTCTTTTCGCCGCGGTACATACTTCGGCCAATGAGAATGCCTTCGGTTGGAAGATCAGGAGGGGGAGGCAAGACTTTGTATGGCAGCCATCGGATGATGGGCGTTTCGTTGTAACGTGAATCGGGGAAATGAATGAGGGTCGCAAGTTCGTCGTTTGAAAAGAGACATCGTTTGTGGAGCACTCCGGGGATCCGCTTTCGGTACAAGTGATACATGAGCGGATTGTTGATGAAATCGATAGGGATAATACGACGGCTGTTAAACTCGTTGTTGTACATGTCCGAAAAAACGCTGAAGGCCACTTCAATATTATTCGTGATTTCCGTGGCGCGAGTGTAGTTTTTCGCCGAAGAAATGATACGGAGAGATACATCGAAGCCCGCCTGGCCCGCTTTTTCACCCATTCGTTTGATGGCGTCTTCCTGCGCCTGAACCATGCGGATGAAGTGGTCGCCGGAGGAAGCGCCGGGGGCATTGGTTCCTGCCAAGTCCTTCGTATTGCCGCTGACGAGCACTTTGAGCGTGTTAAAAAAGAAAGAAAGAATCGGACCAATGAGCGGAATGGGGAAATGTATTTTGACTTTTTCCCGTTTAAAAAGTTTGTCGCTCGCCTCTTCTGTTTTTTTGCGCCATTTTTCACTTGTGACCGGATTGATGATCATCTGAACCACCGCCTTTTCGCCTGTTTCAAGTTTGGAAAGCACGTTCGCGAGATCATTGAGTGGATCCTGCTCCATCACTTTGTACGTATTGATTGGGAACCAGTAAGGCTTTTCAGTGTACATAGAATAGGCCTTCATCACATTGCCCTTTTCTACGAGCTTATAGGGTTCTGTTTTAATATCGATGTCCGCGTCTTTATAAAAAGCGGTCACCTGTTTTTCAATGATGGTTTGATATTTTTTGTCGCAGACGATATAAAAATTAAGCTGGTTACTTTCAGCAAAGAGCTCAAAGGAAATGTTGTCCGCCTGCCACATCTTTGTCATGATCAAATTCCAGAGGTTCATCTCCCGGATCTCATAAAGCGCGCGGTACATCTGAGCCATGATGGCGACCTTTTCTTTGAAATCTTTTTCCGTGCGTTTTTCCTGATCCATTTTTGAATCACTTCGGGGCAGAGTTATACGCATAAAAACGAGATGCGGCGCGATCCATTCCAAATATAAAATGCGACTAAGCTCAAGATAGATCTTAAATCCATACCATAGGATTATTAGAAACAGAATAGCCGCAAGCACTGCCAAGGCCAGATGCTGATGCGCCCAGATCAACGCGATCTTGTAGAATTTTAATAACGAAGCAACGATGGAAGCGACTGTTTTGGTCATTTTTTTTCAAAAATGCGTAACTTGTAATATCTGGATGCGTAATTGGTAACTCGTAATTTGAAATTACGAGTTACCAATTACGCATCCAATCATTATACCAAAAAAGGGCCTAAAAAACAAGAGTTTTGGCTTAAAATAAAAGCAGAAACACTGTTTTTTGCCACCGTTCTGAATGGGAGTATACTAAAGAGCACTTGAGCATTTGAGCATTTATTATGAGTTTATTAGGAAAAAAGTGGACATTATTGAGTCAGAATACGGGGGGTGATTTGCTCGCCACGCTTTTAAAGAACCGCGGACTGACCACGGAAACGGAGTGCCGCCGTTTTTTGAGCCATGACCTGGGAGCGCTGCACGACCCGTTTCAATTGAAAGACATGGATAAGGCTGTGGCGCGCGTCCAGCAAGCCATCACGAGTCATGAAAAAATCATGATCTTCGGCGATTATGACGTGGACGGGATTACGGGTACTGCATTGCTTTATGACTTTTTTCAGCGACAAGGAGTCCCGGCGCTTACGACGCTTCCACATCGGGAAAAAGACGGATATGGGCTTAAAGACTTTTTTATCCAACAATTTTCCGACCAGGGAATTCAGCTATTGATCACCGTGGACTGCGGCACCGCGAACGCGCGTGAAATTGCGCTGGCGCGGGAGCGTGGTATCGACGTCATTGTGGTGGACCACCACCAGGCGCCATTGGAACTGCCTAACGCGGTCGCCTTGATCAATCCCTGCCGTTCAGATTGCGCGTATCCCTGTAAACACCTCTGCGGATCCACACTGGCCTACAAACTGATCACGGCTCTTGAGCGACAAGGAGCCGAAAAAGGCGATTCTTCCTATCAACTTTCTTTGGTCGTAATGGGGCTTGTGGCTGATTGCGTGCCTCTCTTGGATGAAAACCGTCTTTTGACTATGGCCGGCCTTGAGGCGCTACGGAATACGGCGCATCCCGGGATCCAAAGCCTTTTGAGGATCGCGGGGGTTAAGCCGGAGACATTGGATACGATAACGATTGGTTTTCAGCTGGCCCCTCGTTTAAACGCGGCAGGACGCATGGAAACGCCTAATCATAGCCTTGAGCTGCTTTTGGGGAATACGGAGAAGGCCATGCTTATCAATACTCTCAATCAAAAACGACAAGCCACGGTGGAACGTACCGTGGAGGAGGCTTTGGAACAAATGGCGCAAAAAAAGGAGATCCCTTTAGTTATTGTGCTTTCCAATCCCGGGTGGCAACCGGGAGTGCTGGGACTCATTGCCAGTAAATTAGTGGAGCGGTTCCAGCGGCCCGCCATTATCCTGCAAGAACAAGAGCATCAATTTGTCGCTTCCTGCCGCAGTTTAAGCGATTTTGATATTACGGATTTTTTGCGCGAGGAAGCAGGGGAACTTTTTAGTTCCTTTGGTGGCCATAAAATGGCAGGGGGATTCGCCTTGCCTAAAAAGCATTGGGGATTATTCCAAAATAAAGTCGCGCGCGCCGCGCCAGAGTATATTGATCCCGCCAAGCTTACAGAAGAACTCCGGATTGATTGCGCGCTGGATTCTCAAGAGCTTCATTTTGATACCCTAAAGACTATTAAAGCCGCGGCTCCCTATGGCATGCAAAACCCTGAACCTCTTTTTGCGCTAAAGAATGCGACAATCATGAATACAAGGATTGTCGGTTCAGCGGCCAATCATTTACAATTGAAGGTAGCCAGTAATGGCAAAACTTTTCCCGCGATCGCTTTCCGCTTTGGAAAGCATTTTGAAGCGATGAATCGAATGGAGCAAGCGGATGTCGCGTTCCATCTCGATCTTAATGAATGGAACGGGGTTCGAAATTTACAATTGAAAGTGGTCGATGTCCGCGCATCCGCCTGATCAATTTTTATGAAAAATGTTTGACTGATTTGTCCACTTTCAATATACTGACTGCAAGTAACTCCCCTTTTTAACTTTGGACATTGTCTAGACAGGTACTGGACAGAATGTCTAATAAAAATAAAATATAGTCATTATGTCTAATGTGTCTACAAATCATATCGATAGAGAAGAGGCTAGCAAAGTTTTAAGAGTTTCGACTCGAACTTTAGATCGTTATTTGAAAAAATATCGCATAAAGACGCGACGAGATGGCCGTCGTATCTTGATTAAACGAGAAGATATTGATCATATTATTCATGATCATGTTGGACATTTCTTAGACATGACAGTAGACAAATCTAGACAAATTTTAGAGGGTGTCGAAGGTGTCCAAAATGTGTCTAAGATTGAGGTAAAAGATGTCCAAATTCAAAACTTCCAAGAGAAAGAAAAAATAATGGAAAGTGATACTTCCGTTTATTATGATTTGTATTTAGAGGCTAAAAGGGAACTGCGAGAGAGGCAGGATCGGCTTGAAGCCGCGACATATCGCGTGGGACAACTGGAGACTCAGCTAAAGAATATGGTGCCGCTTTTGGACTACACGCGAAAGGAAAAAGAGCTGAGGGAAGCCCACGAATCCATGGAGAAAAAAGTTTTTGAAGCGTCCGTGAATCTCGAAAAAATCGAACGCCGCCTTCGCACGGAAAAAGTCGCGAAATGGGTCTATCTCTCCCTGGTCGCGCTTTTGCTGATTGCTGAGCCGATCCTTTTGATGTTTTGGGCATTTACATGATCATTACCAACTTCAAAACCTACGAATCCGCGAGTGGAGCCAAGGCTGTTGAGCTCGCGCGCGTTCATGAGCGGGTTGCCAAGGAGACGGGCCAGATGATCCTAGTAGCGGTTCAGGCGATTGATTTGGCTTCTATCTGCGCCTCGGTTCAAATTCCAGTGCTGGCACAACATATTGACGCTGTTGGGTATGGAGGAAACACCGGCTCCATTTGCGCTGAGAGCGTTAAAAACGCGGGCGCGTGGGGAACACTGCTCAACCACTCGGAAAAACGCTTAAATCGCGAACTTTTAAGTCAATCGATCCTGCGCGCCAGGGAAGTGGGGCTAAAAATCATCCTGTGCGCCGCGACGCCGGAGGAAGGCGCGAGCTTTTTGGAATTTGAACCGGATTACATTGCCGTGGAACCGCCGGATCTGATCGGCGGTGATGTTTCCGTGACCACGCGTCCGGAAGTCGTGAGAAAAGCGGTTGAACTGATCGGCGGCCTAAAACTACTCGTAGGCGCGGGCGTAAAAACCGGCGAAGACGTACGCATTGCGAAAACGCTGGGCGCGAGCGGCGTGCTCCTGGCCAGCGGCGTGACGAAAACGAAGGATCCGAAAGCCGTCCTTCTGGATCTGGCTAACGGCCTGCGCGACTAGCCATGCTGAATTTTACCCGTGCCCTGGGTGGCAATGAGGGAAGAACGGCGCTTATGGGAATGATTTTTTCGGGCGCGATCGCCTCGATTCCGATGCAGTTTTTGAGAAAGAAATCGCCCACGCGCGTGCGAGTGAGAGCGCTCAGATAACCGCCGACTCCGAGCGCTTTTCCCATGTCCCGCGCCAGAGAGCGGATGTAAGTGCCGCTGCCGCACTGCACGCGAATTTTGAGCACGGGCCACGCATAGCTGAGGATTTCGATCGAATGGATTTTGATCTTATTGGGTTTAAGTTTCAGTGGCTTTCCTTTGCGCGCGGCTTCGTACGCTTTTTTTCCGTTCACTTTTTTGGCGGAAAAAGTGGGAGGAATTTGGTCGATTTCGCCGATGAATTGAGGGAGGATTTTTTGAATATCGGACGCCTGAAGGCGCGGATTTGGATCCGCGCCTTCAGGCGCAAAGGGTGTGATCGGCCCTTCGCGATCGTCCGTGGCGCTCGTGGCGCCGAACGTGATTTCGCCCTCGTATTCCTTGTCCGCGCCCATCATGAATTCAATAACCTTCGTGGCTTTGCCCACGCACACGACGAGGACGCCTGTAGAAAGCGGATCGAGCGTGCCCGTGTGGCCGACTTTTTTGACGTGCAGGAGATTACGAGTTTTATTAACGACGTCAAAAGAGGTCCAGTCGAGAGGCTTGTTGATGAGGAAAACGCCGCTGAGATTCGAATGGTAGCTCGAATGGTGGCCCTGAAGGGGCCCCCTTCGGGGGATCGGATAGTGGCTCAATTGGTCGTTCACTGCGTGCGTGTTTATAAATTAATATTGTGCTTTTTCTTCAAGTAATCATTCGTTCTTCGTTCCGCCTCCCACTGAAGCTTATAATAGTGAAACCATCTTAGCAGAAATCGAAAAAATTCAGCCTTACTTGTGTAGCCTTCCTCTTTCATTAACGTTTTAAGTGTCTTCTCATGCTGAGCACTTAATTTGAAATAAATCGCTGGCATATATCAAATAATTATTGAATTGATATTAATTATATATCAAATTGATATTCAATACAAAAAGAATTGTCATTTCGACCGGAGCCTGCCCTGAGCCATGCCGAAGGGATGAGGAGTGGGAGAAGGCGAAGCGGAGAAATCGCTTGTTCCGCCTCAGGCGGATTGAAGGGATACCTCCGCTACGGTCGGTATGACAAAGAGCGCTCGCAGACTCGCTTGGCCTTCCTGCCCCCTCCACGGCGAGACTAAAAGCAAAGGCAGGTCAAAATGATAAAAAATCTTGATTATTCAACGTTTGTCCACTATAATATTCTTAGAAAGAGACTTCCGGCCGTAGTTTATAAACTACAATTAGCGGGGGGTCTTTTTTTATTTCCCTATAGGAAAAATTGAAATCAAAAATTTTTCTCCGCTTCGTTTGTCCTCTTTAATTTGAACAAAAAATAGATCATCCTCGCTCGTCACCCCCGCGAACCGATGCAATATTTCTGAGGGTTTATTTGGATTTTGTTTTGATTCAGGCTCAAATCGTGAATTTTGTATCAGCTCAATGGCATTATGAAAATACTTCATCCGTCTGAGCTGATCTTTATAATTCTTTTTCTCATAAAGATGTTGCCAAAAGAGCCCCAGAAATATTAGATGTGTTGCGAAATGAATTGACGACGATGCAGAATCCTCCCCCGGCCCTTTTTCTCAGCTCATTTCCGGATGGAGGTTCCATAAGCCCGCTCCGACGGGTATCAGCCTGTCCTCGAAGCTTCCTATCCGGTTCCGGCAGACGTCGGTCAGGCTCCTGAACCGTTTCACGCCGGCTATGGCATTTTCCACGAGGACACGCCTTTCGCTGATTTTTTTATTCCTCCCTTTTTCCCTCTCCGTCAGGGGATGGCCCCCGGCCGCGCGTTTGGGCATGCGGACTCCGAGTTCCGGAAAATCCTTTTGCACCCCCTGGAATCCCGAGTCGAGCCAGCACTTCACCTGTTCCGGAACGCTCCGTGGAAGCCTGAATTTTTTGAACAGGCTGTAATCATGCTGTCTGCCATCCCGTGTCCGGCTGACCATGAGGATGCGCTTCTTCCGGTCGCTCACGATCATGTTTTTGACCGTATGGCGTTTCTTTTTCCCGGAGTACCTCTTCTTTTGTCCATCCCCGTCTTTCGGGCGCTTCACGGGACGTTCCGTGCCGTCGATCCAGATCTCCTTTATTCCAAGGAATCTCCCGAAAAATTCTTCCGGGATCCTCATCTTCCGTTCAGGCAGGACGATTTTTCTTTTCAGCGCCTTTTCCAGAACCGGCAGGAACTCATGGGCCCATTCATGCGTCCGCGCCCGGTCGACGCCCCCGAAGACAAAAGAGGCGAGATCGAAGGTGGGATAACATTTGACGTAAAAGAGGATGTAAAAGAGTTTGTTTTCCCACGCGATGAGCGTGTGATGCCGTCCGTAGCCGACACGGACGCCTCTGCGCTTCCGGCTGGCCCCGAAAGCTTCCATGAACGCGGGGGGAAGGGCGCTGAATTCTCCGGCAGTGAGGCCCGTGAGGGCTTTCATCAGTCTGGCGTTCTTAAACGCCTTTCGGATTCCGATCATGGTTTTTGGTTTTTATTTTTGTTACCATGATTCTAGCGCATTTCAGGAATCTGTGCCCGGTTTCGCAACAAGTCTAATAAATTCAATAAAAAAAACAAAAACAAACATCCCCTCTTGCCTGCCCGCCGGAGCTCAGGCGTAGGAGGGAGAAAGAGGGCTAGGGAGATTTGTCTTGTCCCCCTGAGAAGGGGGAAGGATCCCGCTTTGGGAATCCAGGGGGTTTGTCTCTTGCGCCTTGACGAAGGCAGGTCGAAATGACAATGCGGGGAAGTGGCAACAAGGATAGATTGCGTATAGAAACCAGTTGTCAGAAATAAGAAAAATTTAAAATTTTCATATGCAATACCTGATTAAAACCATAATTACAGC
This sequence comes from Candidatus Peregrinibacteria bacterium, assembly GCA_016220165.1. GTDB lineage: Bacteria > Patescibacteriota > Gracilibacteria > UM-FILTER-43-11 > JACRIE01 > JACRIE01. Next base: position 14,428 of record JACRIE010000073.1, read on the forward strand.
CCTAGTAGTAGTTGGAATAGCAGAAATCGGAAAAAAATTCTCCCCAATTGCAGCCATATTAGCTTCTCTTCCATTAACCTCAATTTTAGCGATGATTTGGCTCTACATGGACACAAAGGATTTTCAAAAGGTCATAGATCTTTCTTCAAATATATTTTGGGCAGTTCTGCCGTCGCTAATTTTTTTCCTTGTTCTTCCTCTTCTACTAAAAAATGGTTTTAAATTCGGTATTGCAATGGTCTTGTCTACAGTAATTATGTTCGTTGCATACAGTATCTACGTCATTATCCTACAAAAAGTTGGAATCAAATTTTGAATAAATTTTTCTTACATCTGACAACGACTGATTGTATAGGTGTTTTCCTCCTATCTCTTTACTCGTTCTTCGCGATAATCTCTTTCACTACCTCGCGCTCGTCCCAAGGGATGGAGCCGGAGTTCATGGTGCGCGTGGTGAAAGCTCCCATGCCGGTCACGACGATGAGGTCGCCGTGGATGGCCTTTTGGACGGCGAATTCGATGGCCGCGTAGCGGTCTTCGATGAGGAAGAGATTCTCGCCCTCCTTTTTGGCGCTTTCGCGCGCGCCCTTCATGACGGCTTCCATGATTACTTTTGGGTCTTCGGTATAGGGCTCTTCATCCGTGACAATCGTGAGGTCGGTTTTTTCCGCCACTATGCGGCCCATGAGCGGACGCTTTTCTTTGTCCCTGTCGCCGCAGCTTCCGATGATGCCGATGATACGTTTGTGGCCCATCTTCCTGAGGTTGTCGTAGAGCTTTTCCAGTGCGTCCGGTGTGAGGGCAAAATCGACCACCACTTCGAACCCTCTGGAGCTTTTGAAAAATTCCTGACGGCCGGGAACGAATTGGAGCGCTTCGAGACCTTTTTTAATTTCGGGAATTGAGAGGCCGCAGGCGAGCCCGACTCCAGTCGCGGTCAGCGCGTTTTGAACGTTAAAAGTACCGGGGCGATGAAGAAAAATAGGCTCACGATTTTTTTCGTAAATCAGAGTGAAGTTAATGCCCTCTTTTTGATGCGAAATCTCCGCGGCTTGGATGTCTCCGTGAGCGAGACCGTAGGAGATCTTTTTGGGTGCCTGAATGGACATAAAATCGTTGAAATACTGATCTTCGGCGTTGAGGATAATCTCCCCATCAGAAAGCCATGGCTCGCCTGTGGATAGACGACGCTTGTGGACAACTTTGGACACGCTGTCGAACAATAGTTTTTTGGCATTTTTATACTCCTCCATCGTACGGTGGTAGTCCAAATGTTCGTGGGTAATATTGGTGAGCGCGGCGACATTAAAATCGATGCCAAAAAGCCGCCCCTGATGGATAGCGTGAGACGAGCATTCAATCACCACGGTTTCGATCCTCTCTTTCAGACAGCGTTTTAGGAATTTCTGAGTCTGAAAAGGACTCATGGTGGTCAGTTTGGAATCGTTGGGTTCGGATCGACCGTCAATCTTAAATTCGACTGTGGAAACCATGGCCACTTTTTTGCCCGCGCTCCGGAGAATCGATTCGATGAAATGTACGGTCGTGGTCTTGCCGTTCGTGCCTGTCACGCCGATTGAGAAAAGATAGCGCGCGGGGAAATTATAGAGTATCGCGGCAACGATGCCCTTGGCTTTGTACCACATCATCCGCAGAGGATGCGTGGGGCCTAGGATTTTTCGAAGAAAAGTGCGGATCGTCATGGATCCTATTTTATTAAAAAAGGCGGGCCAAATCTTCTTTCATCTCCAGCGCGGCCTCGCGGGCGCACTCGGCAAAGGACTTTTCGTCTTTTTCTTTGGCTTTGTAGGCAAAAATAATGCCACGAGAAGAGTTGACGATAGCGCCGGTGCCGTTAGGATAGAAACACGGTTTGACGTCCTGAGCGCCGCCGCCCTGCGCGCCGTAACCAGGGACGAGAAAGAGCTGGTTGGGCATAAGGTTGCGGAGGATTTTTGCCTCCTCGGGATAGGTGGCGCCGACCACGGCGCCGACGGCGGAGAATCCGTTCTCGCCGATAGCCTCCCGACCCCAGCTTTCAACGAGAGAAGCCACGTGTTCGTCCATGAGGTGATCGCCCACGGCCTGACTCTGGATCTCCTCGGCCGAAGGGTTGGAGGTGCGCACGAGGACAAAGATGCCTTTGCCGTACTTTTGGCATTGGTCCACGAATGGCTTGATGCCGTCGGAACCAAGATAGGGCGTCACTGTGAGCGCGTCGGTGTCGAGAATGCTGACCAGGCCGTCAAAAAACGCGACCTGACCCAAATGGCCTTCGGCATACGCTGTGGCCGTGGAACCGATGTCGTTGCGTTTGCCATCGCCAATCACGATCATGCCTTTTCGTTGCGCGTAGCGAATCGTTTCTTCGTAGGCACGAAAGCCTTCCCAGCCATAGCATTCGTAGAACGCGATCTGGGGTTTTACCGCCGGCACCACATCACACACGGCATCGATGATACCCTTATTAAATTCCAAAATACTTTGGGCTGCGGCTTCACGCGTTTTTCCGTGACGGATCAAAGCCGCGGCCTTGATGAATTCGGGGATCTGGCTGAACCGCGGGTCCAGTCCCACGACGGTCGGGTTGGACAATTGACTGATTCGATTCGTGAGGCGGTCGGCAAAATGGTGCATAGGATCGATTGAAGATTAATGACCGGCGGCTAATGAATTGAGCTTGATGCGCAAATCTTGGGCGAACTCCTTAGCTCTTTCGTTATAAGGCTCAACGGTAAGAATTTTTTCGTAGGTGAATAGAGCGTTCTGATCTTCTTCGTTTTCTTCGTAGGTCTTGCCCAACAGCAATAAATAATAAACTTCGCGGGGCTTGAGGAGCGTGGCCCGCTTAAAACATTCAATGGCTGAATCGTAATGCCTGAGAATGACGTAGAGTTTTCCCAACGCGATTAAATTTTGATCGTTTTTTTCGTCCAGGTCGACGGCGCGCGCGTAAGTGGTAATCGCCTCTTTGTACTTTTTCTTTTGAGTAAAAATTTGCCCTAAATTTGAATAAATATCCGCGTAATTAGGATGCGCTTCCAGCAGTCGCCGATATAAATTTTCAGCTTTGTTTAATTCATTACATTGCTGATAAACCGACGCGAGTTTTAACCCCGCCACGATTTCATTTTTGGCCATAGCTATGGCCTGGATCAAAATTTGCTTGGCTGTTATCCATTGTTTTTTACTGATGGCCATCTCGGCTTTTTTGACGAGGATATTGTATTCCGTAGGATCGATTCTTTTTCTTTTCTGGAATTTTTTGTATTCCTCTTTAAAACGCCGCAACGTGTCTTCGTGGGCTGTCTTTTTAAGCTCCTGAACGCGCTCATCGATCTTTTTTTTGAAACGGGCTTTTTCCTCCTTTTTGTGAATGCCATAACGCCTCGTCACAATGACGGGGATGGCGACCAAAGCGGCGAGAAAAAGATACAATTGAACCATTGGATGAGGACGCCTGAAGGCGCGATTCGCAAATCGCGCCTTCAGGCGGACGCGTTATTTTTCGGTTTTTAACATGAGGTTTTCCAAGGCCAGGCGTTTGTTTACGTTTCGATCCATAAGATAGCGTGTTTTTTGGACTGACTCAAACAGATCCACAATGTTTTCCAGGCTAAACCGCGATCGAAGCGGATGCGCGTCGGGATGATCTAAATAATCGTACATTAATTTCCTAAGATAGCGAATAAAGGCATCCAAAAACTGATCAATGCGCCCCTCTTCTTTCTCAAGTTCTTCCGCGTAGGCGATTTTGCCCGCTACGTCATTTTCAGAAAGAATTCTTTCAATCTGGCGGTAAAGAGATTGCTGATACTCCAAAAGCTCCGGACCTTCCGCTAAACGAATCGCCATGCCTGGGCGTCCTTGGGCCATATTAACAATATCATCCAAATGGGAAATTTCTCCAAATTTTTCGTTAAGATAGCGGCGAATCGCGTCGTCATCGAGCGTGGAAAGAAAATAATTACGAGTGCGGGACTGAATCGTGGGAAGCACCTGATCGATTTCGCTGGTTGTAAGAATAAATACGGTTTTAGCAGGCGGTTCTTCGAGAATTTTTAGAAATGAATTTTGGGCTTCAATAGGCATACGCTCGATATTCTCGATCAAAATAATACGATAGCGTCCTTGAACGCTAAGATGCGTCTTTTGAATGAGATCGCGAATTTCATCGATTTTGATGCTGTCGCCCGTGTCATCCATAAAAATCACGTCAGGGTGACACCGTTTTTGGATCCGGCGACATGTATCGCATGTACGGCAGTATCCATTGGGACATTGCAAAATTTCAGCGAATGTCCGCGCGAGGCGATGCTTTCCGATTTGTCGCGGGCCCGCGAATAGATAGGCGTGAACAATATTGTTGTCTTTTATTTCCTGTTCGAGGCCCAGAAGCAACTTGCGGTTGCCGATAACATCCCATCTATAAATCGTTTCCATAATAATGAAATCATATCAAAAGACCGCTTTCGCCAAAAGAAAAAACTTGTTTTTAAATGAATTTTTGGATAGAATTGGCGCGCTGAGAATTAAGGATAAGGAGAAGGATAAGAAATAAGGAAGAATGCCTGGGTGGTGGAACTGGTAGACACGCAGGACTTAAAATCCTGTTCCTTCGGGAGTGCGGGTTCGATTCCCGCTCCAGGCACCAACCTTCGTCCACCTTCGCTCTTTACGAGCTTCGGCGGACTACGGTTGGCGCAGCCAGTACTCTGAAAAGAGGACTTGCCAAGATGCCTCAAAATGGATAGACTCATTGCCGCTTGACGGAAATATAACCTTTAATCGATTTTGTTATGGAAACCATTGCCCTGGAAATTCAGCCACGAAAAGGCATGCGAGCGCGTCTCGTCCGAATTCAAGATCAAATTCCAGCCGTTTATTACGGCGCAGGCGTCGCGCCCGAACATTTCACCGTACATTATCAGACATTCCGCAAGGTATATTCGAAAGCCGGAAAAAGCACGATCGTTTCCCTTCATGACGAGGCCGGCAAGCGAGAATTGCCTGTTTTGATTCAGGAAGTCCAATACAATCCGGTTTCCGATCAAATGATTCATATCGACTTCATCGCGGTGGATCTTTCGAAGAAACTGCGCACTCATATTCCTCTCGTTTTGACCGGCGTCGCTCCGGCCGTGAAGGATCTGGCAGGCGTTTTGGTTCAAAACAAACCCTCCATCGAAGTAACCTGTCTTCCCAAGGATCTCGTCCATGAGATCACGGTGGACGTCAGCAGTTTGGTTGATTTTCATACGTCTATTAAGATCCGCGATCTTCAGATCCCAACGGGTATCACGGTTTTGGACGCTCCGGAAATCACAGTGGCCACGGTCAGCGCGCCTCGCGCTGAGGAAGTGGAAGCCGCTCCTGTGGTGGCAGCCCCTGTCGAGGGCGCTGTTCCTGTCGAGGGCGCTGTTCCAGCCGAAGGCGCGGCAGTTCCCGGCGCACCAGCGGCGACGACGGTAGTAACTCCTACTCCTGAAAAGGGGAAAGGCAAAGACAAAAAGAAAGGATAAATGGCATGACCACACTTCCAAAAACCCCTTTAAAAACTCCGTCCCGCGGACGACTGATTTTTCTTCTGCTTTTTGTTGCAGTGGCAACGGTTGCCTGGGCATTTTTTTTGTTGAGCTTTATTTCAAAAATTCAATTATCCCCGTCTCCGGCAGTATCTTCTAATTCATCAACTCCCCTGTCGGAGACCGCACCATTGCCTGCGACCCCTGAAAAACCTACGACGACTTCTCTTTTGACCGGAAAGACGATTAATCTCGACCGCCAGCTGAAGACCCCCGTCGCCGTGGTCATTGAGAATCTTGTGGAGGCGCGGCCCCAGCAAAAAGGACTTGAAGAAGCGGATATTGTGTATGAAACCGTGGCGGAAGGGGGAATCACGCGCTTTTTGGCGATTTACGGAGAGAATCGCCCACTTTCAATGGGGCCTGTGCGATCCGCGCGCCCCTATTTCGTGGATTGGGCTAAAGAATATAGCGGCGCTTTTGTTCACGTGGGCGGAAGCCCTGATGCCATGGAAGCGCTGACATCCTCTGGGAACATCTTAAATATTGATGAACAATTGGATAACCCTGTGATTGCGCGCGATAAAGATTATGCGGCGCCACACAACGCGTTTACGAGCATGGAGGGCGTTGTAGACTGGATAACCCGCTCGCACTTTAAACACGCGTTGAAGGCTCCGCGCTTTACGTTTGAAACACCTACCGAGACGTTGAATAGGGTGCAGGTAATTGCTATCGACTTTTCAACGTCACTGTATGCGGTGAAATATATTTTTAATTCCGAAAAACAGACCTATGAAAGGAAGATGGCGGGTGAACCGCATCAGGACATTCATCCGACGAACGTATTGATTCAATTTACGGATCAGCAAGTGGTTGACGATGTCCTGAGGATGAGCATCCAAACGCAGGGCACGGGTAAAGCGATCTTGTTCCATAATGGCGAAGTAATCCACGGAAGCTGGCAAAAAAACGAAAACGACATGACTCAATTCTACAATCAGGACAACAGACCCATGACGCTCTCTCCCGGCCAGACGTGGATTGAGGTGGTGAGCAAAGATACAAAGATACTCCTGTGAATTATTTTTAAATTTGTAGGGACAAGGCATGCCTTGTCCCTACAAATTTAAAAATATCATGCATTTATCCGATTTTAATTATTTTCTCCCCAAGGAGTTGATCGCGCAGACGCCGATTCCTGAACGCGATCGCTCCCGCCTTATGTTGTTGGAGCGCGCGACTGGAGCTACTTCCAATCATGAGTTTTTTGAATTGCCTGAGTTACTGCCATTAAATTCCGTATTGGTCATGAACGATTCGCGCGTGCTACGCGCGCGATTGAGATTTAAAATCGGCATGACAAAAGCGGAGCTTTTGTTGGTAAAACTGGTTGGTGACGACCGTTGGGAATGCATGGTGCGCCCCGAGGAAAAATTGCAACCAGGGGTAACCATCGCTATTGATAACCAATTGAGTTTCACGGTTCGCTCGATTGAACCGCATTACGGCCTACGCGTCATTGAATTCCATTGTAAGGATCTGGACGCGTATTTGGAGGCCCATGGTGAAATGCCCATACCGCCCTACATCAAGACAGTCCTGAAGGAGCCGGAGCGCTACCAGACCGTGTACTCGAAGCATAAGGGCTCCGTTGCCGCGCCCACGGCCGGGCTTCATTTTACGGACCGTGTTTTCGAGGCGCTTAAACAACGGGGAATCGAGACTGTTTTTACCACGCTGCATGTGGGACTGGGAACGTTTCAACCGGTCAAAGCGCAAACGATTGAAGAACACGCCATGCACAGCGAGTGGTTCACGCTGTCCGAGGAAGCGGCGAGCCAGCTCAATGCCGCTAAAGCGTCCGGGCATCCCATTGTGGCTGTGGGAACCACGGCGGTGCGCGTGCTGGAGACGTGCGCGGATGAAAATGGGGTTTTACACCCACAAACGAGTGAAACGCGTATTTTCATTTATCCAGGCTACCGCTTTAAATTTGTCGACCAGCTGGTGACCAATTTCCACTTACCCAAAAGCACGCTCCTGATGCTGGTGAGCGCGTTCGCCGGCCGCGAGGCCACCCTCCGCGCCTACCAGGAAGCGACCGACAAAAAATACCGGTTCTTCAGCTTCGGGGACGCAATGCTTATCTTATAAAAACGATCACGCGGCTACTTTCGAGTCATCCTCTTCACAGAAATCAGATACTTTTCTGCAAACCTCATCAAAAGAAAGAGAATCCAGCCAGCCGTTATTTTCAATATATAATTTTCCTCTGAATTTCGTCGTATCTACTGATCTAGCCGCAAGAAGTTCTCTTTTCAGGGCTACCGTGTAAAATAAATTAGCATATTCTCTGTCTTTTCTTTTTTCGTCGTGTGATATATGCGCCAGCTCCACCTTCTTACGATTTAGCGCAACTTCGTCATTGGCTAAGGACGTTCGCAATTCATTCAATCTTGAATCGGGCAGTTTTATTGTTGTCGGTCTGTATTCCGGAGGATATGGCATTCCCGATCGAAATGGCCTTTTTGGTTCTATATATCCATCCTGTGCGCTGAGTGGTGGCATAATGAGATAATAAAAATTTTCAAAAAATCTTATTATCATACCAGAAATATCAAATAAAAACAAGCGGTCACGCTCATGCTATAATGAAATAGGTGAAACGACTTACCTTTTTTCTTGTCGGCATTCTCGTTTTAACCCGTTGTACTTCTAATACCAATTTGCAATAGAAATCATACATAATCCAGCCCCATCCATTCCCAGTCCGAGATGGATTTAACGATACGGGATGACTTTTCATAATGGAGGGAGGCGGTGACAAGGTGCCTTTCCAGATGATCCATGGATGTA
>JACRIE010000007.1 GCA_016220165.1 Candidatus Peregrinibacteria bacterium
ATGAGGCTGAGCGGCTTTTCCGCCGTTTAAAAGGCTTCAGAAGAGTCTTTTCCCGCTTCGACAAGCTCGATATTATTTTTTCTTTTTTTGTTTTCTTTGCCCTGATCTTTGATGCGCTCAATTAGTGTTAACACGCCCTAAGCAGGTCACCCAGCCCGTCCAGAATATTCCGATCTTTCATCTTCTCCAAACGGTGAATGCACTTTTGAAGCAATTCATGGAGCGGCATCCCGGCCCGCTGTTCGACGATTGCCTTATTAAGTGGCCAGCGATGGTCGAAAAAAAACCAGACATCATAAATATCACGGCTTGTTTTACCGACCCGTTCATACATAGCCATAAGCTTGTGCGCAAACATATCCTCTTGAGTCATCACCAGCATGGATACGCCCAAAAAGGTCTTCAGCTCATAACGTGAGCCAAAGGAGCGACGATTGATCTCAATCTTGATTTTACGGGCTCGATTTTCATACGAGAGCACAAACAAAAGGCTAAATCGCTTTCGCTCCATTTCTTTGATCGAACCATATTTTTTGGCGATCTGCTCAACGCGATCAAATACAGCATCTTCTTTGCCTGCATCCAGCAGATCAAAATCCAGATCAACCAAAAAACGGCTAAGCGCGTAAAACATAAAGGCGGCGGTGCCGCCCTTGAATCCTAGAAGCGGCGCGATGCCGGTATCGGAATAAATATCTTTAAGGATCTGAAAAAGTATATTCTTATGAACCGAAGGTTCGAAAAAAGTAGAGGCCATAAATCAGTGCGTGACTTTATAATGCTTAAAAAAAACGTTCACTCTCTTTGTCATCCGTTGATTTTTGTAAATCGGTAAAATTTCAAAAACTTTATCCCAATTTAAAGGGCCGAAATTATCAAAATGATAATCTTTATGGATATAAATCGTATCTAAAAACGCCCGCTCAGGACCGGCAATCGAACTTTCATCCTTATGTTCAACCCCAATCGCGTTAGTCAGAATGAGGTCCTTAATTTTTTTATAAGAATAAATCTGGCTGTCGATGGTGATCTCACGGGTTTGATAGGAGGCAACGGTGATCTTTTTATAAAACTGAAAATTAATTCCTGCCTGGACCAACACGGTCTCGAAACTCACGTAAGACGGCGTAAAAATCCGGGTCGCCAACTCCCGCGTGTCGTAATGCGTATCTTTGGCGTAAATTCCGCGACGAATGCGATACAGTTGCCCCGTTCTTACGTAATAATTAACACCTGCGATAACGGCTTTTGTATCAACATCACCCCAAATTAAAGCAATGTCTTTAAATGTAAAAACCGTTTTATTCGATCGCAATACATCGGTAATGGACCTTTTTTCATACTTCATACTCCAAAGATTAGAATAATTCTAGCCTTTAGCTTATTTTAATGCATAATTGAAAAAAATGCAATACACGACAACGGGTGAATCACCTAATCAACGGGCTCTGAAAAAATCGAGTGACCGGTAGAGATCTTTATAAGCGGGTGGCGTCGGATGAATGCCGTCCGCAGTGCGCCCTGAGACTAGGTGAGTAGTGTCCACCACCACATCCGCTCCGGACTCTCTCGTAAGCCATCGATAAACAGACGGTTTTTCTGCCGATCCCAGCTCATCATTAACGGCATAAATGGTGATCTTTTTCCCTCGTTTATGGGCTTCTTGGATAATCCTTTCGTAGGTCTTTATGATTTGCTGTCTGGTAGACCCTTCCCTCTTGACCCTCCTCGCCAAACCAAGATCATTAATTCCCCCGTCGATCACCAGCATCTTGCTTGGAACCTTTCCACTCCCCGTTATGCCCACCATGATTGAATCCCCGGCATAAAATACGCCGTCTTCGTCAAACGTTTCATGTTCCGGTAGCCTGCTCACCACTCCAGGGGCCACGGCTTTCAATTCCGATTCCTCGGCAACGCTTCGGCCGCTCTCCGGACGTGTTTCAGTCGCCTTTGAGCGTTTCTCAAAGTACTCGCGAAGCTTATTCAGCGTGAAAGGCCCGAATTTTCCGTCCATCGAATCAACCCGGTTGGCCAATCCTGAAAAACCACCCACTTCGCGATTCAAATACAACTGCAACGCAGTGACGTAGATCAATTGATCGCCGCTGGATAGCTCTGCCCCAAGCACCGATCGGCAGAATTCTTCATTCCATTGTCTGTATCCCGGACACTGTCCTTTGGAGCAAACACGGATGAGACCCTTTATATTTTCTGGTTTTAATTTTTCTATAAAGCCAGGCGCTGCCAAAATTTTTTCAGCCTTTCCCTGAATCGTTTTTTGAAAATCATCACGCAGTCCTTCTCGGCCTGATGGCGATGAATCCGGTGAACGTTCCGTTCGTTCAGTCATAAAAAAGAATGGCGACGCCATGAACCGGAGTCCTCGACTGGTTCATGGCGGAGAGAGTGGGATTCGAACCCACGAGACCCTTGCAGGTCTGACAGTTTTCAAGACTGTTGCCTTCAACCACTCGGCCATCTCTCCTTGGACGCGACTAATAATACCACGGCCTTTAAAAATTAAATTTCCAATACGGGTATTACGCGCTTCATATATCCGTCAAACAAAGGCACCGTAAAACTGTTATCGCCGTGATCAGGACTGTAAATCATTCCTTTGTTAATTAAAATTGCTCGGGTAGGCGCTGCAGACTGAACTTCTTTTTTTAAAAGGTGTGCGATATCCCCGGATCTATGTGATCCAACTCCGAGTTCTGCCATAGCCCGAAGATACTTTTTTTCGCTGGGAGTGAGTCGATCAAAACGGACTCGAAAAAAACTGGTATCAAGTTCGGCAATTGCGATTATAGTCGCTCGCTTTGCATCATCTCCTGTAATTGGAGAATTTTTGGCGCATTGCCAACTGTGCTTGCCCCATTCTTGCAAAAAATAGGGATATCCTTTTGTTTGCGATAAAATTTCCTGCAAGGCATCCTCTGCGTACTCAACATTATAGTCTAAAGCTGGCTTTGTAAGCGCGCTTCGTGCGGCGGCATCATCCAAGGGGCCAATGGTTGGATACTGAAATAACCTTTCCGCATAAGACTTGGCCTTCCCTGCCTGTCCTACCAGTTGGGGCAGTCCGGCTCCTATCATCATAATCGGCAATTGTTTTTGAGTGCATTTGTGCAATGCCATAATAAGGGCGGCAAATTCATCCTCGTGGATATATTGGATTTCATCAATCAACAGAACGAATGCTGTATTTCGCTCCTTAGCCGCCAAGCCTATCTGTATAAAAAGCTCAGCAAGGTCATTCTCAAGATCTCCCGAATCAGCTGAACCGATCTCTTTTCCTAAATCCAAACCAAATTCAATATCACTATATTTGAGCTTCATGGCTCCTATAAAACTACCCAAAACTTTTAAAGCTTTTTTCCCCATATCGCCAGCGGCAGCTAAATTATCTAATTTTAACAAAGCGGATCTAAGCGAAGGAGCGAGCAAAGCTGGCAACGAGCGCCTCTCTGGTGTTTCAATGGATACTACGGCAAAACCGTTGGCCTCGGCATTAATGGATAAATGATTTAATAGAACTGTCTTGCCGACCCCTCGTAACCCAACCATTAAAAAACTGCGATAAGAGATACCATTTCGGCAACGATCTAGCTGAATAGATACCTGTTCGATGATTTCATTGCGTCCCACAAGTTGAGGAGGTGGATTTCCCGCCCCAGGCGAGTAGGGATTTGTTCTAGGATCCATATATAGTAATGTTACTATGGGTTATATAAAAATACTAACTTAGGATAAATTTATTATAATTTTTTGTCAAATTACAAATTATCACCCCGCCTTAGGCAGGGGATCCCGCTAAGGCGGGACAAATTTTCGTTAGTCCCTGGTCACGCCTTCAACCACGCGTGATGATCGCGGATCCATTTACGCCACTGTTTGTAGTCAGGCAACGTCTGAACCACGAGCGCCCAAAAACGAGTCGAGTGATTCATCTCTCGCAGATGGCATAGCTCATGAACAACCACATAATCAATCACTTCAATAGGAGCTAAAATGAGGCGCCAGTTGAAGTTGAGATTTCCATCGCGCGAACAGCTACCCCATCGAGTCTTTTGGTCGCGGAGTGTAACGCGACGATATTCAAAATGATAAAAATCATTAAAATGACTGAGACGATCATGAATCACTTCTCCTGCCTTTTTCTTAAAAAATCGCGTGAGCGCTTCTTGAACAAGCGCAGCCTTTTCTACAGGCGCGAGCTCTGCGGGAATGGAGACGACGAGCGCCGCGTCATTCCATTCGACTTTCGGCTTTTTTCGGTCGGCTTCAAGTACGGTCAGGTCATGCCTCTCGCCGAGGAATAAAAACGAATCGCCAGTCCGGTAGTCGTGACGCGGGGCGGCATCATGTTTCTTCTGCGCCTTGGCCACGTGCTTTTTGATCCAAACCAAATGGTGCGCAACGAAGCGATCGACCAGATGAAACGAGGCGGAAGCGGGCGCGACAACAGCCACGGACCCATCCGGGTTGATTTGCACACGCAAATGCCGTGCGCGCGTGCTACGACGGAAGGAATAAGCGATGCCGGTAGAAGAAGTGGATAAAAACTCCGCCAAAGTAGAAATAGTATACGCTCTATAGTATATTTAAAATCAATAAAAATGGAACGCATGTCTCCTCTCAAAAAACCCGAACACTACACCGCGACGGTGACGCGTATCCGCAAAGGGCGCGAACTTCAGATTCTCAATTTCGAGTGCGATCGCCCCGTGAGTTTTGTGGCGGGTCAGTTCCTCATGCTCGAGTTGCCGACAGGGGGACAGCGCGGCTACTCCATCGCCTCCAAGCCAGTCGCAGACAGCTCGCTGGAGCTCATCGTGGGCAATGTGGTGGTGGGCAAAGGCACGCAATATTTGTGCTCGCTGAAAACGGGAGACCAAGTCAATTTCCTGGCCCCGCTGGGCATGTTCGGATTCCTGGATGCCGGGCAGGACGAAACTTTTTTCATCGCCACCGGAGCCGGGATAGCGTCCCTGCGATCCATTTATACCGATCGGCTATCCAAAGGATTCGAGGGGCGAATGCGCGTCGTCTACGGCAGCCGATTCGAAGAAAACATGCTGTACAAAAACGAGATGGAGGCGCTCGCCGCCGCTCACCCGAATTTCACGTTCGAAAACGTGCTGTCGCGCCCGTCCGAAGAATGGACCGGCAAAAAGGGCTACGTCACGGACGTACTGAAAACAACGAACTTGAATGACGGAAAAAAGCGCCTCTTCTTTCTCTGCGGCCGTCAGGAAATGATCAAAGACGTCCGCGAGTACCTGAAAAGTCAGGGCATCCCCAACGAGCAAATCCGATTCGAATCGTACGGATGAGTTTCAAATCAGATTTAAAAACTCGCTTCTCGTTTCGATATTTTTCTTGAAAAGCCCCGTGAACGCCGAGGTCGAGATTTCGCAATTCTGTTTTTCCACGCCGCGCGCGAGCATGCAGAGGTGCTTGGCGCGCACGACCACGCCCACGCCACGGGGCTTAAGAAGGTCGTTGAGCGTGTCCGCGATTTGCTTCGTGAGGCGTTCCTGATTCTGCATCCGGCGGGAAAATATCTCGACCAGTCGCGGCAACTTGGAAAGGCCGATGATCTTTTGATCCGGAATGTACCCGATCCACACCTTGCCGAAAAACGGCAGCAGATGGTGCTCGCACGTGGAATAAAAATCAATGTCGCGCGCGATGATCATCTCGTCGTACGCTTCGCTATTAAATACGGTGAGGAGCTTGGTGGGATCCTCACGGTATCCGCCGAACAATTTTTTGTACGATTTGGCCACGCGCTCAGGCGTCTTCATAAGCCCCTCTCTCTTGGGGTCTTCTCCAAGCTCCCTGATGAACGACAGCACCAATGATTCGATTCTTTTTGAATCCATAATCACAAAAAGGGTATTACTTTATGCCCATCTTTGCAACGAGACAAGAGCGACCGAAACGACTCCCGAGAGATCGGATCCTTGAGCACAGGCGCGATCTCCAAAAGCGGCACCAGCGCAAACCGACGTTGACTTAAGCTCGCATGGGGAATCTGGAGCTCTGGCAAATCCACCACAAGGTCGCCATACAAAAGAATATCGATATCAATACAGCGCGACCCCGGATGCTGCGCCGCGTCCCGCCCCACATGGCGTTCGATTTCCTGGGTCGCTTTCAAAAGCGCCTGAGGCGAAAGGTCTGTGCGGACTTCAACTGCCTGATTGAGAAACCACGTCGATCCGTCCTCTTTTGAGAATGGCTCCGTCTCGTACGCGCGCGACGTTTTGAGAATCTCGATCTCGCGTGCGTTCAGCAAATTCCTCGCCGCTTCCAGGTACTTCATCCGATCGCCCATGTTCGACCCAAGGCCTAAATAAACGATCATTAAAAATTCGTAATTATGTAATTCCTAATTGGTAATTATCCCCTGTAGATGGCGAATGACGTGGGCGATTCCCACATACGAATCTCGCAAAGCGGCAATTCACCTTTGAGGCGATCCCACACCCAGATACACATATTCTCCACGGTCGACTGCGCCAGCGTGTCGTTGATATTCGTGTGGTCGAGGACATCGATCACCTCGCGATTGACGATCTCCTTCATCTTCGCGAAATCGAACACCATACCCTCTTTCTCGACCTCGCCTTCGATGCACACATGGAGCTTGTACGTATGCCCATGCAACCGCTCGCACTTGCCGTGATAGTCCTTAAGAAAGTGCGCCGCGTCAAAGGTGAATTCTTTGCCGATAATCATACAAAACAAAAATAAAACATAATCACCCAAAGGTCACTTGACAAAAAAATAATAAACGTATATGATAAGAATCCTTTTAAATTAACACTCCCGTATTATGTCTCTTATCATAATTCAAGATGATGAAGTAATTGAAGAAAGCAAAGATCAGGCCGAAAGACCCGCTCCTGACCGCCGCCACGACATTCCCGACATCATCGGCCCCGATTTACAGATTGTTCCGATAACTCCAACTCCGCAAAAACGACACCCCGTTCCAGGTGTAGATTTCCCAGTCATTCCAACCAGAGAAAAAATCCGAAAACCCTTACTCAACTGATTCGATCGTGTGCATCCGCACAATGGCCAAAATAATTTTTGTCTAATTTTAGTTGACAAAAAAAATTTAAATACTAAACTAATATCAAAATTTTTAACCCTCTCTCTATGAAGCCTTCCACAAAAACCGACTCCTTACAAGACCATCAGAACGCGGATGAGATCAGAGCTCTTTTAGCAACCGATGGCGAAAATGAACCAGACTCTCTAGGCATGACCGATATTCCCAAAGACGTTGAAATACGGCGATCAAGCGTCACTGGAGCTTTGCGTCTAAAATCTCCCGCGGACGAAATGGGAAGTTCTGATGCGGAATTTCGTTATGATGTGGCAGTTCCTTTGGATCCGGATACCGTAGGCCCACGTGAAATGGATCCTGTTTATGCCGCAGAAATGGAAGAGTCCAGAGAAATGGTGGTAGCAATGGCAACCGAACAGGGCGACACTGCGCTGGCATCTATGGCAAAAGACGGAACCTTGTCCGGGGACAAAATTGCAAGAATCCTAGATGAACTGGAACCAAACGAAATACAGGCAGCAATCTCAAAACAGCGCGAACGGGCTCGAAGGAGCATGGAAGCCAATCGAAAAAAAATTATAAGGGCAGTTCTGACTCAAGGATATCTTCGTTTTGGTGACGAGGGTTTAGCTGATGAAAGTGACCAGTATCCAAGTGGTGGTCGCACTCCAACCAATGAAAAAAAGGGCACCCACCGGAGCCGCCGCCATCAGGCACATCGCTGGGAAGCTAACGCATAATCGTGTGCATCCGCACGATCGATGCCCCATTCTGAATCGCCTGTCGCGCCACTTCCCAGCTCCGCGCGTCGCGATTTTTGAGCTCACCGCCGAGAAACGATTTGCGCGACGGCCCCACGCAGATGGGATAGCCGAGCGCTTTTAGCTCGTCCAGACGGTCGACGATCTCGAAGCTGTACTTCGGGTCCGCGCTCACGAACATGCCCATGCCGGGATCAATAAGGATCCGGTCTCTCGGGAAACCTGCGTGCAGAAGCTTATCAATGCGCACGGCAAGAAAGCCGCGGATCGCCCCGATCACGTCGTCGTATTGAACATCTTCCCTCGTCGTGCGCGGCGTGGAGTCCTTGCTGTACATCAGGATCACATAGGGCTGATGCTTCATGAGTACCTCGATCATCCCAAGATCGCCGCGCAGCGCGGTCACATCATTCACTATGGCGAACCCGTGCGAAAGCGCGTAATCCGCCACATCCGCCTTATACGTATCAATCGAAAAAATGGGTAGGGACGCAAAATTTTGCGTCCCTACCCAATCCACCACCGGTTTCACCCTCTCCATCTCCTCCTCCAACGAAACGTCCTTGGAATCCGGCCCGGTCGACTCGCCGCCAATATCGATGATCTCTGCGCCCTTTTGAATTAAACTCGTCACTCGTAACTTGTCCTTCGACCATGAGCTCATGACCGAATGATAACTCGTCACTTGCTCCAGCGTTCCATCCGAAAACGAGTCCGGCGTCACATTCACAATGCCCATGATTTTAGGAGACGAAAAATCCATAATAATTAGGACTTCCAAACCAACGCGTTGAATTTTTTCATCAATTCACTCGTCATAGAACCTGGCTTGCCATTGCCGATTCTTTGGCCGTCGATCGCGACCACGGGTAATATGCCGCTACTCGTCTGGGTGATGAAAACCTCATCCGCGAGAAGCAAATTCCGATAACTGACATCCATGTAAAAACACTCTCCGGCCAACCGAATGACAATGTCTCGCGTGATCCCGAATAAAATTTCTTTTCGAGTGGTATAAAGTTCGCCGCCGTCCGCCCAAAAAATATTCGCGTACGCGCATTCATGCACATATTTGAGAGGGTCCACTAAAACCGCCTCATACGCGCCACGCGCTTTCGCATGTTGATTGGCCAAAAAACATAATAAATCACCGATTTTTTTCACCGAAGGCATGGAACGATGCCCAGCGTACGACACGAGCTCAACGCCCTGGCAATAATAATATTCCGGTTTTTCTTTTAACGGCTTCACATAAATAATCAAGTCGTCCTGAGTCACCACCACACGCGCGTGTGACTCGGGATTATCGCTTAAAGATAAGGTTTTTTCAAGTTCCTTCTGTAAGCGCTTGGGGATCCATTTTAAAACCAATCCAATAGCTCTCGCGGACTGGCTGAGGCGTTGCAGGTGTTCTTCCGGATGGAATAATTTTTGATTGTATGTGCGCAAAGTTTCAAAAATTCCAAACCCATTTAAAAACGCCGGCGAAGCGGCCGGAATTTTTGCAGTCGTTTGATCTAAGATTTCCCCGTTCAGATTAATGATCATCCTTGCCCGATTGTATCAAGAATGCGCTCCGCTTTCAATAAACACTCTAAGTACTCGCGCTCAGGGTCGCTATCCATGACGATTCCGCCCCCGGCCCAAAACTCGATCCGGCCGTCCTGGATGAGCGCCGTCCGAATCGCAATGTTGAAATCTAGTGACGAGTGACCAGTGACGAGTTTCCGTTCTTCCTCGTCTCTCGCTACTCGTCTCTCGCTACTCGTCTCTCGTCTCTCGCTACTCGTCTCTCGTCTCTCGTCACTCGTCTCTCGTCTCTCGTCACTCGTCTCTCGTCTCTCGTCACTCGTCTCTCGTCTCTCGTCACTAGCCATGTATCCAATCGCTCCCGTAAAAATATTCCGCGGCGCCCCTTCGAGCTCGCTGATGAACCGCATCGCGCGGATCTTGGGGCAACCCGTCACAGATCCGCCAGGGAATAACGCGTCGAAAATTTCGTGAGTACTAACATCTTCTCGCAATCGCCCCTGAATCTCCGAATACGTATGCCACAGATTGGGAAGCTCCAAAATCGCGCGCTCCTTTTTCACGCGCACCGACCCGTACTCGCATATCTTCCCCAGATCATTCCGCTCCAGATCCGTAATCATGTCCAATTCCGCCCGCTCTTTCTCGCTTCCAAGAAGCCGCTCTAGGCTGGCACTCTGTCTCAAATCCTTAATTCTTATTTCTTGATTCTTAATCTTTAATTCTTTAGGCGCCGTTCCCTTAATCGGCTGCGTCCTAATAATCCCATTCTTCATTTGAAACAATCGCTCCGGCGAACAGCTCACAATCTGAAAATCGCCTCCGTTGAAATAAGCGCTAAAATCAGCTGGATTTTTTTGCTGTAGCGCCAGAAAAAGGCCATACGGATCCCCGGAAAAAGGCGCTGTAAATCGGATCGCGAAATTAATCTGATACACCTCTCCCGCGGTCAAATACTCCTTGATTTTCTCAATCTTTTGAAAATACGTTTTCTTACTGATATTCGCTTTAAATTTCCCGACGCGAAATGTAGATTGTCCCTGTGACAATTTTGAATTTTTGAATTTTTGAATTTTTGAATTTTGAATAAATTCGTAGGAATAAAATCGCGCTGACGGAATCGTATTCTTGAGACCGACATTGGGATATGCCAGACACCCAATCACACATATGCCCTTCTGAAGGCGCGGAAACGTTTCCGCGCCTTCAGAAGGAATTTCATTCGTCTCCCGAATCGGTCGAATCCCAACAATCACTCTATTGCCGCCCGCGAGCACCGCGCAGCCTTCGCCTCCCGCTTCCGAAGCGAGTTGCGCCAAATCAAACTCATTTAATGGAAAAAAATTAACGGGCATTCAAAAAATTTTGAAAAATTATTTTGCCGAAGGGAGTTCCGATACTCTCCGGATGAAATTGAACGCCAAAAACCGGATAAACCCTATGTTGAATGGCCATAATAAGGCCGTTGTCCGTCCAGGCGGTGATATCGAGATCCGGCGGAGTCTTGCGGCCCATCGTTGCGATCAGCGAATGATACCGCATCGCTTCAAAGGGATTGGGGAGGCCTTTAAAAATCCTTTCGCCCATGTGATGGATCAGGCTCCGTTTGCCGTGCATCACCACGGGCGCAGGCGCGATTTTCCCGCCGAAATAACGATAAATCCCCTGATGCCCCAGGCACACGCCCAGCAGGGGGACGCGCCCGTAAAATTCTTCGATCACCTGAAAGCCGATCGCAAAATCCTTCTTTTTTTCAACTGTGCCGGGCCCAGGGGAAAGCACTAAATGAGTCGGTTTCAGCCGTCGAATCGCGGCCAAAGACGTCTGATCATGTTGAACCACGACGGGATTCCCGCCCAGCGCGCCGAAATACTGCGCCAGCAGATACGTAAAGGAATCATAATGATCGATAATGACTATCTTCATCAATTCGTAATTATGTAATTCGAAACTTGTAACTTGTAACTAGTGATCATACCGCCTAGGCGGGATACCTAAAAGTTACCAATTACAAATGGCTTTGTTGCACAAATATTTTTTTAGGAATATGACGTTCCGACCCCTGCTTTCCGTTATGCCGCCCTGAAGCTTTCCGGCATCCCGAGGGCGTTCATACGGTTGAGGGCCGATCCCATGATACGGGCTTC
>JACRIE010000005.1 GCA_016220165.1 Candidatus Peregrinibacteria bacterium
CAGGTCGCAGAAGCCCGTATCATGGGATCGGCCCTCAACCGTATGAACGCCCTCGGGATGCCGGAAAGCTTCAGGGCGGCATAACGGAAAGCAGGGGTCGGAACGTCATATTCCTAAAAAAATATTTGTGCAACAAAGCCGTTACAAATTACAAATTACCAATTACCAATTACGCATTATAAATCCATCACCATCGGCTTCTTCCTACTCTTGCTTGTCGCTCTGATTCCGGCAACGGCGCGTGCCGCGGATCCGATCGATTATTCCTTTAAATATCAAGACCTCATTGGCGATTTTTGCAATAAGCAAACCACTGAAAACAAGTGGAATATCTATAAAACCCAGTATTGCGACATGGAAAAAAATATGGAGGACGAGGTACTCAGGAGGGTCGCCAAACAATTGGGAGTCAAATGGTTTTTTGGAACGGTTCCGGACGTGCAGCTCCTGAAAGACATTATCAATGACAGAGCGATCGCGGTAAAAAAGCTCCCCCCTGCGATTCAAAAAAAAGATCGCGCGGAATTAAGCGCGTTGGTCAATACCCTCTATCGGCAGGAACAAGTATTCCAATGGGAAAAGGACGCGCTTCTGGCGGAGTTTAAAGGATCTGAAGTCTGGGCCAACGGTTCCTTGTTTGATAGCCCCTTCGATCTGGTAAGCGATCTGAATTTGATCGAAGTGGTGCTGTTCGGCTCCAAGGCGGTTATCACGGGCCCGCGTGACGTTTACACGTGGCCGAAAAATGAGGACGAGAAAAAAGAACCAGCTCCGGCTGAAGAGCTCGCTTCCCGGGCGAATGTGGATGATACATACAGATCCAATACTCCCACTGAGCCAAATGGAAATAATGGGGACGCGGCACAGCCGCCCGCTCCTGATTGTATTCCTGACGCGGCACTGAGCCCCTCAGACACAAACGCTCCTAAGAACGGTACGGACAATCCGTCATTGGAAACGCAGGAGCCGCCCGTTCTTTCTCTGAGCTGCGTCGAACACAACGGGCTTACTTTTAAACCATTTCAGCCCGCCACGCCAAGCGCTAGCCCTCTTGACAAAGAGGGTTTGGGAGATTTGTCCCCCTCTGACCAGCAGTGTCCCCCCGGCTCTCATCCGCGCGACTCCGGAAGCGCCTCTAGCCACCCTGAGAAGGGGGATACAGGGGGTTTCCCCCCTCCCCCCTCCCCCCCGATCGAAAAAAATATCAGCGGCTCGTTACCAGTGCTCGGAATCAATCCGCGTCCGAACTGTCCTCCTCCCGGCATGGAAATCGAAGTGAATATAAAAGGATCCGTTCAGAAAACATGTATTGATTGGCTCCCCTGCGCTAATTTTAATGACACGCGCCGTTGGCTGCGAAATAATCTGGGTGTCGATGAAAAAACCGCCGATGCCGTCGAGGCCGCCTTTTGCGTCACTGTGGAAAAAGTGAACAATCCGGAAACCACGTACCCGCGTGACGAAAGTTGTATCGCTTGTCGCATCGAGCACATCAACGACACTCTGAATAAAATTCACGACCAGAACGTGTCGCCGCTCGTCAATACCACCATGGCGTTCGCTCTCAGCAACAAGTTCGGGATGAATGTTTATTTCAATCTGACCGTCGCGGTAAAAAATCTTTTCCATGTCGTGTATCCGGGAAAGATCCCCGAGGCTCAGACATTTGAGAATCTGGTAGCCAAGGCTCAGCAAGATGCCGCGGGGAAAAAGGATCCCGCCCAACAGGGGCCGCCCCCCATCATCAATACGGCGGACGCCGCCATGAGCCTGGAGGAAGTGCTCACGGCGACACAGCGCATGCGGGAAAAACAACAAGCCGAGTTCAAAGACAAGATTCAGGCGATTCGATTCGGAAACGACACGGCAGGCCAGGCCGGCTACTGGAAAACAGTGGAGCCGGCTCTTCAGGCGCTGAAAAAAAGTTTCGCAGGGCTGAATCAGCGATTACTGAGTGTTGCCAGCTCCCTTAAATTTAAAGAAAAAGAGAAGTGCGAAAATTAAACCATAAAATCGTCGGCTTATCGCTCATTAGTTTACTGGTTACGGCCTGGTTACAGCTTGCCGTGCCCACGGCTCACGCCATTTATTCCCCCGTGCTTTATAAACATGTTCAGCTGGCCAAAACACATCTTAAGGCATCCCGCGTCAAAAATGGCGCGGGCACGGCCGCCAATGCCTGGGATAAGTGGCGGAAACATGTAGATCAACAAGCTAAGAGTGATCCGTGGTATGCGCGGGTTTCTCCTCCTAATTTTGTCGATGCGGTCGCTACGATTAAGGGCGATATATCATTAGCATTGGAAGATGCGGTTGCCTCATTTCAAAATCTTTTTGGTTTTGCCGTAGGAAGTTCTATTTCCGCATGTATTCGAAACGATATTTATGAAATGGAAGATACGGCCGTCGCGGTGGGCGACGAAATGGTGCGGACAGGAATCCTATTCGATGACGCGAATTATATCCTTCTAAAACAAGACTATGTCCAATTGCGATACGACATCAATTTTCTAAGGAACAATTTTGATGACGAAAAAAATCTTTTTCCGGACGGCGGGGAAAATTATTACTTAAGCGGTCAATGCCCCGCGCAGGAGTGGAATAAAGCCATAGAATCATTCATCAAAGATTTCGATTATTTCGTCCAGTCCATTGAAAACGTGGGCAGCGGCGACGCGTGGGGTAGTATCTTGGAAATGGCGGAAAAACGTGGAAAAAGACAGGGCGAGGATTGGATTAAGAAGAATCAGCTCAAAGTCACTCTCGGCGGCGAAAATGGAGCTAGTGATAAGAGTCTGATCAAAGACGCCGTCGGACTCGGGGCGCAATTCAGCGTGTTTTGGGATAAACTCAAATCACTGACACCTCTGGATAGCGCTATCACCGCGGTTGAAGGAGTTTATCAGGATACGACTGAATGGCTTACAAAGCTGAAAAGCGGCTTGTCGGATCGGGACAAAGAATTGGCGCGGATAAAAACAGCTCTCCAGTATCAGCTTAGATTCCAAGGTACCATCGAAAATTCCCTCATCGATTTCGACAAAGTTCTCGCGGAGATGGAAGGAGAAATTAAAAACACTTACAGTGGACAAAATGCCGGTTTGCAAAAACTTATAGAACAAATGTCCGCTCTGGAAAAAGGTTTTTGCAAAAATCGTGCTCCGGAATCTTCGTAATACATGCCAAAATCCCCCGGCTGATTTGGGGGGATCTTGGCTTTTCCTTTTTGTTTCAGGACATGATAGCAGGGGTACTATGGGCTTCCTTGCTCCAGGAAAGCCAGGAGGGCGCTTTCGCGAATGCGGTAAATCCGACCTAATTTTATTCCTTTCAATCGTCCTGATTTAATATACTTAAGGACTGTCAGGGGATGGATTTGAAGGAGTTTTGCCACTTGTTCCGTGGTATAAATCTTCTCTTCCACTATTTATTTTTGTTTAATTTTGTTAAGCGTTGTTATATTTAACATTGCTTAACAGTATTTAATATAAATATATATCAAAAAGCAATATTCAACTATATCTAATTATATTTTAGTATACTTTACGTTCGCTAGTTACCAGTTACAAATTACCAGTTTCGAGTTTATAATAATTTTATGAATCTTTCTTTAAAAGAACCCATCGCCATTCTCGGTTTCGGCGTCGAAGGCCAGTCCGCATTCGCCTTTTTAAAGGCACAGGGGCTCAAAGACATAACGATCTGCGACAAAAATTCTAATTTAAAAGCCCCCCTCTCTAAGTTTAGAGAGGGAGGTGCGGAGGGTGAGTTTGGCCCTCATTACCTCAAAGATCTCAGCCGCTTCAAAACGATCATCCGGAGTCCCGGAGTCCCCTTTCACACGCCCGAGATCCAGACAGCGATCCGCTTGGGCGCTCACGTTACGTCCATGACATGGTTGACCATGAAAATGGCCGCGGACCGCACCACGGCCATCACGGGCAGCAACGGAAAAACGACCACCACCGCGCTCACGGCCGAAATCCTGAGGCGTTATTACGGCAAGCGGCTCATCGTGGGCGGCAACGACCGGACGCCCATCCTCACCGAGGCCTTGCATCGGCCCGCAGACCCCATCCTCATCGAGGCGTCGAGTTTTCAATTCATCGACCTCACGATTTCGCCTTACATTTCCGCAGTTCTCAACATCACGCCCAATCACCTGGATTGGCACGCGAATGTCGAAGAATACGTCCAGGCCAAAAACAATCTCATCAAACACCAAAAGAAAGAGGATTGGGCGATCTTGAACATGGAAGACGAGAACACGGCCCGTCTGGCCGAGGAAGTCCACTCTCAATTGTTCACGTTGGGGCAGTCCATGGGCGACAACTGGGCGATCTGGAAAAAGGATCAGCTCGTGGTCTGCTTCGACGCCAAGGTCGAAACGCTCCTCACGAAAAAAGAATTGCAGGTCAAAACACACCCAATCAACTTTCTCTGCGCCGCGGCCATCGGTGTGCTCCATCAGATGCCGCTGGACGAGATCCGCCTCGCCATGATCAATTTCAAGGGCGTGGAGCATCGCCTCGAATTCATCCGCGAGGTCAGCGGGATTCATTTTTACAACGATTCTTCGTGCACCACTCCCGAGTCCGTCTTGGTGGCCATCCAAACCTTCGCGCCGGAGCACTTGATTCTCATGCTCGGCGGCAGCAGCAAAAAAGCGGACTTCACCGAATTGGCCCAGACGATTGTCGACAAAAAAATTCGTGTTTATCTTTATGGCCACGAGGGTGCTCAGATCCAAAAAACGCTCTCAAAACTAGGTGGAGGTAATCTCATTTTAGCCTACAATCAAACTAGGGACTTTAGACAAATTGTCCAGGATGTCCACAAGAAGGCAAAGCCGCAAGACTCCATCGTCCTCTCCCCCGCCTGCGCCAGCTTCGACATGTTCAAAAACGCCAAAGAGCGCGGAAAATTATTCAACGAGATCGTAAAAGAATTATAAGGTATTATAATTTTGTCCCAAAGGGACCCCTTCGGGGTAATAATTAATAAAGAATAATGAATAATTTAGATAAATTGTGCATCAATACCCTCCGCTGTCTCTCGATCGACATGGTGCAAAAAGCGAACTCCGGTCACCCCGGCCTTCCTCTTGGCGCCGCGCCCATGGCGTACACGTTATGGACGCGCCATCTTCGGCATAACCCAAAAAATCCACATTGGTTCAATCGTGATCGTTTCGTGCTGTCCGCGGGTCACGGCTCAGCGTTGCTCTACAGTCTTCTTCATCTCACGGGCTACGATCTGTCGCTCGACGATCTCAGGCGATTCCGCCAGTGGGGGAGTCGCACGCCTGGTCATCCGGAATACGGCCACACAGCTGGTGTCGAAACCACCACGGGCCCCTTGGGTCAGGGCATCAGCACCGCGGTCGGCATGGCTATGGCGGAGAAGCATCTGGCCGCTGTCTTTAATCCCCCTCTTGGAAAGGAGGGTCTAATAAGCCCCCTTGATAAAGGGGGAGGCCGTAGGCCGGGGGATTTGGGTGGGGAGTTTCTTTCTTACCGCATTTACGTCCTCGCTTCCGACGGCGACATGATGGAAGGAATTTCCTCCGAAGCCTCTTCGCTCGCTGGGCACCTCCGGCTTGACAACCTCATCGTGCTCTACGATGACAACCGAATCTCCATCGAAGGCCGCACGGACATCACTTTTACCGAGGATGTGGGCAAACGATTCGAGGCGTATGGATGGCACGTGCAAAACATACAGGATGGTCAGGACATCGACGCGATCGATCAGGCCATTCAAACGGCGAAAAAGTTCAAAGGCGCGCCTCATCTCATTAAAATCCGAACGTTCATCGGAGAGGGGAGTCCTCACAAACGCGATACCTCCGCGGCGCACGGATCACCCTTGGGTGAAGAGGAAGTGCGGCTTACGAAACAGAATTTAGGCTGGGATCCAAACAAATTTTTCTACATTCCCGAAGAGTCCAAGCGCGTATTCTCTCAGGCGATCGTTGCGGGTAAAAAAGCCGAAGCCGAATGGAACGAGCGCCTCAAAAAATTTAAAAAAACGCGCCCTGATCTCTATAAAAAATGGGAGGCGTACACTCAAAAACAATTACCAAAAGACTGGTCCGAAATCCTGCCTCAATTCAAAGCGGGTGAAAAGATCGCCACGCGCAAAGCGTCACAAAAAACACTCAACGCGCTCGCGCCGCACATCCCCTTCCTCATCGGCGGCTCCGCGGATTTGTCCGAAAGCAACCTCACGACTCTTGAGGGCATGGGCGATCTTCAGCCCGGTCACTACGACGGCCGCAACTTGCATTTCGGCGTGCGCGAGCACGCCATGATGGCGGCCGTGAATGGGATGGCGCTTTCGCAGTGTCTCATTCCCTACGGCGCGACTTTTCTCATCTTCACCGATTACTGCAAGCCCGCGCTTCGCCTCGCCGCGCTCATGGGAATTCAATCCATCGCCGTCATGACGCACGATAGCATCGGCCTGGGCGAGGACGGCCCCACGCATCAGAGTGTGGAACAGCTCTCCGGCCTCCGCGCGATTCCGAACCTCGCTCTGATCCGTCCGGCCGACGCGCAGGAGACCGCCGAAGCCTGGCGCGCCGCGCTCGAAAATAAAACCGGCCCCACCGTTCTCGCGCTCACGCGCCAGACGCTGCCCACATTGGATCGCTCGATTTATCCATCCGCTTTTCAGCTCCACAAAGGCGCTTACGTGATGAAGGATTTTGGATCGTCACCCTCATTCCTTCTCATCGCCACCGGCTCCGAGGTCAGTCTGGCTCTGGACGCAGCTTCAATTTTATCCGAAGACGGCGTCAGTGTCCGCGTGGTCAATATGCCCAGCATGGAGCTTTTTGAAAAACAGTCTCAAACATACCGCGATTCTGTCCTGCCGCCATCCGTTCAAAAACGGGTCGCCATCGAAATGGCAAGCCCTATGGGTTGGCATAAATATATTGGTAGCAATGGCCTCATGATCGGCATAGAAGGTTTTGGCGCGTCCGCTCCGGCTGAAAAATTATTCGAGGAGTTTGGGTTTACCCCTGAAAAGGTTGTACAAAAAATAAAAAAGTGGTTATAATATAAATCCACTGAATTTTATTTTATGTCTGAAAACATTTCTCCTGATGTTCCACAGGCAAAGATACTGGAAAAAGGCGGAAACGGGCCTGGAAGGGGATTGGTGGAAAGAATAAGAAGGGCCTTAAGAGAGCTGGCGGAAAGAGAGGCGCGTTTAATGCGGCCTCCTATAGCAGGCTAGCTCAATTACGGGAAAATCGTTTCAGGAGTATGGCAACCTCTGGGATGCGGAATATTTTGCAGATCCAAAAATAAATGACGACGCCAACCATGCTATAAACTCCAACGCTCGCCGCTAATACCGAACGTGACGCGTTGATGAACGGCGTTAAAGTCTTTAGGACGAAGAGTAGGCCGCCCATAAGTGCGCTCGCCGTGATAATGAGCGCCAGCCGTTTGCCATACAAAAAGGGATGACGGATTTTTTTATGCAATAAAAAGGCCATCAGGATGAATTTTGTAAAATTATCAAGGGTATAGGCGATAGCGATTCCAATAATTCCAAACGAATAGACAATCGCGAGTAGATAGCTGCTAAAAATATTGACTGTAAAAGAAACCAGTCCGATCCAAAGGGGTGTCTTGGTGTCGTGATGGGCAAAGAAAGCGCGTCCCAAAACCGGAATAAGTGATTGGGCAAATAAAGAAAGCAGTAAGAAAAAAAGAACTTGAGCGGTCAGCATAGCGTCCTGCGCGTTGAATTGGCCGCTCCTTAAAATCAATTGGATGATCTCCTGCCTCAGCAGGATCATGCCGACCGTGGCGGGAATAATTAAAAATAAAATTTGATGAATCACGCGCGCTAGCTCCTGGGCGAAATAGGATTGGTTTTTTTCCGCCGCCAGTTCCGAGAGCGTGGCAAACGAGGCGATGGCGAAACTAATGCCGATCACGCCGACAGGAAGCGACTGGAGGTTGTCCGCGAGGTAAAAAATAGTGAGTGATCCCGTGGTTAAAAAACTCGCGATCAGGGTATTCGCGACGAGCGCGATTTGACTGAGAGAAAGCCCTAAAAGTCGCGGAATCATTAAACGAAATGCTTTGCGCGTATCCGGTCGGAAAATTCCCAGAATCCAGAAATGGCGAAAGCGGGTCTGCCGTAAAGAGGGGAGCTGAACAATCCATTGGAGCGCGGCGCCGAAAACCACGCCCCACGTCACCCCGATCACTCCGAATTGTTGGCCGAAAAACACAATGCCCGCGATGATTCCAAGATTGTAAAAAAGAGGGCCGATCGATCTAAAAAAGAAACAATTCATGCTGTCCTGGATGCTCGTCAAAATAGCTGAAAATCCAAAGAGAAGCGGCGAAATCAGCATGATACGCATCAAATAAATCGTGAGCTCCATTTTTTCGGGAGGGAATCCGGCGGCCACCAGTTTAGCTAAATAAGGCGCGAAAATATAAGCAACGCCTGCCAAGACGCCCATCGCGATCAGCATTAAATGCAGCATAGAACTCGCGAATTCCCACGCGTTTTTCCAATCCCCCTTTTTTTTGTACTGCGCGAAAATCGGTATAAAAGAAGCCGAAAGCGCGCCAAAAATAATCAGATTGTATAAAAGGTCAGGGATCCGGAACGCCGCGTAATAGGAATCCAGATTGTAAATCCCTGTGCCGAGGGTTGCTCCAAAAGTTTTGGCTAGCAGATGGTCGCGAAAAACGCCCAACAGCCGGCTTAAAAGCGATGATAGCGCTAGGAGGAGCGGCGGCGACAGCCAGCGGAAATTAATTTTGGTTTCCATACAGGGGAATGGTATAATAACCATCAGTATTTATAAAACAAAAAACATGCTTGGGATTTACAATACCCCGCTAGACTTTTTATACCTCATGCTCACCGTGGGCATCGGGCTTTTGGTATTTTTCATCATCCTCCTCATTTATAATCTCATCCGCATCCTCTACGGCGTCCGTTCCGTCACGGAAAAGGCCCAGGAAACGGTAGAGCTACTCAATCATTACCTCTGGCAGCCCATCAAATTCTTCATGCAGGTTGTGGAGAAAGGTCATAAGAAGCGACGAGAAACGAGAGACGAGAAAGAAGAATAACTCGTCGCTCGTCGCTCGTCACTCGTCACTAGCTCATAGATCTCCATCGTCTCCCTCGCCATCCGTTCCGCGGTAAAATGCTCGCGCACATGTTGGAGGGCTTTCTTTCCCATATCTCGTTTTAAGTCGGGATTTTGAATCAGGGTATAAATCGCCTCGACGATTTTTTCACTGTTAGCGGGAGGGACTAGAAGTCCTGTAACCCCGTCCTGAACAATATCGGGGATGCCGCCGCGATTCGTTCCAATCACGGCCACGCCGCTCGCCATGGCTTCCACAAGCACCATTCCAAACGCCTCTTTCAAAGAGGGGAGAATGACGATATCGCTCGCCTTCAGCAGTTCAGGGATATCGTCGCGCCATCCCAAAAAATGGATGTTCGGATGCTGTCCGTACCGTCGTCGAAGGCTCGCTTCCAAGGGCCCTTTGCCGACTAAAAAGAGATGCACGCGCGGCGCGGCCATTTCCAAATGCTCAAACGCGCGCAAAAGGTACTCATGCCCCTTGCGCGGGTGCAATTCCGCGATGCACGTCACGACGATTGCATCCGCGGGCACGCCGTCCTCCGTAGGGACAAGGCATGCCTTGTCCCTACTATTAACCGTGCCCGCGAACCGTTCCACGTCGATCCCGTTATGAATCAAATGCAGATGATTCTCGGGGATGTGGTAGTAATGGTTCAAAAATTTATAATTATCCGAGCTGACCGCGATCGCGTGGGCTGTTTTTTGAAGGCAACTTTTCTTGATCCATTGTTTGATTCCGCGGAGTTCAAACGGATCATGCTCCGTGGTCACGATGGGTATCCCCGCATGCGCCGCGGCGAAAAATGCGTACTGGCACGCCCCGGGATTCCATAGGTGAATGTGAAGCAGGTCGAAAAGGCCGTCCTTGCACAGGATTTCTTTCAGTCGATGATAATGGCGCGGGTCATGCTTGTGGATCACGGGCAGCGAATAAACGCATTCGCAAAAAGGCGCGAAATCCCTCTCTTCCAATTGGCTGTAGCCGCCATAGGCCAGCGATACGCGAACGCCCAGCCGCTTCAAATGCTTCGCCAAAAGCGCCATTTGTTTTTCCGCCCCGCCAACGTTGGGAGTATCGGTGTAAAAAAGAACACGCATGGCTGTATTGTAGCATTCGCCTTCCTATTTTGACTTTTAGGACTTTACCGCTATAATTTTTCTGCTTTTTTGTCCTGGGGCCATCGTCTAGTGGTTAGGACACCGGATTTTCAATCCGATAACCGGAGTTCAATTCTCCGTGGCCCTACCACGTCGCTTGCAAACGACGTGGCGTGCAACGAAAGATAGGGCGAGTTTGCCCTTCGGTTTTTTTCGTAGTATCATAATCTCCTTTTTATTTTTTTAAATTAAAAAATATGTCAGGAAGCGCACGAGAAATCGTTCAGTTTGCAAGAGACGCCGATTCATTGAGCGAAGGAATGTCGCCGGAGGAAGTGGCCTCGGCGCACGACGCCGTATCGGTGGGAGGCTTGGTGTACCCTTGGGGCTGTCAGTACCCGCCGCGGGCTGTTCCAGAATGGAGGGAGGGATTCAGGGTGGGTCTGAGGGGTCAGGATCCGGAAAGCGTGCTGGACGCCCACCAATGCATCCTTTCGATGTCGGAAGGATGGGGTAATCCGCGGATCGAAGCCGCGATTCGGCATTTCAGGGAACGATACCAGGGGGTGGATATGGTGGACACGAGCCAGCTCTCGCCGCAGGCGATCCTGTTATTAAAAGAGCTGAAGGATCTCCTGAATCCTTACGGGGATTTCAGAGGGCTCCTGGCTTCCTCAGGTTCCCTGGCAAACAATCAGGCCATCGCTCTTTGTATGGCTTCTCTGGGCGGGGAAGAGCGCACTCAAATGGTGGCCATGGAAGGCGGTTATGGCGGCAGGGATTTGGCAACAAACGCTATGTTATGCACCGCGCCGGGCTGGACAGGGGACACCACCCTGCAGAGTCTGGCCGCGAAGGCTATCCGGGTGAATCGTGATGGCAGCAATCTCGATCAGGCATTGGAACAGATGAGGAAAGCTTACACGGAAGGCAGAAGCCCTCTCTGGCACACGGAAGACGGCATTCAGGGTGTGGGTGGATTTCACGTCTATCCGCCTGAACTCATGCGGGCTTTGGCCGAAGAAGTCACACGGTTGCACGGCAAAAAGATTTATGACGAAGTTCAGACCTTTGTCCGCAACAGCGCCGGGCCGCTGGGCATGGATTTATGGGGCGACCGTAATAATCCAGCGCACCGTCCCGATGCCGTGACCTTTGCCAAAGGTCTTGGCAACGGTCACGGCATCGGCGCGACCATGGTCAGCGAAGACACCCTGCGCGCCGTCGCCGCAGGAAGAAAGCCGGGTAATACGTTTGATACCTTTTCTCAGCCGCTCGACGGTATCGTGGCCGCGCGCATGGTACTCAGGATGGTTCTTGAAAAAGAGCAATGGAAAAACGTGGCCGCGCGCAGTGCACGGTTCAAAAGGCAGACCGCTGATTTTCAGAAACGATACCCTGATGTCGTGGCGGAAGTGGTCGGTACGGGCGGCATGGTCGGGCTCAGGCTCACATCGCCGGCAATGGCGATTAGGGCGCTTACCCTCGCTCCACAAAAAGGCGTTATTTTTGCCAAAGGCGGGAAGGGCGACATTCTGCGCACGTCCCTACCATTCAGCGTCACCGACGCCTTTGTGGACGAGCTCTGTGGTTGCCTCGCGGATGTCATGCAGGAGCTCCAGCAGGCTTCCGAAAAAAGCGCTTAAAATTCAATATTAGAAATTATATCTTTATGTCAGCAGACAAACCCTCATTTCGCGAATTTTAACGAGTTGAGCCCAGTTATCTACTGCCTGGACTTCATCTAAAAAACAAAAGGATGGCGTATTAATTTCGTCAAAAGAATTTACGCCTGATAGGGTTGCCCACTGATTTAAAAGATCGTTCACAATGCGCCAGCGATCTTTGGGGTTCTCGGCTTGAATTTGGGCATCATCTAATGAGAGATATAGAATTTTTTGAGGAGAAATATCTCTCTCAATCAAATCAACGATAAGTTGTTTTTGTATTTCTGTTTTACCGACCCGTCTTGGCCCCTTAATGAGAATGGCCATTTTGTGGGGATCCCCCATTTGTTTTTTGACTCTAAAAAAGGCTTCACGCTTAAAAGGCTTAACTTCCGGCAGCCTTTTTGGATCTTTCAGCCATGGCGAATTTGAGAAAAGAATATTCTTTAAAAAGGTAGGATTTGTTAGTAAGTTAGCCATTATTTAGATATGTTAAAGACTAACTATAGTATACTATAGTTAGTTAACAATAGTCAGCTATAATTATAAATTTTTTCATTCATACCTTCTTCAGCCAATGCCCCAGCTTACTTTTTTTCGTGCGTAAATATTTCCTATTTTGCTGATTCGGCGTGATTTCAATCGGGATCCGCTTGAGGATCTTGAGTCCGTATCCTTCCAGTCCGATCATTTTTTTCGGATTGTTCGTCAGCAGGTGGATCGATGAGACGCCCAAATCGACCAAAATCTGCGCGCCGATGCCGTAATCGCGGAAATCGACCGGAAGCCCCAGTTTTTTATTAGCCGTCACCGTGTCATAGCCCTTGTCCTGCAGATGATAAGCCCGGATTTTGTTCGGGAGTCCGATGCCGCGGCCTTCCTGGCGCATGTAAACAAAAACACCGGCTTTGGATTTTTGAATAATCCGGAGCGATTCTTCCAACTGCTCGCCGCAGTCGCAGCGCAGGGAATGAAATACTTCGCCGGTCAGGCATTCCGAATGAACGCGCACCGTGACAGGGCCTTTTGTCAGGTCGCCCTTGATTAGCGCGACATGCTCCTTATTATCCAGAAGACTCCGATAAACCTGAACCTTAAATTTCCCAAAACGGGTAGGCAGTCTCGATGTCGCGACCGATTCAATCAAGCGCTCATGACAACGGCGGTATTCAATGAGTTCCGCGATTGTCAGCAGAGGCAGGTCATGCTTTTTCGCGAATTGCCTGAGCACCGGCATGCGCGCCATACTGCCATCCTCATTCACAATTTCTGAAATGACCGCGGCGGGGAAAAGGCCGGCCGAACGCGCCAGATCTACCGCGGCCTCCGTGTGTCCGGCGCGCTTCAAAACGCCGCCTTCCGCACATCTCAGCGGAAAAATATGTCCGGGTCTCGCCAGATCCTGAGGCTTTGTTTTTGGATGAATAAGGGCTTGAATGGTTTTGGTTCGATCATGGGCGGAAATGCCGGTCGTGGTTCCTTTCGTAAAATCCACGGACACAGTAAAGGCTGTCCGATGAGGCTCCATATTATGCGCGACCATCGGCGGCAACTGAAGTTCATCCAAACGTTCGCCGGTCATAGGCACGCAAAGAACGCCGCTCGTATGGCGGATCATGAACGCGATTTTTTCCGGTGTCGCCTTCTCGGCCGCCAAAATCAAATCCCCTTCATTCTCCCGGCCGACATCATCCGTAACAACCAACAGCTTACCGGCGCGAAACCGCTCAAGCGTTTTTTCAACATTATTCATAAATTGATTTCAATCACCACCATCCGGGCCACCATCCGAGCCCCCTTCGGGGTCACAATTCGGTCCACAATCCGGCCCGCCATTCTGGCTTTAAAGGTCCAGCGCGTAAATTTTAGAATCTGTCAGGAGGTACAATTTTTGCTCCGCGGAGTCGACATAAATACGACGGGGAGTCCCCACGACGTCCTCCAGTAAGATCTGGCCCTTATACGTGGCTCCTCCATTAGGATCTTTGCGGACAAGGACTACCCGTTTATTCGTAGGATCCAGGAAATAAATATTATTCATTTCCGCGGCCGTAAAAATTTGAGTGGCCTTGCTGATATCCGAACCCATGTCGTTGATACTAAAATTTTGCTTACTGCCCTTAAATAATTTCACAATCTGTCCTCCTTGTTTCAGGACATAGATATTGCCATCCGCGGCAAGGGAAAGTGCGTCTTTTAAATCAGCGTCTTTATTGTACTCATTCGCCGCGGAGAAGCGCGAACGCAATCGGGTGTATTTATAAATTTGATTCTTGGCGGGGCTAAGAATGTAGATATTTTTGCCGTAAGCGATAAGATCCGTTCCTGCTTGCCAGCTTGGATCTTCAGTCCCTGCGTAAGAAAAGCGTCCGGAGACATATTCAATCACGCGTCCTGATTGAGTTAAGAAAAGGAGCATACCGCCGTCAGGGAAAGCCGTTCCTGCGGTAGCGATCTCTTTTTCATCAATGATTTTTGGATCAAGGACTTTGCTGAGAATCGTTTCAAAAAGGGTATTGTATTCAAATGCGTAGAAATGATCATCGAGGTTCATGAAACCCAAAGCGGCTGCATCCGCCTTTTTTTCCGAAAGGTCAACGAGCGGCACAGTTCCCTTCACGCGCTTAGTATTATTGATGCTATCGCGATTTTCCTGGACTTTATCCAAAAGCGCCAACGCCTCGGGACGAAAATAATTGGTATCCAAAATAGTTCGCGCGTCACGGTCAACCTTATCCAAAATAGCGTTAGCCGATTCCTTATCATTGGTATAACCCTTAGCGCTCGCCGTGTACAGATCCTGATTCAGAGCCTCGATTTTCAGACGATATTCTTCGCGGAGCGCGCGGTTGCGGCTGCTGTCCATCAGCAGAGAAACGCTGATCACTAAAAGAAGGATGACGGCCACTAAAATCACAAGAATTGTATTTTGATTGAAAGATGTCTTTTTGCGACCCAATTTAGCCATAATAAAATCAATCGCGATCGTAGCCCATCCTTTCACTTTCTGAAGCAATGGATTTTCGCGAGGGCCTTTGGAGACTGCTTCAGAAAGATAGGGGATCTTGGTATGAACGCACGAAACGCCGATGCTGGCTTCTTTGTCGTTCAAGACCGCTTCTTTAACGGTATCAAGCGCTTCCGTGATTCCGGAGGTGAACGTTTGAATGAGTTGAGAATTAGTGAAAAATCTCAAAAGCCGTTGCGTGGAAAAAATGATCTTATCATTGTCTCGCAGATCGCCGCTCGCGATTGTGGTAAAAATATCTCCATTCTTATTGGGTTCAAAAGTATCGCTGATCAGACTGCATTTTCCGCCGCGGATGAGATAGGCTTCCGCTTTTTGGGATTGGGTCAGATAAAGATGGTTCCCCGAAAGAACCGCGAGAATGGCATTCACACGAAGCGTTTTGCCCAACCCTTTTTTGTCCTGGACTTGCTTGAGGACAAGATTGATTTCCTTGAGCGTTCCCTCAAAACGTTCATAAACATTGTCACTGGCCTTATCATCATCCTCAAAAAAGACATCCTCAATCACTTCGATAATTTTTTGTCCCGCGGCGCGTCCGTATTTCCCGAAATCAATGAGTTCCATTGTAACCCATACCTGATCATCCGTGCGTGGTTTCTTGATGGTTTTAAGGAGGATCAGATGAGCGGAGTCGCGGGAGAGGGTAAAAGTGTCGGCAATCACTTTGAGAGGCATTTTTTAATTTTTATTAGATAAGATCAATTCAAAATTCGAAAATTATAAAATTCAAAATCTAAATTCTTTATCCTAATTTTGAATCTTGAATTTTTGAATTTTGAATAATCGAAGAAAGAGTACCATCTTTTTTCTTCTCACTCAAGGCGAGAAGCGCTTGATTTTAAAAAACGAAACGAACATAATTTTTAGGGTAAAGCACCTTAAAAATAGAGTTTTATTTTTTTAAATCCACGACCTTATGCAAATCAATTTAGTCGCGCAGAATATCACGCTTGGAGAACGCCAAAAAAAGACCATCGAAGAGAAAATCCAAAAATTACAAAAATACGCGGATAGGATTGGAGATGAATCCACTGAAGTAAAAGTGGAGATCAGTCACACGAAAACAAAAAAAGCAGACGACAGCATCACCTGCCAGATCACGATTTTCGCTCCACGCGCAGTTATTCGTTCCGAAACCCGCAAGGCGGATGTGGATTTAGCTATTGACCGGGCTTATGGAAAATTGATTACCCAAATCGAACGCTACAAAGCGCGGCTTCATCGCACAGACAAGCGCGGAAAACTAATGCCGGCCAGCACGCTGGAAGAGGCCACTCAAATCCAGGAAGAACCTGTTGAGGAGCCATTTGAAGTCCCCACAATCGTTAAGCGCAAACGCTTCTCGGATTCTCGTCCTATGACCGAAGAAGAGGCCATTGAGCGTATGGAGCTGATTGGCCACAACGCATTCCTTTTTAACAATAGCGAAACAAAACGCTACAGCCTCGTGTACCGGCGCGACAATGGATTCTACGGAATCATCGAGCCAAAAATGCCGGGAGACGAAGAATAGTCCGTAGCAACGTAGTCCGTAGTCTATAGTTTCTGTAGATTTAATTTGGATTTAGCTACAGACTACCAACTACGGACTACAGACTAACTTGTCATGATGATCGAAGCCGTCAAAAAGCTGATTTATGTTTCCCCTTATTTCTTCCCACTTTATCTGATTCGTTTTCAGGTGGTGGGGATTCCTTTCACGGCACTCGAGCTGTTCACCTACGTCTTGTTCGTCCTCTGGTATATCGAGCGCATCCGCGACCGGAAAATTTTTGTCTGGGATCCGCGCGTCCGGGAATATTTTTATGCGGGTCTTTTATTGTTCATAGGCGCGTCTCTCGGAGCCATTTTCATCCACCCTTTTATCCAATTGCCGGACGGCGTTTGGGTCGATGCGCAGCAGATCGCCTTGGGAGTGTGGAAAGGCTGGATTTTGGCCCCATTGCTCTACTTCATCGTTCTCGTGCAAGTTTTCAAAACGCCGCTCCAGGTCAGAACTCTATTGCGGCAATTCGTTTATTCAGCGGTTCTCGTCGCGCTGGTTTCTTATGGCTACGGCTTTTTGGGCGACGGAATTACTTACGATTTCCGTCTACGTGGATTTTTCGACTCGGCCAACTATTTAGCGCTCTATATAGCGCCGGCCTTTCTCCTCACGGTCTATTTTGTCACGACCCGGGAAAGTCAAAATAAAAAGCAAAATTACATGGATCTCGCGAGTCTGATTATTCTCGCGCACGCGCTGCTTTTCAGTCAGTCTTATGCCGCGATTTTGGGCATTTTCGGCGCGTTGGCCTTCTACATTTTGCGCCATTACCATTGCTCTAATTTAAAGCGTGTTTTTGCGGCCCTTTTAGTCCTTGGAGGCGCGCTGCTTCTCATTCTTTCAACTCAAATATACACGGGAAAATTTCAAAGATTTTTGGATTTTAAAAATCGTTCCAGTACTTCGGTGCGCGTGGAAATCTATCAGGTTTCCGCGAATCTCCTCCAAAAACATCCATTATTGGGCATTGGTTTGGGGCAATTTCAAAATCAGTACCAGACAAACGCGGTTCGCGTCCTCGGACATTCGCCACTGGAATGGAATATGCCCCATCCGCACAATATTTTTTTGGCGTTTTGGATGAATGCCGGCCTTGCCGGCTTGATCGCGCTCCTTCTGCTGATCGCGCTCATGCATCAATCATTCACTTACCCCCTCATCGCCATGTGGGGTATCCTCCTGCACGGGTTTTTTGACACGCCCTTTTGGAAAAATGATCTCGCCATGATTTTTTGGCTCCTCGCGGCCGCCATTGTAATTCTTCAATCTCCTGCTCACTCTTCCGCTCAAAAGCCGGCTCATACAAAAAAATGACGATCTGATTGCCGTTATTTTAGCAACGCTCGATCGTCACTGTCAAAAACTCGTCGAGGGTGATCTTCTTGGTATTGTATCCAAAGCCGTTTCCTATTGCGAAGGGCGCTTGGTGGATCTGAAAAAACATCCATTATCCTACTGGATCTCAAAAGAGGCGGATCGCGTTTTCGATAAAAATGAAGACATTACGCTCACTCTTAAAGACAACTGCCTCATTCCCAACGCGGGCATCGATTTGAGCAACGCGCCGCAAGACGCCGCGATTTTATGGCCAAAAGACGCGTTCAAAACAGCGCAGGAAATTCAAAAGCGACTCAGACGGCACTTTAAAATCAGGCGACTCGGCATTCTCATCGCCGATTCTACCTGTCAGCCTCTCCGCGCCGGCACCACAGGCCGCGCCATCGGCTGGGCCGGTTTCGAAGGCGTCGAGGATCAGCGAGGCAAAAAAGACCTCTACGGCAAAACCATGCGCGTGACGCAAAAAGCCGTGGCGGACAACCTCGCCTCCGCGCTCCTCCTCGGCGTCGGCGAGACGAACGAACAAACGCCCTTCGTCCTCTTCCGCGGCGCGCCTGTGAAATTTACCGAAAAAAAGGCAACCAAAAAAACCGCCTTCTTCCCGCCGTCAGCGTGTATTTTCAGGAGTGTGTATAGCCGGGAATTCTTGAAACAGCCGCTTTGATCTGCTCGAAAAGTTCACGATACCGATGAAAGTCTCCATTCATGGCGATATTGAGAGGGGCTGTATCGGAAGATACCCGCGCTTCCAGCATTTTCATTAAATCCCGAATTATTGTTTGATAAAAAACCAATTCATCCGCGTCCTCGGGCAATACGAATTCATGTTGATCTAAGGCTTTTACAACA
This sequence comes from Candidatus Peregrinibacteria bacterium, assembly GCA_016220165.1. Taxonomy (GTDB): domain Bacteria; phylum Patescibacteriota; class Gracilibacteria; order UM-FILTER-43-11; family JACRIE01; genus JACRIE01. The sequence continues at coordinate 18,672 of JACRIE010000005.1, forward strand.
AAACCCCAGTATTGAAAAAAACCGTTATGGAAATGGGAATCATTATCATAATTCCGAATCAGAAAGAATAGATAGGCGGCCACATGCCGTAGGCTCACTTCGGTATGGAATTGACCGGTATCCAGGTCAATATAATTGGAGTACGGCATATAAAGGGTGGGCCCTTCAATAAAACCAAGCGGAGAACGCATGATAGAAAATGGGTTTCTCGGGTAAACCCTTCTTTTTTGATTTACAGGAAATGCGTTTCGCTCTGTCGGGAAAAGGGTGGAAGATATATGATACTCGTTACAGCAAGGGCCGTTCACAGGATCAATGAAAGTCATATCACTGCAATTAAAACCAGCCCTTAAAACAGGATCTTTTTTCCCCTGACGTGCGCGGCCGACGCATTTTACATCAATAGGATTGATATTGATAGGCATGTCATAAGATAGACGGGATCGTTCGATAATGCGGGTGGACGCTCTCTCGGCGGCGTCAATAACGCCATTCTCCCGTAAGCGTTCCTCATTGGAAGGGAGAAAAGAAAGACTGAGAACTACTTTTCGGAAACGCATGCGTGCCAATTCTAAAAGTTCCAAAAATTGATTCTCTCGACCCGGAGGGCACTACGTCGGCACCTTAATTTCACGCAGGTCGGAAAAGCGTTCAAGATATTCCAGAATGTCAAAGAGATACGGATAATCCAGCGGATCCGTAGCGTCATAGAGCAGGAGTGGATTGATGCTATTGCCGATTCCGAATTTTTCCATGAAAGCGATCAATTTTTCTGGATCAAAAATTTTACGGTTTCGTTGCGAATAGGGTTTGGCGCTGAGTCCGCATTCAGGACAGTGTCCGGAACAAAAACCCGAAAGCGCTAATACTTCCGCGGTTCTCACGATGAGCATGGTTTCCTGCCAGGGTCGGTGATCGAAAAAGGTCGCGATATCCACCGGTTCCACGCCATGAGGATAACGACTTAACAAAGCCTGTTGCAACGTTTTTCGATGCTCAGGCACGAGGGCGTGCACTTCCGCATAAGAAGTGGCAGGCCTTTCAGGGGAGTCCGCCCACCTAAAATATTCATAAGCGCTTAAATCCAAAAAGAACAATTTTTAAGAAATAGATTAAGATGATATACTAAAAATCAAATAAGTCAATTCATGAATCTTGTAGCTCCGTTGGCTTCATAAAATCCATAGCATATAATAACGACAATAAAATAAGAAATATCTAATTTCTAATTTCCAACAAAAGGATTCAATCTCTAATGACTAAAGAATAAAAAAATTAGAAATTTAAAATTTTACAAAGTAAAATTTTATGAAGCTCTTTCTCGACACCGCCGATCTCGTCATCATCCAAAAATATGCTGCTTGGGGATTGGTGGACGGCGTCACCACGAACCCAAGTCTCATTGCGAAGGAAGGAATGGACTTGGAAAAACGCGTTAAAGAAATCGCGTCCATTATTCACGGTCCCATTAGTGCCGAAGTTCTCAGCACAGAGGCCAAAGATATGATCGAAGAGGGTCGTCGCTACGCGAAATGGGCGAGCAATATTTGCATCAAATGCCCCATGACGCCGAACGGATTGCTCGCCGCTCAAACGCTTTCCAAAGAAGGCATCGCGGTCAACGTGACGCTGGTTTTTTCCGCGGCCCAGGCGCTCCTTGCGGCCAAAGCGGGCGCCGCATTTGTCAGCCCCTTTGTGGGCCGCGTGGATGACGCGGGTCAAGACGGCATGGAACTGATTTCGGAAATCATCGAAATCTACAAAAATTATCAGTTCAAAACCGAAATCATTGTCGCCAGCATTCGTTCCCCGCGTCAAGTGGCCTTATCGGCCATCATGGGCGCGCATGTCTGTACTATTCCGCCCGATATCTACGGCAAGCTCTTTCGGCATCCTCTGACGGATCAGGGGATCAAAAAATTTTTAGACGACTGGAGCAAAGCTAAGAAAAAATAATTCATGCTCAAACTCGATCTCTCACCCCTGCACAAAATCGCTCAAAAGCACGGTCTAAAGCCGACAGATATTCGCGCGCAACAAAAACAGTTGGGGGGTTATCTCAAAGAAATTCAGAAAAAAGACCAGGGATTTTGTGAAATTTTGGATGATCAGAAGACGCTTCGTGACATCGAAATCTACGCCAAAAAGGCAAAGGGAAAATATGAGTTTATCGTGGTGCTGGGGATCGGCGGCTCCGCCCTGGGCGCGAGTTGTCTGGCGGAAAGCCTCGCTTCTTCTGAAGGCGCGGATCCACATCCGCGCACGAAGAAGGTTCCCACGCTTTTTGTGCTCGACAACATCGATCCCTCTCAAATCTCAAACATCGGATCTCGAATCGATCTCAGGAGGACGCTTTTTATTGTGATCACCAAGTCCGGGAACACGCCGGAGACGATGGCCACCTATCTTTATTTCAGAGCGGCAATCGATCGAAAAAAACTCAGTCCGCGGACTCATTTCGTTTTTATTACGGATCCCAAAAAAGGTTTCCTTCGATTCATTGGCGATCGCGAAGGGATCCCCAGTTTTTCCATCCCGCCGAATGTGATCGGCCGCTTTTCCGTGCTCACGCCCGTCGGGCTTCTTCCGGCGGCGCTTCTCGGAATCAACATCCGCGCCCTGATTCGTGGCGCGCAAAAGATGCGCGCCCAATTTTTGAGTAAAAATAGCGACACTAATCTCCCCTTCCAGCTCGCGACAGTTCAGTATCTAATGAGTGAAAAAGAAAAAAGCGCCCACGTTCTCATTCCCTACTCCTCTCGCCTCATCCGCTTCGCGGACTGGGTTCGTCAGCTCGTCGCCGAAAGCACGGGCAAAGAAAAAAAATGGCTTCACAGAACCCTCAACGTGGGCATCACGCTCATCAACGCGCTGGGGGTTACGGACCAGCATTCTCAATTCCAGCTTTATAACCAAGGGCCGAATGACAAGCTGATTATGTTTATTAAAGTGGCTAAAATGGGCCCGTCGATTCGCATCCCCCCCTTATACGAGGAAGAAGAATCGCTGGAGTGCCTTCACAAAAAAACATTCCAACAGATGATGCACGCGGAGATGGAAGCTTCCCAAAAAGCGCTCATCAAAAATGATCGGCCAAGCTTCACGATCGAAATCGATCGCGTTGACGAAGAACATCTGGGAATGTTATTTATGCTCTTTCAGGGCGCCACTGCGTTTTTGGGTGAATTTTTCGACATCAACGCGTTCAATCAGCCTGGAGTGGCTCTCGGAAAAGAATTGACGCGCGCCATTCTTAGCGTTCATTCTAATCATCAATAATCATGCAAAAAATAAGCGAAACATTATCGCAGAATCATTTTAGGGTTGTCATTTTCGGCTCAGCCAGGATTAAACAAAACGACCGCGACTATCAGCGGATTTATCATCTTGCCAAACGAATCGCGTCCGAAGGCATCGATATTGTCACGGGTGGCGGGCCGGGAGTGATGGAGGCGGGTAACAAGGGTTGTCAGGATGCCGCGCGCAAAAAAGGAAACCATTCCCATTCAATCGGGCTTACGATCAGGCTCCCAAAAGAACAGAAAGCCAATGATCATATCGACGTCAAGAAAGATTTTAATCGTTTTTCTCAACGCCTCGATTACTTCATGTCGCTCGCGAACGTCGTCGTGGTGGCGCCCGGGGGAGTGGGAACCGCTCTGGAATTTTTTTATACCTGGCAGCTCCTTCAGGTTCGCGAGCTCCATCATGTCCCCATCATCCTCATGGGAAAAATGTGGAATGGTCTTATACGATGGGTCGAACAATGGCCTCTTAAAAAACATTATCTCAATCCGGAAGATTTATATCCGATTATTGCCGCGGAAAGCCCGACAGAAGTGATTAAGTTGATCAAAGAGGCGCACAAATTTTATCAAAGGAATAGGGAAAATCACCACTATGAAGAGGCGCGATATAAAATATAAAATGATGTATCAGGCCCCTTTTTATCTTCGAGGTCGGGTCGGGAATAACGCGTTTTTTTTCGATCATCGCCAAAATCCACAATTATATATTCCGGATATTCTTGCGTCATCTCGCCCCGAATTGGGATCCGAAATCGCCTTCGAGACTTTTGACGAACACGGTATTCTCAAAAGTTGCGCGGGCCTTAAACATTTTTTTCGCACGGTTCATTCGCAAACCGAAAAGCCCATCATTATCGTGGATAATCATAACCACGCGTTTTATTTTTGGCACGAGGCCCGCGAGCAAGGGCTTATTTCCGACGCCTCCACCCTCGTCCACATCGACGCGCACAAAGACGCCCGCGTGCCGGAAAAATGGCTTTTTATCGAAGACAGCCACGATCTTCAATCAGAAGTAGGCTTTAAAAATATTAAATAGTCTCCTCATACCGAGCACTTGAGCACCATCTTGTAATCTTTGAATAATTAATCTTGTAATTATGAAACGAAATGAGTTGTTTTTCGCCGCCGTCTACTTCGTCCAGGCAGCTGTGGGCATTTCCGGCTTGGCCCAATTCCTGTTTACACGCAATGAACTCAACCTCAATTTCATTCAGCTCGGCATTCTGGCCGCGTTGCCGACCATCTCATGGAGCATTAAGCCGATTTACGGCTTTCTCACCGACCTCGTCCCCATTCGGGGCCTGCGCCGTCGTCCTTATCTCCACATCATGCCGCTCATCACCATGGCCAGCTGGCTGTGGATTTGGAAATTCAGCGATTCGTTCATCAGTTTCGCGATCCCGATCATGATCGCCAACGTCGGCATGGGCTTCACCGACGTCATTTGCGACGGCCTCGTGGTTCAGCAGTCCGACAAAAAAACCGCAGGTCGCTACCAATCCATTTGCTGGGGATCTCTCACCGTCGGCGCCATTATTTCCACGTTTCTGTCCGGCCTGCTGATCGGTCGCGGCATCGTCGGCCTCCGCGGCATGTTTTTGCTCACCGCCCTCATGCCGCTCATCACCTTCGCGCTCTCATTCTTTATCAAAGAAGAGCGCATCAAAGACCGCTCCGAGCTCAAAATCCATCAGGCCATCAAGCCCCGGTATATTGTTTCGGCCATTCTTGCCTTTGTCTTAACGGTCGTACTTTTATCGTTGAGCACGGGGGATACCGGTTCCCCCCTTGATAAAGGGGGCGAGGGGGATTTGTCTTCTCTCACCTCCCTCGGCGTCATCGCCGTCTGGTTCCTTTGGTTCGCGTTTTATTTCAAGCACCTCATGGACATGAAGGTGATCGGACGCAGTATCTTCGCGGCCGCCATCTTCATTTTTTTGTGGCGTTTCACGCCCAGTTTCGGGGCGCCGTGGCAGGACTATCTCATGAATCAGGTCAAAATCGACCAGGAAACCTTCGGCTACTTCGGCGTCGTTAGCTCCATGGGCTGGCTGGTCGGCTCCCTCCTCTTTAGTCGCTGGCTCGATAAACTTCCGATCAAAAAAGTGCTGATCTGGACGATCCTCCTGAGCGCGATTTTCGGCATGACCCAGCTCACGCTCACCACAATCGATCTCGCCAACGCGTGGGGCAGTTTCCCCTCGGTCAAATACATCGGTGCGATCATCGCTGTCCCCATCTACCTCATCGCGCACGGCCGGGAATTCTGGACGGTCCTCATGGCCTACCCAGGCATCGTGTACCTCAATTTCTTTCTCGATTTTTTTCTCGGCATCCTCTATATGGTGTCCTTCCTCCCGCTCCTCAAATTCGTGGCGCTTTCCACACCCAAAAATCTCGAAGGCACGAATTTCGCGGTCATGGCGTCCATCATGAACTTTGGCCTTGTCTTCGGCTCCGTCAGCGGGGGATACATCTACGAAAAAATCCAGACCGGCGTCAATTTTGGACTATTCAGCATGAACGGCCTCCAGATCACGGTCTTTCTGGGCGCCATCACGTCCCTCATCGCGCTCGTGGCGCTGCCGTGGGTGAAAACCGATCATCTGGCTCACGAGAAAATTGAACTTGACAATAGATAAATTTTATATAATAATAATTTCCTTTAAATTTTCGTTTACCCTCTCATTATGAGTGATTTGGAACAACACGTTGCCGCTCTGGAAGTTGCGGATCCGCAACAATTGGTTCTTCTATGTGATAGATTGGCCGCCTTGGTTCAGAGAGCCCGTCCCGCTGTCGAGGGCGCCCTTTCCGACATCGCTCAGGAATCCGCTTCGCAGGCTCCCCGTGTTATCGTTCCCGCTCCCGCCATCCTACGCCCCCGCGCGGAAATGAAGGCGGCCGAAAAGATCGAAATGGGTTTAGGCAACTATGCCAGCCCCTGCAAGGCCGCAGCCTTCTTCGATTGGGTAAACCCCGACGGCACGGCCAGAAAAGGGGATGCGGATCTCGCCTCGGTAAACGTGGATAGCCTCATCCAGGCTTTCGGCGGTTCCGAAAAGCTGACTGCCGCCCTGCAGTGCATGGAACAGGAACCCGGATTAACTCTGGGGCCGGATTACGGCGATCCTCAGCTCAATTTCATTGCCATGATTCTGGCCATGAATCGGACCAAAGGCCGAACGCCCCAGAAAAACGATGCTTATGTGAATCCGGTTTTTGGCTCCGTTGATCCAGAGGCTCTGGAGGGTAAACCGATTCTTGGTTACCGCCCCGCCATGATCGACGGAATGCGAAACCCCCTGCCTTACTCTCATGATAATTCTGGGCTTCCCTGGGCCAAACGTCTGGCCGCCCGTCAGCGGTTTCTGGCAGGCAGAACCATTATCGGAACCGACCGTTTATCTTACGCGGATTTAGCGGGTCTTAGTCTGGCGGGACAGGAGCCTGCTGATTCCGTCGGCCTGTCTCCATGGACATACACGGTTTTTGATGCCGACAATGCTTTGTCTTCTTCTCTGGTTCCGCGTGGCGTCTTCGACGTTGCCTGCGGCCGGCCGGACTTCGATGTCAGCGTTCCGGAGGATGTCCTCCGTGACGCCCGCTTCCGCTCCGTGCTGAGGGGAAATGTGCTTAGATAATTTGCTCTTTTGAATCGCCGGAATGCGGGCAGTTATTGTGGGCTTATCTGCAAGCATGGCAAAATAAAAAACATACGGGAATTCCAATGGAGAACGTATGAACTTATACAAAAGAACCCTAAAGCTGTTTCTTCAGAAACCGCCCAATCGCCTTCCCCGCTGGAGCAATCTTGCAGATTGCTCCAGATTATTTGGGATTCAGCGATACTGCTGAATTTTCAGCACAGCCATAATTTACAGTTGCCAGCTTGAAATCTTGGAACTGGTCGATATTGGTTTATTATTTTTTATAGATTTTTTTTCAGCTTGAGCGCATTTTTGGACATAGTGTTTGTTGTAAAGTTCCATGAAGGGCTGATAATCGAAATAAAGACCCATGGCCCTGGAAACGAAGTCAAGATGGGCTTCTTCGCGGTTGGTATAGATCAGGCACCCCTCGGAGACAATGACGTAAGTGAAGAAAAGGGACTGCAAATCGTTGAACACCACCAAATCGACCCTTTTTTTTAAAATGCCTTCCAGATCGCTCATCAGCACGAGCCGCTTATCAAAACGTTCCGTCGGCGACAATTTCGGATCCAGAAAAACAGCGATATCCACATCGCTGTCATGTCTGGCGTGTCCGTTCACCGTGGAGCCGAATTGATAGGCGAATAGAACGGACGATCTCCGGAAAATGGCTGACAAAGATGATTTCATAAGTCGAGAGTATCGCATGCTATGATCATAACATCATACTTTTTTAATTCCAATCTCCTCCCTAATTTTTAATTTTCTAATTTTGAATAATGAATCTTGAATGGCTTGCATTGGCGCTTCTCGCCCCATTATTCTGGGCTTTTTCCAACAACATCGATGCCGCGCTGAGGCGCCATTTCGTTAAAAGCGATTGGGCCATGACGTGGATAATGGCTGTAGCACGTTTGCCGGCCGCGCTTATCTTGATAGCCATGGGGGGATTTGAATATCCGAACATAGAGGCTGTTTTCTTTATGTTCCTCGGCGGCTTTTTATGGATAGCTCCTTTTTGGATGTATTTCAAGGCGATCCATCGCGAGGAAGTGAGCCGTGTGGCGCTTTTGATCCAACTTTCCCCGATATTCACCTTGTTCATCGCTTTTTTACTTTTAAAAGAAACATTGGATCCATTGCAAAGCATCGCCTTTGCCCTGCTTTTATCAGGCGGACTTTTGGCCGTGGTTAAAAAATTTGAAGGAAAATGGCGTTTCAATCGGGTGGCGCTCTTTTGGATAATGGCCGCGGACATTCTATGGTCTTTGGCCGATGTGCTGTTTAAAAAATACGCCCCTGATTTTAGCAATTTTTACGCGGCGTACGCTATTTTTACTCTAAGCGGCTTCGCGTTTTCGCTAATTTTTTTAGTCACCCAAAAGGGGCGGACAAAAATTCTGGCTCACTTTAAAGGGCTTCCCGGGCGCGCGTGGGTCATGCTTGTCATCGATCAGATTTCCAGCGTTCTGGGATCTCTAATCTTTGCCTACGCGCTTACGCTGGGACACGCCTCCCTCACCGCGGTATTTATTGGAATTCAGCCGCTCCTGGCCATAGGATGGTCGCTGCTCTTGGCGTCTCGCATCAATGAAATCGAGAAGGAAAAAATCGCTCACAGCGACCTTATGATAAAAGGAGCCGCCATGGTTCTCATTGCCATCGGGCTTGCATTTTTGGTATAAGATAGACACATAAAGCATTAGTTCATCATACTAATCTTGTAATTTTGAATAAATAATCTTGTAATCAAAAATGCATCTTACGATCATCATCCCCGCTTATAACGAGGAAAAAACCATCGGTGAAGTTCTTCGGAATCTCCCGAGATCACTCCGGAGTATTGATGCCGTCCAAACCATCGTGGTGAGCGACGGATCGCAAGATCGAACGGCCGAAATTGCGGAACACGCTGGCGTCACGGTTGTCTCCCATCCAATCAACATGGGCGCCGGCGCGGCCACGCAGACCGGCCTCAGGGCCGCGCTTCTGTCGGACGCCGACATCATGGTGACCTTCGACGCGGATGGTCAGCACCATGCGGAAGATATCCCGGCGCTCATCCGACCTATTCAGGAAGGGCACGTGGATGTCGTGAGCGGCAGCCGATTCCTAAAAAGGCAAAAAATACCGCTGACGCGCCGTTTTTTCAATTTAATCGGCAACATCATCACATGGATGCTTTCCGGCATTTGGCTGACGGACAGTCAAACGGGCATGCGCGCGTTCTCGCGCAAAGCCGCGGAGCAGATCGAAATCCACGTGAACGGCTACGAATTCTGCTCGGAAATCGTCCGGCAGATCGCCTACCGTGGGCTGAGCTACACCGAAGTGCCGGTCCAGGTCACCTACAACGAATACACGAAACGCAAAGGCCAGAATTTCGCCACAGGTCTTCAAACGATCACCAAGCTCGTCATCCGCACGCTCATGCGTTGATTTTTAATTTTGAATCTTGAATAAAGAATAATGAATTTTACTTTATATCAGCTCATCGTCCCCCTGCTCGCGCTTGTCATGATCGCGAAGGCAATCTCTCGTTTTCGCCGTGGCCAACAAACCTGGCGAGAGCTCATTACATGGATCTTTGTCTGGGGCGCCATCGGATTTTTTGCGTTATTTCCAAAAATTTCAGACAAACTTGCCAATTTCATCGGAATCAAAAGCGGCGCCAACGCGATCATCACGGCCGCCCTTGTTATCCTGTTCTACATTGTCTTCAAATTACTGGTCACTTCCGAGAATTTGGAATCCAAGATCACCCGTCTGAACCGTAAAATCGCCCTGGATAAACTAAAAGAAGAAAAAACCAATAGATAATTTCTAATTACTAATTTCTAAAAAAATTATTAATGTCCAATATCTAAATTTTCGGGATTTAAGATTTTTTTGAAAATTGCATATTTGTATTTATTTTGTTGGATATTGGAAATTAGGAATTGAAATTTGTTTAGAAATTAGGTCAATTAGAAATTAGAAATTTATGAGCGCCAGGCGAATCCTTTTCATCGTCGACCACTACTTCCCCCACATCGGCGGCGCGGAGGTGGTTTCTCAAAAAGTGGCTGAACACATGGCGCAACGGGGCTGGTGGGTCACGGTTTTAACCAGCGCGGACCCCAGACGGCCGCAGGAAGCAGTCATCAACGGCGTCCGGGTCATCGGTGTCGCCAGAAATCGCTACCTTTTCACTCTGCTCGCGATCCCCAAAGCGTTTCGCCTCGCGCGCGACTGCGACGTGATTCAGACGGCGACCTACAACGCCGCCCTGGTAGCATGGATCGTTGGCCGTCTCAGAAGAAGGCCGGTCTACCTAATGGTCTATGAGCTCCTCAATTGGTTGTGGTTCAGAACCATGAATCCGTTTTCGGCTTTTTTGCATTGGTTTTTCGAGCGTTTTCTAATCTTTCTTCCCTTTAGCCACTATATCGCGATTTCGGAATTTACCCAAGGCCAGTTGATCGAAAAAAAGATCCCGCAAAAGAAAATCACTATGATCTATCTTGGCATCGATAATTCACTCTTCAATTCTACAAGCTACAACTTACAAGCTACAACCTTGAGAAAAGAATTAGGTTATTCCTCCAGCGACTTCCTTCTCCTCTTTTTCGGCCGCCCCGGCATCCTCAAGGGCGTCGAAGACTTGCTACAGGCCATGAAAATATTGAATGGCACGAACGTCAAACTACTCATGTTGCTACCAGATGGAGGTAACGTATTTCCCCTCTCTAGAATAGAGAGGGGGTTGGGGGTGAGTTTTCTCCCCTCCGTCCCTCGTTCCGAACTTCCCCGCTATCTCTCCATGGCCGATGCAGTCGTCGTTCCCTCGCTCCAGGAAGGGTTCGGATTTTCCGCCGTCGAAGCCTGCCAGGCAGGCTGTCCCGTCATCGCCAGTCGCGTAGGCGCGCTTCCCGAGACCGTCTCCGGCAAAGTGATATGGACTAAGCCGGGCGACCCTCGCTCGCTCGCAAAGGGCATCCAAAAGGCCGTACGCGGCGAATGGGAAACCATTCCTCCCAAGCATTTCTCCTGGCCCACCGCCCTCCAAAAATACGACCAACTCTACTCAAGCATCCAACTACCGACTACGGACTACCGACTACGGACTATCAAAAGAATCGCAATCATCGCCGACCCCATCGATGAGCAGTACGCGGGAATCTATACGTACACAAAAAATCTGATCGAGAATCTGGTGAAAATCGATAAAGAGAATGAGTATCTTTTTATCCATATCCGAAAAAATGATTTCTTTAAGGGAAAAGGAAAAGAAGTCATTATTCCTTTGTGGCGCTGGCTTCCAGGGTATGCCACTTTGCGTAAATTTTTTATTATTCCTTGGGTTCTTAGCAAACACAAAATCGACGTCGTTCACGAACCGGCTCACATTGCGCCGTTTATATTTTTTCCCGGGAAATACAAAAAAATCGTTACCATCCACGATCTGACGCCGGTTTTATTTCCCCAATATCATATTAAAAATTCCAGCGTCATCCATTCGATCGTATTTCCCCTGCTGGCAAAAAGAGCGGATGTAATTATCTGTGATTCCGGGAATACCGAGAAGGACTTTATAAAAAGATATCATCCAAAATGCACGACTCAAACGGTGCATCTCGCGGCGGATAAAAAGGTTTATAGACTATTATCCAGCCAGGAAATAGGAGATTTTAAAAATCGCAACAACCTAAGTTCGCCCTTTATTTTATATGTCGGCACCATCGAACCGCGCAAGAATATCAGCTGCCTCATTAGCGCTTTTGAGCGAATAAAAGAGCAGGGGCTTCCTCATCAGCTGATTCTTATTGGAAAATCAGGATGGAAAAACGAAATAGAAATTGAATTGATCAGAAAAAGCGCATGGAAAAATGCCATCATTTGGCTGGAATATGTCCCCAGCAACGATCTTCATTTTTATTATAACGCCGCTGATCTATTCGTTTTCCCGTCCCGCTACGAGGGCTTTGGTCTTCCCATTCTGGAAGCCATGCAATGCGGATGCCCCGTGATTGCCGCCGACAATTCAAGCTTGCCGGAAGTGGTGGGCAACGCTGGCGTTTTAGTCAAAACAGATGACGTTGATGCCTTGGCGGATAGCATCTACAATATCCTCAGCGATTCCGCATACCGTAAAACTTTGATACAAAATGGTCTTCATCAAGCCGAAAAATTCTCTTGGGAAAAAACAGCCCGAAAAACCATTGAGACATACAACAAAAGTCTCTGCCAGGGATAATCACCTCCATCTGCTTTGGGTGTTGGCTAAAATAGATTTTAAACTAAGATATCACGGGTCAGTTCTGGGGTATGTATGGTCCCTGTTAAAACCTCTTTTGCTATTCGCGGTATTGTACGTTGTTTTTTCAATTTTTATGCGCTGGAATATCCAGCATTACCAGCTGTATTTATTGCTCGGGATTATTTTGTGGAATTTTTTTGCGGAAGGAACCATGGCAGGCCTCAGTTCATTGGTTGCCAAGGCCGATATCATTAAAAAAATTTATTTTCCGCGTATCTTGATAGTGCTAGCCTCGACGGTAAGCGCTCTGCTGACGCTGCTTTTAAACATAGTCATATTTTTTGTATTTTATTTTCTTAACGGCCTGGGGCTGCATTGGTGGATGTTACTTTTTCTACTTTATTTAGCGGTGCTTTATCTGTTTGTTGTAGGCATTTCTCTTTTATTGAGTGTGCTTCAGGCTAGATACCGGGACATTGTTCAAATTTGGGAGGTCACGCTTCAGGCCGGCTTTTTCATGACACCCGTTATTTATCCTTTACAAGTCATACCGGAACAATATTGGTGGTATCTATCGCTGAATCCATTAACCAGTATTATCCAATATTCAAGGCTGTTATTGATCCACAGTCAGTTGCCAACCTTGCTGGCTACCGTATATGTTACAACGGGTATGTTAATGATTGGATTCATATCATTGTTAGCATTTAACAAGCTCTCCAAAGACATAGCTGAAAAAATATAATGGTCATCATAGAAGTTCAAAATTTATTTAAACAATTCATCATTCCTCATGAAAGAAGAGATTCAATCAAGGAGCATTTTGTAAATATTTTTAAATCGAGGAAATACGAAAGTTTTAATGCGATAGATGATTTGTCTTTCGAGATTAATGAAGGAGAATTTTTTGGCATTATCGGCAGAAACGGAAGCGGAAAATCAACGTTGCTCAAAATGCTTGCAGGAATTTATCCTGCTACCAAGGGTAGCATTAAAGTCCGAGGACGGGTGGCGCCATTTTTGGAATTGGGAGTGGGTTTTAATCCGGAGCTTTCCGGTAAAGAAAACGTCTACCTAAATGGGGCCATATTAGGTTTGACGGAGAAGCAAATTAAGAAAAGATATGAAGACATCGTCCAGTTCGCCGAGCTGGAGCGTTTTATGGATCAGAAATTAAAAAATTATTCATCGGGAATGCATGTACGGTTGGCATTTTCCATCGCCATGCAGGCCGGCGCTGACATCTTGCTCCTCGATGAAGTATTGGCCGTGGGAGATGCCGATTTTCAGAGAAAATGTTTTGAAAAATTCAGGGAATTTAAAAAGGCAGGGAAAACGGTTGTTTTCGTTACCCATGATTTAACAACGGTTAGACAGTTCTGTGACCGGGTTTTGTATATCAAAGGCGGCAAAAAGGTGAACATAGGCAGTGTCCATGAAATGATCGACCAATATATTTATGGAGACCGAACAGGCACCATTACATCAGCCCAATCCCCAGCCGTGATAGCAGAGGTCAAGGTCGATCAGGGGCAGCCACAATCTCGAGTGCCAGGTCCCGCTCAGTCTGTTAACGATGGCGATAAAGAGGTCCAGATCACCAAGGTCGAGTATTTGGACCATAAAGGCGTCAACAATGAAAAATTTGTCTCAGGAGACTCGATGACCATCAGAATCCACTACAAAAAAAATACAAACGTCGATTCGGTGGTATGCGGGATTGCCGTCTATAAAGACGACGGATACCATCTCTATGGCACCAACTCTTTATTGCAGAATAAAGCCATAAAACTAAAAAATTCCGGTGCGGTTGATTTCAGGACAGAAAAATTAAATTTATTGGCGGGGGATTATGCTCTAACGATCGCTTTTCACGGAGAAGACGGCAAGCCTTACGATTGGAGAGACAAAGAATTTTATTTTACGGTGATCAAAAATAATAATGACGATGGGGTAGTTAGTCTCAATTATCAATTTCATGCATAAAAAAGCGCTCATAACCGGTTCGGCAGGATTCGTCGGGCCATATCTGAAGGCAGAATTGGTAATTCACGGGTATGATGTTTTTGGTTTGGATAGAGGAAATAAAGAAGAGGCATCAGTCTTTTGCGGAGACATTAGGGACCCGGCCTTTGTAGATCAGATTATAGAGCAAACACAGCCCGATGAAATTTATCACTTGGCAGGCTTTAGCTCGGTTCGAAAAAGTTTTGATGAGCCGGCATTGACCAGGGAAGTTAATGTTGAGGGTACTCGCAACATACTCAAGGCCGTTCGCCAGCACGCGCCCAAAGCCAAAGTTCTTATCGTCAGTTCGGCCCATGTTTATGGAAAACCGGGTAAGGTTCCTATCAATGAAAATGAGCCGGTCAAAGAAACATCGCCCTATTCTCAATCCAGAATTGAACAAGAAGGGCTGATGAATGAGTTCGGTGATTTGCATATCGTGATATCGCGCAGCTTTGACCACACAGGGCCTGGGCAACAGCCTATTTTTGTTTTACCGGATTTCACAAGGCAGGCCGTTGAAATAGAAAAAGATAAAATACCCCCCATTATTTTTACTGGCAATTTAGACGTCATCAGAGATTTTTCGGATGTTCGCGACGTGGTCAAAGCCTACTATCTATTGCTCCAGAAGGGAAAAAAGAACGGGGTTTACAATGTTGGCAGCGGCCAGGGGTATAAGATCAGCGATTTGCTCAAAAAGATCATCGCTCGCTCCAAGAAGCCGATTGAAATCAGGCAGGATCCTCTTAAATTGCGGCCCGTGGACATCCCCGAATTGGTAGCGGATATATCCAAAATTAAGACTGACACGGGATGGGCACCCAATTACACTATAGACAATACCCTGGAAGATTTACTAAACTACTGGCGTCAAAAGCCATAATTATGGAAAAACGAGCGTTTATTACAGGGATCACCGGCCAAGACGGAGCTTATCTGGCCAAATTTTTGTTGGACAAGGGTTATAAAGTTTTTGGACTGGTTCGCAGACTCTCCAGCCCTAATTTTTGGAGGTTGGAAGAGCTGGGCATAAAAAATGAGATAGAATGCCTCGATGGTGATTTGACGGACGAATATTCCCTAAATCAGGCCGTGAAAGCGGCTCAACCCAACGAGGTCTATAATCTGGCGGCGCAAAGCTTTGTGGGAACTTCATGGAAACAGGCCGTTTTGACCTCGGAAGTCACGGCCATAGGGACGATTAAAATACTCAATGCGGTCAGAGACTTTGCGCCAGCGGCAAAATTTTATCAGGCTTCCAGCTCAGAAATGTTTGGCAATAGCGGCGGCCTGGACATTAAAGACGAAAATACAGCGCTACATCCCACCAGCCCGTACGCCATTTCCAAATTATTCGCCCATTGGATGGCCGTGAATTACAAAGATAGCTATGGGCTGTTCACCTGTTGCGGCATCTTGTTTAACCATGAATCCTCCCTGCGCGGCATAGAGTTCGTTACGCGGAAAATCAGTGATGGCGTGGCGCGGATAAAACTGGGGATGGCGGATAAATTGCAATTGGGAAATCTGGATTCCAAAAGAGATTGGGGGTTCGCCGGAGATTATGTGGAGGCAATGTGGGCCATGTTACAGCAAGACAAGCCGGATAATTATATTGTTTCAACAGGGAAAACTCATTCGGTCGAAGATTTTTGCAAAGAAGCGTTTAAAGTGGCCGGAATTACTGACTGGAAACAATACATAACACAGGATCCACGGTATATGAGGCCATCCGAATTGCACGTACTGCAAGGGAGCAGCAATAAAGCTAAAAATATTTTGGGATGGACCCCCAAGGTTGATTTCGAAGGGCTTGTAAAGATGATGGTCGAGGCGGATTTAAGGAGATTGAGCAAGAAATGAATATTATTACTAAAATATCGCGTTTTATCAAAAGAAAGATCGCTTACACGATTTTCTTTTTCATTACCGATAATTTTGATGAATTCATAGGCAATAGCGCCACGCTTCAAAATGTACAAAACCTACAGCATATCGTTAGTGAAGGGGTCAATGAAGATCGTTTTAAGATTAAACAGCATCAGTCCGCCCTCCAGGACACGCAGAAGGAGGTGAAACAGCATCAGTCCGCCCTCCAGGACACCCAGAAGGAGGTGAAACAGCACCAGTCCCTCCTCCAGGACACCCAGAAGGAGGTGAAACAGCACCAG
>JACRIE010000004.1 GCA_016220165.1 Candidatus Peregrinibacteria bacterium
ACGAAATCCTACAAATTCTGAGTATCTCCGTTGTTGATAAAATGGGCTTAGATAAGCTGTTTTCTGAAAATCCATTACAGGATATGAACAGCGCATGCCAATTATCCTTATTATGAAGCCATCCTTAACCGTCCACTAGTGTATCTTTATATAAATTAAAAATTCAATGAAAAGCTATTAGCGGCTAGCGGTTAGCCAGAAAAGACCCCGCCAAGGCGGGGATCACAATTGATTCTGGCTAACCGCTAACTACTAACCGCTAGCCGCTAATAGCTTTTCATGACTTCTTCCGCAAACGACCCTGATTTTATGGCGTACGGCAACAGAGCGCGTAAGACGTTCTGAATCCATTGCCATAGGGTCTCTTTTTCTTTGCTCAGATTGAGCTGGCAGGCTTCTTTAAGCGTGTGCGTTTGAAGGAAGTGAACAATTTTAAGCAGGACTTCGTCTGTTTTGCCGAGGGCAAAACCCGCGCTGTTTTTGCTACATTTGGCGCAACACACGGCCAAGCCTTCGTGCGCGAGCGTGAGAGGCGTTTGGAGATCGAGAGACTCGCCGCAGACCGCGCAAATGCGCCACGAGGGCATATGCCCAAGAAGGCCAAACAACTGGATCAAATAGCCCGTCATCAGGCCTTCGGCGTTGGGGCGCCTGCCCAAAAGGGACAGCGCCTCGAGAAAAAGCGGATAGGCGCCCGCAATGTGCTGGCCCGGCTGAAGCAATCGATGCGTAATTTCGGTGATAAAAAAGGCGGCGGCGCAATTGGGCAAAAAATGGGTGGCGTTATCGGGCGTACCCGTGGACGCGCCATGGCGCGTCCCTACGGTTGCGGCCGCAAAATTTTGCGACCCTACGGTTTCTATTTCGTTGATGACGTCCAAATTTCTGCCGGAAAAGAGGGTCGCGTCGATCCGATTGAAGAGCTCCAGTCGGCCTAAAAAACGGCTTTTTATTCTTCTCGCGCTCTTGGCGATGCAATCGATTTTTCCGTGTTCTTTGGTGAGCAAAGTCACAATAATATCGCCCTCATTCAGCGAGAGTTTTCTGAGAATAATTCCCTCGGTTCTGAGGTGTTTTTTAAACAATTGATTTTTTCAGATAGATTTCAATAGCCAGAAAACTGCTAAGAAGGCCGACCGCGATCGCGGCTACCCCCTGCCAAAGAAGGGTGAGCCAGAAGTAATCACCGAAATGGATAAGAATGGCATTGAGACCCATGAGCAGATTTTCATTCGTGATGAGGCCGAGCAAATTTCGCGTCAGATACATGACGGTTAGGCGCGAGAGAAGCAGGCTTATGAACAAACCGGAAACCGCGTAAAGAACGCCTTCAAAAAGCGCGCCGCCACGGATAAACCGTAGCCGCGCCCCCACGAGCTGCATGATCATGATTTCTTTGCGGTGCGCGTGCACGTTTAAATTGATGCTGTTAAAAATGATGAGAATAACGACCAGCGCGAACGTGATATTCAAAGCGCCGCCCATGCGCTTAAGGAAGTGAGTGACGTTTAAAATCTTTTCCTGACGATTTTGCTCCTCGGGATCGCTTTTGAGTTTTTCCTGAGCAATGATTTTAGCGTATTCAGGCTTTTCCAGGAACGCGATTATGGCGGCGTTATCCTCAATACGACGCGCCACGATCCGTATGACATCGGGCAAAGGATTTTGTAATTTGTTACGATCCAAAAACGTGAGGATATTGGGGTATTTGGAGCCCATGCGCTGTAAGGCGTCTTCTTTGGAAACAAAAATCACGTCCGCGGCCCCGGGCAGAGTTTTCAGCTCACGAACTAAATTCTGTTTGGTGTAATCTTCAACCTCTTTCTGAATCTCAACGCGAATATCGATTTTTTTCCCCACGCTCAGCAATACGGAATCGGCGGCCAAATTGAGCGCCAGCATCAAATTAAACACGAAAAAAATCAGCGCGATGATGAGCGTCGTGGCGATCGCGAGCGGCTTATTCCGCCACCAATTGATCGCGCCCGACTTGATCACCCGCCACAAAAAAACCAAGGAAGGGTGTTTCATGTGCCGCGGATGAAAATGCCGGAAGAAACGCATTGAATTTTTATTTTTTTGTTTTACGAAACGATTTTAGCAGAAAAATGAGCAAAAACCAAATCCCCCAAACCCCCTTTATCAAGGGGGCTAATCAATGAGGGATCCTGGATAATTCACAAATTTTATCCCAATTGTCGTCCGGGGCGACGCGGTTGCGGTTACGATGGCCGCACTGCTGACATTGGTGCGTTAATATGGCGCCTTTTTTGTGATCCGCTTCAGCAAAAATCGGAACCATGAAAGCGCCGCATATCCCTTCCCGATCACCCGGGACTGCGCTATCCAAATGAAACGAAAAGAGACAAAATGGGCAATGATTGCGGCAACCTCCCGCAGGATGTTCTTTAACGCGCTTGCGGCAGTTTTTACAGGTGAAACCGGTGTTGATTTTGATGAAATTCCTGAGAGTGTGCATGATTTTATTAAATACGTAATCTGTAACTTGTAATCACTAAGTAATCCCTTTGGGACTTGAAATTACGAATTACAAATTACGCATTTTTTATACATTAAATCTAAACACGATGACGTCGCCGTCCCGGACGACGTATTCTTTGCCCTCCTGGCGCATGAGACCGCTTCGTCGCGCGCTGACTTCGCCATTGCATGCGAGATAATCCTTATAAGCGATCACTTCGGCTGAGATAAACCCCCGTTCAAAATCGCTGTGGATCACGCCAGCGGCCTGAGGCGCTTTGGCTCCGATCGGGATCGTCCACGCACGCACTTCTTTGGGGCCGGCGGTGAAATAATGATGCAGACCGAGCGCTCGATACGCGGCGCGGATCACGGCGTTGAGGCCGGACTCTTTGAGACCCAAGTCCAAGAGAAAGGCAACGGCCTCGTCCGGCGAGAAATCGACTAATTCGGATTCAATTTTGGCGCAGATGGGAAGAAAGGACGTGCCATAGCACGTCCCTACAAAATTTTTTAATTGGTTTTCGTCGACGTTCGCGATCGTCAAAAACGGCTTGTTGGTCAACAACTCACCCCCTTGCACCCTCTCTAAACTTAGAGAGGGGGAATTAAGGATATCAATCGCGAGTTTTCCGGATTCAAGACCCGCTTTTAACTTGCGAAATGTCTCGAGAGTAAGAACGGCGGCTTTGTCTCCGGATTTCGTTTTCCGTTCAAGATCCGGCAGTTTTTTTTCGACAGACTCCAGATCCGCTAAAATCAACTCGGCCTGAATCACGGCAATATCCTCTTTGGGATCGACTTTACCATGCACATGGATTACGTTGGGATCTTCAAAAAAACGGACCACCTGGGCGATCGCGTCGCAATTGCGGATGTGGGATAAAAACTTGTTGCCGAGCCCTTCTCCCCGGTGCGCGCCTTTGACCAGACCTGCGATGTCCACGAACTCCACCATGGCAGGAATGATTTTCTGCGGACTCACGATTTTGGCCAGTTGATTCAGGCGCTCATCCGGCACTTCCACCACGCCCACGTTGGGGTCGATGGTGCAAAACGGATAATTTTCCGCGGACGCGGCGTGGCTGCGCGTCAAGGCGTTGAACAGCGTGGATTTTCCTGAATTCGGAAGGCCGACAATGCCGATTTGAAGGGACATAAATAGCGATTAGCAAAGAAGCGATTAGCTGGTAGCCAGAGTAGAGGAATTCCAGAAGTTACGCAATTCAGCCACGGTGAACTGGCCTGGAGCGGTTTTGGCGGTTTTTCGCACAGGCGCGAACATCATAGCACCCCCGAGAAGCGGGGTGAGGACACGGCTGATTCGCCCGTGTTTCCCCATGGCGATGAGGATATGGGGGATTCCCTCTTTTTGCAGGCGCGAAGCCAAAACCACCATGCGCCACGCGTCTTTCTGAGACCGCGCCTGACACGCGATCTTCACGATGTCGGCACCAAGGTTACGCATGCGACGCGCTAGGCGAAGGAGCGCGGAGTCGGACGGTGTTTTTTGGAAGTCGTGGTGGGAGAGGATGATTTTACAGGAAGAAGTGACGAGAGACGAGTGACGAGTGACGAGTGACGAGAGACGAGAGATTAATTTTTCGGGCATGGAGAGGGGGATGTCGATCATGTTTGCCCAGCGGGAAGCCGCGATCAGGATTTTGGCTCGTTCGGCTTCGGAGCCGCGGAAGAAGCCTTTTTCAAAAGGAGACTTGCAGACGGCAAGAACGGATAGCGGACCGAATGGCGGCCCCGAAGGGGAAGACAGGTGATCGAGCCAGATTTCGACCATGTCGGCGCCGACGACTTTGGCTTCACGGAGCTTTTTTTGAAGCTCCTTAATGGTTTTGGCCTGAATGGGAACGCAAATGGAAGGCATGTGCAGGAAATTTCTAATTTCTAATGTCTAATTTCTAAACAAATTTCAATTCCTAATTTCCAATATCCAACAAAATAAATACAAATATGCAATTTTCAAAAAAATCTTAAATCCCGAAAATTTAAAAATTGGACATTAAATTTTTTGTTAGAAATTGGAAATTAGATATTTCCTGAATTATACATTACTCGCTTGAGCGGCTCATCTTGACAATCTCTAAAAAACATTATCAGACTATTGACTTTCTTATACCTTATATGTTACAATCCGTCTCCAGTCTTTCCGGCTGGAAAACAAGTATGCCACTTTTTCCGCTTAAACAACGGGTTTGACTTAGACGCGACATGTCGCGTCTCACCTTGTTTTTTGTGTTCTTTGACACCAAAGGCAATGTGCTGAACCCCCGCCAAGGCGGGGCTCCAGCCATATAAAAGTAGCAAAGAATGATCTGTTCAGCGGGCTTTGGTTCTCGGAGAGGGAAACCCCCCCCTACCCCCCTTCTCAGGGGGCAGGACGAGTGATCGGAAGCGCTGGGCAGATCTGTTCTTTGCTACGCTACAAGACTGAATTTAAAAAACAGAAATAAAAAATAAAAAGTCTTGTCATTTCGACCGCAGACGAGGAGCGAGAGGGGCGGAGCGGAGAAATCGCTTGCATCCCGCCAAGACGGGACTGAAGGGATTCCTCCGCTCCATTCGCCCCGCCAGCACCCTGTCTCATTCCGGTCGGAATAAAAAAACACAACCCACGACCTTGAGCGGACTGCGCCGATGCATTTTAGCTATTAGCTATCAGCTTTTAGCTATTAGTCATAAAAACGCATGGGCGCAGTCCGTTCGGTTCACGGTTTCCGGCCCCCTTCCCTCCCGCGAGGGTGGGAGCAATCTTCCC
>JACRIE010000008.1 GCA_016220165.1 Candidatus Peregrinibacteria bacterium
CGTTTTATAACATTCCTCGACGCTCCCAACGATAATCCGCAGGGCGGCGATGTCGTATATTTTTTCAATATCTTTTTCTTTTTTGAGCAATTTTTGATAGGTACTGTAGGTATGTTTGATGCGATAGTCGGTTTTGAAATCGGTAATGCCGTGCCGCACGAGCTCTTTTTGAAGCGTGCGATTTATTTTTTCCAAATGCTTTTGTTTGATATTTTTTCTGTCTCGCAGTTGCTCGGTGATATTTTTATATTGTTCCGGATATGCAAACGGGAAAGCGGCATCTTCCAATGTTCCTTTCAGCTCTCCCATACCAAGCCGGTTGGCGAACGGCGCGTAGATTTCCAAAGTTTCGAGCGCGATGCGATTTTGCTTCTCCTTTTTCACATGCTCAAGTGTTTGTACATTGTGAAATCGGTCCGCCAGTTTGATGATAAGTACGCGGATATCTTTTGCCACGGCAAAAAATAATTTTCGGAGACTCTCCGTGTGCCGCTCGATGCCTTGGTAGCGCAATTTTCCGAGTTTGGTCACTCCTTCAACCAAGAAGGCTATATCATCGCCAAATTCTTTTTTGAGTATTTCTTCGGTCGCCTCGCCATCTTCAATGGTATCGTGAAGCAGCCCTGCGGCGATGGTTTCCGTGTCCATGCCGAGCTCGGCTAATTTGTATGCGGTTGCAAACGCATGATTGAAATAGGGTTCCCCTGAAAATCGTTTTTGCCCCCCATGCGCCTGTTTCGAGAAATGGTATGCTTTGGTGAGTAATTCAACGTCTTTTTTCTCCGGCTTGCTTATTTTAAGAAGCGTCTCAAGAGACGTTTCATTCGTATGTGCGGACATACCCGTATCATACACAGGGAGCCGTATTCTGTATATTGTGCGCGATAGAAGCTACTTTTTCTCTTTCTCTTTTTCCAGCTTATGAGGATTATGGTTTTTGCACGCTTTATTGCTGCATCGTACGGGAATAGTCTTGGTGCCTTCCATCATGAGGGCTCCGCAAAGCTTGCAGTGGTCGCCGGTAGGGCGCGCTTTAATCGCGTGCTTGCATTCAGGGTAGTTTGAACAGCTGAAAAAGATACCAAAGCGTCCGCGTCGTTCCACCATGGTGCCTTTGCCGCACACCGGACAAGGCACGCCGGTATTGTTTTTGGCTTCCGTCGCTGCGTCTTTTTTTACATATTTGCATTTCGGGTATCGTGAACAGGCGATAAAACGTCCGAAACGTCCTTCGCGTTCCATCAATTTTCCTTCTTTGCATTTTGGGCAGTGTTCGCCGATGTCTTTTGGAGGCTCGATTTCTTTTCCATCAATGGTGCGCGCGCCGGCGCAATCGGGGAATCGAGAACAGCTCAAAAATTTTCCATTTTTCCCCAATTTGATAACCATGGTGCTGCCGCAGACGGGGCAGAGGACTCCTCTCGGTGCATCGCCGAGCGTCGTTAATTTTTCAATATTTTCCTTTGACCGCACATCTTTGTGGAACGGCTTATAAAAGTCAGAAAGCGTTTTTGCATATTCGCGCTTGCCTTCCGCTATATCATCGAGCTCTTCTTCCATCTCGGCGGTGAATGAATCGCTGATGTAGGTGGGGAATTGCGTTTCCAAAAAAGTGCTCACGACGTCTCCGGTGTCGGTGGGAAAAAGAGTTCGTCCTTCTTTGGTCACATAGCCACGGTCGGCGAGTGTTTTCATGATTGACGCGTAGGTGCTTGGCCTGCCGATGCCGCGTTTCTCGAGCTCTTTCACCAATCCCGCTTCCGTATACCGTGATGGCGGGGCGGTTTCTTTGCGCTCCGCGTCAATTTCTTGGAGCGCGAGAGAGCTCCCCGGATTCATTTCAGGCACGAGCACATCTTCGCCGCGCGCCGCGTGGTCGGCAAGAAGCCATCCGTCATAGAGTACGCGAGAACCATTGAGGGTAAAATCAGGTATTGTTCCGTCAGGAGACTTCGCGATAATATTCGCGGTAATCCGTGTCTTCATGAGAATCGCATCGGTCATTTGAGAGGCGATGGTTCGTCGCCAGATGAGGTCGTAGAGATTTTTTTGCTCGGGGGTTGCCCCGAGCGAAGCGCGCGACATATTCGTGGGGCGAATGGCCTCGTGCGCTTCCTGCGCGTTTTTGCTTTTTGTTTGGTACTGCCGCGGCATGGCATACTTATTTCCGTATTGCGAATTGATGACCTTAACAATGGCGCCTTCCGCTTCTTTGCTTAGGGTAGTGCTGTCGGTGCGCATATAGGTGATATGGCCGGCTTCGTAGAGTTTTTGCGCGATGCCCATGGTGCGCGAGGGAGAGAAACCAAGCCGAGAGCTCGCCGCTTGCTGGAGGGTAGAAGTGGTGAACGGTGCTTTTGGTGAGCGCTTCATCTCGGATTCTTTTATTTCGATGATTTGCCAGCTTCCTTTTTTCCCGTTGGCGACAATACGCATAGCTTCTGTTTCGGTCTTTGGTTCATCGACACAGGTGAAAAGAAGTTCGGATGATTTTTTATCCGCTTCATCGGAAAGTTTTGCCGTGATGGTCCAATATGCTTCGGGCACAAAGGCGCGAATTTCTCGTTCGCGCTCCATAATGATGCGGAGTGCCGGTGATTGGACGCGGCCGGCAGAAAGACCGTACCGCACTTTTTTCCATATCAGGCCCGAAAGGTCATAACCGACGAGACGGTCGAGCACGCGCCGCGCTTCCTGCGCTTTACGGAGATTCTGGTCTATTTTTCGCGGATGTTTGAGCGCTTCTAGCACGGCGTTTTGCGTGATTTCATGAAATACCACGCGATTGGTCTCTTTCTTGGGAATGTCCAGGGCTTCAGAGATGTGCCATGCGATTGCCTCGCCTTCTCGGTCAGGGTCGGTTGCCAAAATAATTTCGTCAGAAGTTTCAGCTATGCTCGCGAGCTCATCGACGATTTTTTGTTTCTCTTTCGGGATTTCATAATGAGGCGTGAAGTCGCGTTCGATATCAATCGCTTTCTTATTATTTTTGGGAAGGTCGCGAATGTGTCCCACCGATGCGCGAACAACGTACGCGTCTCCGACGTATTTTGAAATCGTTTTTGCTTTTGAAGGAGACTCAACAATCAAAAGTTTTTTTCCTTCTTTTGTGTGCATGGTGTGTATTGATACTATATATCATTTTTTTATGCAAATCATTACCATGAAGCGCGAAGCACATAACATGAAACATAAAAAAGTTTTTATGTGATACATTCCATGCTTCATGTTTTATAAATAGAGCCGAGTCTTTCTTTTATAAGCCCCTTTAGCTC
Source organism: Candidatus Peregrinibacteria bacterium (assembly GCA_016220165.1). Classification (GTDB taxonomy): domain Bacteria; phylum Patescibacteriota; class Gracilibacteria; order UM-FILTER-43-11; family JACRIE01; genus JACRIE01. The sequence continues at coordinate 3,276 of JACRIE010000008.1, forward strand.
CATGACGGACAGAAGCATATTAATTTCATGCGTCGGTCTGTTTAACGCTTGAATGATTGTGTCGCGCGGCAGCGGTTCTCGAAGCAGTTCAAGCACGAGCGCTTCTTCCGGGTTTGCATTTTCTTTCGCGGTGGAATTATATTGAGTGGTTTCAAATCCGAGCGCCACAAGCATATCGGCGCTTGAGGTGATTGGCGTTGCGCCGCCTTTTATGAGTGCATTTGAGCCACGTGTTCCATCTGAAAAAATGGAACCCGGAACGACATACACATCACGATTGTAATCAAGCGCAAGCCGCGCGGTAATGAGGGTGCCCGATTGTTCGCTTGCTTCAATAATGAGTACGCCGCGTGAAAGTCCTGCCATGATGCGGTTGCGTTGGGGGAAGCTCCATTGCGTTGCGCGGAAATCGGGAGGGAATTCTGAAAGGAGCGCGCCGCCGTCCGCGACAATTTCTTTGGCAAGCGTTTTGTTGGAAGCGGGATAGAGGGCTTGCTCGCCAAGACCCGAACCGGGCACGGCGATTGTCTTGAGCCCCGCTTCAATAGCGGCGCGATGAGCGATGGTGTCGATACCCAACGCAAGCCCGGACACAATGGCGATTGGGTATCCCGATAATCCCTGAATTATTTTTTCACATGCCATTTTTCCGTATGACGTGTATTTTCGAGACCCGACGACGGTGAGGAGGATAGTGTCTTCAGGAGGAAGGATGCCGGCAAGATGGAGGGTTTTTGGCGGCTCTGGGATTTCTAGAAGCGCTGATGGGAATTGATTGTTGGTGAGTTTTTGAATTGTGATTGTCATTATGATTGCTTGAATTATAAAAATAGCATTTCAGACAGAGCACGCATAATTTTCTCCGGAAAATTTGCTCTGCTCGTTCCGTTTGAGAACGGAACTCCGCAAGGTTCTGAAGCGAATACATGGAGCTTCAGAAGACCTTTTGAGAGATTTTGTGAGCAAAGCGAAACAAAATATCCAAAAGGTGTACTGAGCATGTAATGCTCTACTTGAAAC
>JACRIE010000009.1 GCA_016220165.1 Candidatus Peregrinibacteria bacterium
ACCGGTCATCATTGGATCGTATAAATCGGCGGTTACCAAAACCGCCAATTCAATGCAAAATGGTTTATTTTTTCAATGGCAACGTTCGTATTACGACCACATCGTCCGCGATGACGAATCGTTGCACGCCATCCGCCGATACATTCATAACAATCCCACGAAGTGGGATACCGATCGCAATCGCCCAGCGGATCTTTGGATGTGATTTTATTTCCGTTTCTCCGGCGTCCGATAGGGCAACCCCAGTTTTTTGAAGATCTCTTTTTCGGTTTTCCCCGCGACGCGTTCGCTGGTCTGGTTGTCAAAAAGGCCGTATTCGTTGAGCGTCCAGCCATGCTCGATTGCCTTTTTTCGTATCATGACGTTGTAATCTTTGTTACCCGTAAAGTAGAGGAGCGCGGCGCCCCAGGCGTCCGCTTCCACAAAGCGGATGTCCACTTGCAGATTTTGCGGGAAGATGACGAACGCGCGCTTGGTTCCCCCGCTCGCCAGGATGGCGAGCCTTGGGAATTTCTTTTTAATCATTTTCTCCGCGGCCGCGGCCGCTTTTTCACCGAGAACGAGAATGTCCAGATCTCCCACGTCCGGCGCGCCTCGGCGATAGCTTCCGCACGCCATCACATTTTTGACTCCGCGGATTTTTTTCAGGCTTTCCACGAGCGTCTCGGCGATCGGCTCCACCTCCCGGCGCGGATGGCGCCGTTTCTTTTCCTGTCCGGTTCCAATGGCGTCCAGGATCCTTTGGACGAGCACCGGCCCAAAGCCACGAAGGTTATCCAACTCGCCTTTTTTTGCCTTTTCAATCAGTTCTTTTTTTGACTGGATCCCCAGCGTCAGGTAGAGGTCTCGCACACGCTTGGGGCCCAGATAGGGGATCGCCAAAAGGTCGCGAACCGTTTGGGGGATCGCCGTGCGAAGCTGTTCCAAGGCGCTGATTTCCCCTTTCCTGACGTATTGCATCATTTTTTCCGCGATCGCGTCGCCGACTCCGGGGATTTTTCTGAAGGACTCGATATTCTGTCTTTTGACGGTGATGGGCGGCGCGTTCCTGATATTTTCAGCCGCTTTTCTATAAGCGCGAATTTTGAAGCTATTTTCGTCCAACAGCGACATGAGATCCGCGATTTCGTGAAAGGCTTGGGAAAGTTCTTCGTTGTAGATTTTTTTGATTATCATTTTTTTCTTTTTTGTCATTTCCGTCAGGGCGCAGAAGAGGGGGTTGAGGGAATCTACCCTTATTCTATCCGTTTGCGATTTTTAAGAAATGCGATCGAATCAAAGATTGGGGTAGATTCCCGCCTCCGCGGGAATGACAAGTGGGGACGGGAATGACAAACGGAATTTTACTCCAAAATACCGCTTTACCACCCTTCATTGTATTCCCCGGGAATTCAGGTGGGTGTCCTCAACCCCGCACCATGATGCGGGGTTATATGGACTCCCTTAACAATGTTTGTAGAGGAAATAATAGGGTGTATGGCGAGTATTCTAGAGTGATTTTATTATAGGAGTTTTATTGGTTTGATACAAATGGGTTCAAGTAATTCTTCTTTTCTTTGTCAATCGACATTCCCCCCTTTTTTGAGTTATAATAAAGCAGTAAAAAATTTATTTTAAAAAATAAATTTTTTAAACCCCTTTCTCTAAGTTAATCAGCGCCGGAAACGCCGATATGTCAAAAAAACTTTTTTACAGCAATCGACTCATCAAACCTTTTACCCCAAGAACCCCCGAGAGCAATCTCAGGAAGTCGGTAATGTAATTTTGTTATACGATACAAACTTCGAGAAAGGTTAATTTTTAACCTTTCATTTATTATGCAAAATATCATTGGAATCATCATCGGTTTCCTTGTGGGAGGCGGCGCGATTGTCGCTTACTACACTATCAATAGCAAGAGGCGCATTCAGACCATTGAATCGGAAGCGGAAGAGAAAGTTCAGAAAGCAAGAAAGCAGTTGGAAGAAACGGAACAAAAGGCCCGTATCGCCGAAAGCAAGTCGCGGGAAATCATTTTGGACGCCAAAAATAAGGCCATGGAAATCCGCGAAGAGGTGAAGCAGGAAGAAAAACAGGTTCGCCAGCAGCTCGAGAGAGGCGAAGAGCGATTGGTAAAAAAAGAGGAACAGATAGAAAAAGAGAAAGAAGAGCTTTTGAAAAAAGCACAGGAGCTGATTCAAAAAAGGGAGATTTTAGAAAAGGAGTCGGCCCGCGTTCATGAAGTTCATAAAAAGCAAGAAGAGGAACTGACTAAAATTTCTAAGCTCACGCAAGAAGAGGCGAAAAAAATGCTTCTTGAAAAGGTGGAAGTGGATTATAAAGATGAGATTGTCGCGCATTATAAAAAAGTGGAAGAAGACGTTAAAGAAGAATCTGAAAAACGATCCAAGGACGTCATCGTCGCCGCGATCCAGAAGTACGCTTCCGAAGTCGCTTCGGAATCCACCACCACCATGGTGGCTTTGCCCAGCGATGACATGAAGGGCCGTATCATCGGCCGAGAAGGCCGGAACATCAACGCCTTTGAGCAGATGACCGGAGTCGACGTGATCGTCGACGACACGCCGGGCACTATTATTATTTCCGGGTTCGATTTGGTGCGGCGTTATGTGGCGAAACGCGCCCTTGAACAATTGATCGAGGACGGGCGCATCCAACCGGCGCGCATCGAGGCGACCATTCAAAAAGCGCAGGAAGAAGTTAACACGATGATCAAAGAATTCGGCGAAAAGGCCGCGTTTGAATTGGGCGTGACGGGCCTTCATCCTGACCTCATCAGGCTCGTCGGGCGCCTACGTTTCCGTACCAGTTACGGGCAAAACGTCTTGCGCCACTGTATTGAAGTCGGCTTCCTGTCCGGCGCGCTCGCTTCGGAAGTCGGCGCGGACGTGAAGGTCGCGAAGACCGCGGGTTTTCTCCATGATATCGGCAAGGCCGTTGATCACGAAGTGGAAGGCCCCCACGCTCTGATCGGCCGCGACATCGCCAGAAAATTCAGACTACCGGAAGAGATCATCCACGCCATTGAGGCCCATCATGAAGATGTGAAAATTACTTCGACGGAAGCGCTGATTGTGCAGGCGGCCGACGCCATTTCAGCCTCACGTCCGGGCGCCCGCAGGGAGTCGCTGGAAAAATACATCAAACGTCTCAAAGACCTCGAAGGAGTGGCTAATTCTTTCCCCGGGATTGAAAGGAGTTTTGCCATTCAGGCGGGCCGTGAGGTGCGCATTTTGGTCAAACCCAATGAAGTGGATGATTTGGGCGCTCTTAAACTCTCGCATGATATTGCGCGGAAAATCGAAAGCGAGCTTGCCTATCCCGGTCAGATTAAAGTTCACGTCATCCGTGAGACGCGTTCGGTGGATTTTGCCAAATAAAATTGTTACAACAATTTTTGCGCTTCCGAAATCGCCGCCATAATGGCGGGTACGTCTTCCGCGTCCATCATGATCGTGTTTTTGCGGCCGTGGCTTTTTTCACTGATTTTCAAAAATTTTCCATTGGAACTCTGTTTAAGATCCACGAAAAAGGTCCGGAATTTGGCGTTGATCTGTTTGGAATAAATTTCCTGCGCATAAGAGCGTTCCCCGCCCCGCCCCTGAAACGACGGAGTAGCCGGCGCCGGCGCAACGGTTTCATTCACATCATCAAACTGATAGCTCATAAAAATAAATAATAAAATAATCGCCTGTATTGTATAGTGATAAGTGAAAAATTGTAAATTATTTATTGGTCATGATTTATATCGACGCCTCGCGTTACGGGAATACGGAGCAGCGAACCGGAGTTGAGCGTTACTCCCACGAGCTCATTGACGAGCTTGTTCGGACGCACGCGCAGGAAATTGTCCTCATCGCGCCAAAAAAAATAGACCTTCCCGTTTCCCAGATTACCATTCCATTCCCTCGGTTATGGACGCATGTGCGCCTTTCGTGGGAAGCGCTAATGAATAAAACAATCGATAATTTGTTTGTCCCTTCGCATGTGCTGCCGCTGATTTCTCCGAAGAAATCAGTGATCACGATTCACGATGTGGCCTTTTGCCGTTTTCCGGAAAGTTACGGGTTTTGGTCTCGCCTGTATCTAAAGTGGAGTACTCAATTCGCAGTCAGCCATGCCACGACGCTCATTGTCCCCTCGCAGGCGACGCAAGAAGATCTCATCGCTTTTTTTAAGGCCGCTCCGGAAAAAATTAGAGTCATTCCCCATGGCCACACACCGCAAAAAAAGGGGATCGATCCGGCCGCCTCAGAAAGACTTTTGAAACAGCACTCGCTCAACCGTAAAAAATATTTCTTCACGATCGGGCGGATCGAGACGAAGAAAAATTTGCTGGTTTTAATTGAGGTGTTCAAGCGTTTCGTGGCGGATCATCAGGATTACAAACTCGTGCTCGCGGGAAAAGATGGCGTGGGTCATGAGGCTATTCACGCGGCCGCGAAAGCCGCTCCGAACATTATTTTTTTGGACTATGTGGAGGAGCGGACCAAAAGCGCTCTTTTTGCGGCCGCGGCCGCCTTTGTATTTCCGTCGCTTTATGAAGGGTTTGGTTTCCCTTTGCTGGAGGCCATGGAATATGGATTACCCATCATTGCTTCAGACATTCCATCCTCGCGCGAAGCGGCTGAAGGCGCGGCTGTTTTTTTCGTTCCTACGGACGCAGACGCCCTGGAAAAACAATTAAAAAAAATCATTACTGAAAGTGAAGATCATGATTTTCACCTTCATCCGACTCCTCAAAAACAAAAAGGAATCCTTCAGCGCTACTCCTGGCAACGGTGCGCCGAGGAGACGTGGAAAGTATTGACAAATGATTAGTTAGGTGCTATAAACTACTCAATCTTTTCATGGTAAATTCTGACCTCAAATGCAACTTTTAGTTTTTGAGTTTATTTTAATGATACCATGAGCCATGGCTACCTCTATAGCGCTCAGGTAGCCAAGAGATTTACGGTATTTGTTGTTAAGAACGGATAGGGCATGTTGCA
>JACRIE010000006.1 GCA_016220165.1 Candidatus Peregrinibacteria bacterium
ATGTTATTTTTTCGCGCGTTACCGGCGCTACGACCGCCACCACCGTCGCCATTATGTCGGAAAATCGCATCGCCACGACGACCGTCACGGCGGTTGGGAACATTTATTGAACAACTTTGATCGGCAACATTTAACTGAAATGCAAAAAAGTAAAGAAAAATCCGTCAATTTTTCAATTCCGATTGTTAGATGTTCGAGCCCCGGGCGCTTGTCAGATGTTGGGTGTTGCTCCCGCGGCCAGCTTCTCGTTGAGATCATCGTCGCCGTAGCGGCGTTCGCGATCGTGGGGGCGCTCGCCGGTCAGATGATCTTCGTGGGCCTCAAGGGAAACAAGACGGCGGGGGATCGCGACTTAGCGGCGGGGCTGATGCTCGAAACTTTTGAGGCGGTGCGCGGCGCTTCCGATGAAAATTGGCAAAATCTTTTCGGGCTTGCGGAGGGGACGACGCAGTATCATCCGGAGCAGTCGTCCGGCAAATGGTCGCTAATTGCCGGGAGCGAGGTGGCGACGACGAGCACTATCGCTTTCACGCGTTATTTTACCGTACAGAATGTTTGCCGCGACGATTCGACGCGCGTGCCAACCGGCATTACTGATTCCGGCGGGGTCGCTACGACCTGTACGACAAGCGGCGGAAGCAATGATCCTTCGACCCAACAAGTGAGTGTGGCGGTGAGCTGGGCGAACGACTCTATTTCCGCGAGCGAGTACGTTTCTCGCTGGCGCAACAAAGTATGTGGGCATACTCAGTGGACTGGCGGCTCAACCGGCGTCAAAACCTGTGGTGATACCACCTATGACTCCGGCACCCCCCCCACCAATCTTGGCACCCCCCCATGGGCATCTTTGCAAATTCAGTAAAACCGGGGAGGCCCGTTCTTCTTTAAATACCGCCTGTTTTGCTGGATAGCACGAAGCTCCCCCGAAGAATTAGTACCCCAAAGTCCGACTTCGGGGAAATTTTATCTATATTTTTCAATGCTTTTTTATCCACACCCCCGAAGTCGGATTTCGGGGTACTCTGGGGTAAGATATGGCTATGGACAGAAAATTAGAATTTTCGATCGACGAGTTTTATCATGTATATAATCGCGGCAATAATAAGGGCAGTATTTTTATCGATGATCGCGACAGAGAAAGGTTTGTAAAATTGCTATTTCTTTGTAATGGCACGAGGCCGGTTGTCTTTAAAGAAATACCCCGAAGTCGGACTTTGGGGGAGATCGACCGCGGCGAGACACTCGTGGACATCGGTGCCTATTGCTTGATGCCGAATCATTTTCACTTGTTACTTCACGAAAAAATAGAAAATGGCGTCAGCGCCTTTTTGCAAAAATTGTCCACGGCCTATTCGCTGTATTTCAATAAAAGACATTATCGGACAGGCGCTCTTTTCGAGGGGAGATTCAGGGCGGAGCATGCGGATACGGACGAGTATCTAAAATATTTATTCGCCTATATCCATCTTAATCCGATCAAACTGATCGATCCGAAATGGAAGGAGAATGGATTGCGCGATCAAAGTAGGGCGGAGGCGCATCTTGCCGGATATAAATATTCCAGCTATGCCGATCACGCTGGTAGCGATAGGCAGGAAGCCGCCATTTTGAGCAAGAGCGCCTTTCCGGAATATTTCGATACAGCGAAGGATTTTTGCGAATGTATGAACGACTGGCTTGATTATCAGGCACCATAAAATACAAAATAATCAACCCCGAAGTCCGACTTCGGGGTAACGGGGGATGGGATAGGTAAAAATAATTAAAACTTAATGTAAAATAATTTTATGGCAATCGTCTCCAAATCTCTTCACCATTCGAATATCGCTTTTTTGCTCGACAGTACGAAGTACGTCGAGCCGGAGAACGCCGCCTTTGCCCAGCTTTTTAGCGGCGCGATGGGGAAGGGGGCGCGCTTCACGGACGATCCGGTTTTGCGTGCGAAGGTTCTCACCCTCCCCGCGCTCGGCCTCCGGATCACGCTCGAGGCGGGCGGTGAGCGTCCGCGCCTGCGCATCGACGACGAAACTCAAGCCGAGCCGGACAAGTCCTCGCTTACCGGCTATGCCATCCACGCCCTGCGCAATCTCTTCCCGCAGACACCCTTCGTCGCCTACGGCTTCAATTACGACATTTTTTTCAAGACGCGCGACGTCGTGCCGATCGAGGACATTTTCGAGGAGTACTTCGACGAAGAGGCGGCGAGCGGCGCCGATCTGCGCGATGTCGGCATCCAGTTCACGCTCGATAAAAAGAAAAGTCTGGAGGTCTGGTTCGTCAAAGTCGTCTCGCCAATGGAAGTCGCCGTCCACCTGAACAATCATTTTCCGACCGGCCACCTGCCCGCCGCCACCGAACTGCAAAGCGCCTTCATCAAGTGCTACGACGACTCCACCGCCACGATGGAAAAATTCCGCTATGGGCGGTAAGATATAGTTATGACCGTCGCGGAGATCAAAAGAAAAATATTGCCAATCTTAAAACGCCAGGGGGTGACCAAGGCGGCGCTTTTCGGTTCGGCCGCCCGCGGCGAGATGAAAAAGAACAGCGATGTTGATCTCTTGGTCAACCTGACAAAAGACAAGTCGTTATTTGACCTTGTTGGCTTGAAATTGGAATTGGAGGACAAGCTCGGCAAAAAGGTTGATGTTTTGACATATGGCGGCATCCACCACCTTTTGAGAGATATTATTTTGAGTGAGCAAAAAATAATTTATGAAAAAAGATCCTAACATCTTTCTAAAACATATTTTGGAATGTATTGGCGAGATAGAAAGGAATACGAAGAATTTAAGTCAAGACGAATTTTCCAAAAATATCACCATACAGGATGCTGTGGTAAGGAGGCTGGAGATCATCGGCGAAGCTGTAAAAAATCTGTCGGATCATTTTAAGGACAAATATCCGGAAATTCTTTGGAAGAAAATTGCCGGAACGCGCGATATTCTAATTCACGACTATTTTGGTGTTGAGATTTTTGTAGTTTGGAAAATTGTGGAGAAGGATATCCCCAAACTCAAAAAACAAATTTCGGCGCTCCTCAAAGATGCCAAAAAATGAAAAAACACCCCGAAGTCCGACCTTGGGGTGTTTTAGCGTGAGTTGTCAACAGGAGGGCGGGGGACAATAAAAAAATATGTCCTTTACCGAAGACGGCGTAAAAATAAATCGCAAACGCGGGGCGTTCATTTCGCTCCTGCTTTTTGGCGCGGCGGAGTTCGTGCTTTCTGTCCTTTTCACCGCCCTCCCATCTGTTGCCATGGCAGAAAATCCACCGAGTTTAGCTTGGCAAAGTACCTATGATGGTGGCAGTGGTGATTACGCATTTGCCTTCACGGTTGATAAAGATGGAAATTCTTACATTGCCGGTGAGAGTGCTGGTAGAGATACGGTAGTAAAATTTAATAAGAGCAGTAATAGGTTGTGGAGTGTAAGCTATGGCACAGGTTACGGACAATTTAGAGCCATTGTCACAGATGATTCGGGCAATATTTATGCGGCTGGGTATGATAAAAGAGGAGTAGCGGTTATTGTTAAATATGATTCTAGTGGTAATGAGTTGTGGAATAAACAACATGACGAAGCCACGGTTGCAAGAGCTGTAGTTGTGGATTCTGCTGAGAATGTTTATATGTTAGCCATGAATCATGGCAACGGTGTTTATTACTTAGTAAAATATGATCCCGCCGGCAATCAGTTGTGGAGTGCAAAATTTGCTAGTCGAGCAGTTTATGCCGATATTCATACAACTCATTCTTTGAGACCAATTGTATTTGATGGAGATGGTAATATCGTAGTTGCTGTTAGTACTTTCAACGGAGTCACTCATGATTATTTGACCATTAAATTTAATTCGGATGGTAATGAGATGTGGCGGGCATTGTATGATGGTGGCAGTCTAGATTATGCTAATTCGTTGACAGTTGACGATGTTGGCAATATTTATGTAACCGGAGCCAGTGCCGGGTCCGGTGTCATTTATGATATTGCAACAGTAAAATATGATTTTAATGGTAATCAGCTTTGGGTTGCCAGATATGATAATGGTGGAGATGAACGAGCGAATAATCTTGCCGTAGATAATATTGGTAATGTTTATGTAGTTGGTTCACATATTATTAAATATAATCAAAATGGTGAGCAGATATGGGTGGGGTCGAGTGGTGGTTTTGATATTTTTATTGATAGGCAGGACAATATTGATGTTGCGACTTTTGGGACGGTGACAAAATATGATTCCAATGGTAATAATTTATGGATTGTTGGTGCTCCTGGTTTTATTGCCGGGTTTCATATAGATAATTTCGGGAATCTTTATTTTGGAGGCTATAATGACAGTTCAGATTTATTCGTAGCAAAATATTCTCAAATTCCAAGTCCTATTATCCTCCTCCCCGGTATCCTCGGCTCTTGGACTAACAATTTCTTTGAGCCGTTTGTTAATCCCAATCCACTGAACCAAAACTCCCTTTCACTCACCGAGGAATCACAATCGCAGTTTTTTAAGCAGCTCGATGCGCTTGGCTATCTCCCGCACACATGGGAGTTCATGAAAAACATTTTACCCGCGCAGGGATTCAAGGTGGTTAAATGTTCTTATGACTGGCGCCTAAAGAACGAGGATATCACCAAGGATTATTTGATCCCCTGCATCGATCAAGCTAAACAAATTGCCGGTACTGATAAAGTGAACATCGTAGCGCACAGTATGGGTGGTCTTGCCGTTCGCTCATATATACAGAACGCCGCACTGTATAGAAACGATGTCGATAAGCTCGCCATGGTGGGCACGCCGAATCACGGCTCGCCGGAAGCATACGATGTTTGGGAGGGCGGGGATCTCACGCGCGGACTTTTCGGCAATCTCGGCGGTGTCATTGAAAAAGCGATAGTCAGCAGAGTATTCAATGCCGGACAGAGATTCGTCGGTGCTACGATCGCGACCAATTATGTCCATAGTTTTTTTCCATCGGTGCAGCAGTTACTGCCGACATTCGATTATTTGAAAGATATGTTTGGCAATTTCATGCCCGCCCCTGGTATGGTGTGGCAAAATAACTTTCTTCAGGGGTTAAATGTTACTAATGTCGACAAACTTACTAGTCCTGTAACGGCAAAAGTTTTTGCCGGAGAGGGTTATCAGACATTAGAGCAGATCTCGGTTGTTTATCCTGCGTTAATTAATCCGCTCGGCACCTCGTGGCTACCATATCCCGACGGTGAGCCGATATTTTCCGGAGAAACAAAGAGTTTGCTAGGCGACGGAACGGTGCTGTCGCAAAAAAGCGCTTGGATCACAGAAATTAATGCACCTTTTATGACCAAGACAGGTGTTGCGACCGACCCGCTACTCGAACATACTAATTTGCCAAACGGTTTTTTCAGTGAGGTGTCTGAGTTTTTGGGTGGTGGCGCAACCACAACACCAATCTACACGCCAAGATCGCCGTCTTCAGTTTTGGCGGTATCTTTAGCCTCACCCGCCGACCTACTAATCACCGATCCGCGGGGCAGGCGGCTTGGCTTCGATGCCAATACGCAGTCTGAAGTTTACGAAGTTCCGGAGGGTATATATAGCGGCCACGATGACATGGAGATCGCGGCGATCATGAATCCGATCCCCGGCGATTACAAAGTGGTAGTTCAAGGCAATGGCGCGGGAGCATTTCATACTGGCATTTCTTACGCGGCCGCAGAGTGTTCTAATGCGACCGTCCAAGATAACGCCGGTGATACGCAGGCTGGCGGCGTTAATGTATTCACCATTCGTTTGGCTGGTGGATGTACGAAGGCCGCCGACTATTACCTAAACGCTATTGTGAATGTCGAGCCCAAAACATTAAATCTCAAGAGCCAGGGGAGCTACATAGAGGCGGAGGTTGTATTGCCGTTAAATTACGATGTTAAAAATATCGATGTAAACACCGTAAAATTAAATGACGCGGTGTTTGCCTTACCGCTTTCCGCCAAGATTGAGACCGATCACGGCATTAAAAAGTTGGAGATCAAGTTCCGTCGTTCGGAGGTTCAAAAATTGTTGATTGTGGGGGATAATACAGTTATGATTGCTGGAAAACTTTTTAATGGGACGATGTTCGGCGGGGAGGGTGGGATTGTTGGGGTATTGAAGGACGAGAAAGATAAAGATAAGAAATAATAAATGTCATTTACTTTAGACGGGGTTAAATTAAACGCTAGAAGTCGAAATTGGTTTGGAGCCATTTTATTTAAGATTGGGGAGCTCATCCTTTCCACATTGTTCATCGTATCTTTGGCGGGGCCAATGATATTTTCGGAAAATGCTAATGCGGCGGCCGGCGTCGCCAACTATTTATCGTACCAGGGACGATTGACTGATCAGAATGGCAATCCCAAAACTGGCACATTTTGTTTTAAATTTTCTATTTATGATTCCGGTGGCACGCAGCGCTGGCCGGCGGCGGCGCCGACCGGCAGCTCTACGGTCGTATCAAACGGTGTATTTAACAACGACATTGGTTCCGCCGACGTTTGGGGAACATTCAATTTTTATGATTATAGTGATGCCTATTTGGATATTCAGGTGGCGACAACTTGTGGTGGTTCTTTTGAATCGCTCACGCCGCGCCAACGCCTCAACTCCGTGCCCTTCGCCAAAGTGGCGCAGGATCTCTATGGCGGGAGTGTCCGCATTGGTGACCCCGGCGGTGTACTTTCTGGTAATCAGAAATATTTACACCTTGCTCCTGTGACTAACGACGAGACCGTCGGCGGC
>JACRIE010000010.1 GCA_016220165.1 Candidatus Peregrinibacteria bacterium
ATAGCTGCGACGGCTCATTCGCCCACTGGAAAGCGAAGCTCAGCGTACATCGCGGCCTGAAATGGGACAGGAAAAGAAAAATGATGAACTATCTTTTGGAGAATTCTTAAAGCCAGCCCGCAAATTTTACCTTTATGCCGATAGATTCAACATAATTAAGGTATTAGATTTCAAAAGCCCCCCGCCGCGGCGGGGGGCTTTCTTCTGTTTACATATCCATTCCTCCCATTCCCCCCATCCCTCCCATGCCACTCGGCATGCCGCCTCCGCCTCCGCTGCAACAGCTCTTCTTTTCGGGCAGTTCAGCGATAGCCGTTTCCGTGGTGAGGAACATGGCAGCGACGGACGCGGCGTTTTGCAGCGCCGAGCGCGTTACTTTCTTGGGGTCGATAATTCCGGCCGCCATCATGTCCGCGTATTCCATGGTTTCGGCGTTATAGCCATGGTTCTTTTTGCCGCTTTTCACCGCGATCGCGACAACGGAACCTTCCATGCCCGCGTTGCTCACGATTTGGCGGATGGGATATTCCAGCGCGCGGAACACGATGTCCACGCCCACTTTCTCGTCGGGATTCTTGGGATTCAGCTTCTCAAGCACTTTGGAAGCCTGAACCAGGGCCGTGCCGCCGCCGGCAACCACGCCTTCTTCCACAGCCGCGCGCGTCGCGGACAAGGCGTCCTCAATGCGATGTTTTTTTTCCTTCAATTCCACTTCCGTGGCCGCGCCAACTTTGATGATGGCAACGCCGCCGGAGAGTTTCGCCAGCCGTTCCTGAAGTTTTTCGCGGTCGAAATCGGAATCCGTGGCCTCGATTTCAGCCTTGATGTGTTTGATGCGCTCCTCGATGGCTTTTTTGGTGCCTTTACCTTCAACAATCGTGGTGTTTTCCTTGCTGGAAACGACCTTGCGGGCATGACCCAGATCCTCGAGGCTGGCATTCTCCAGTTTCAGGCCGACTTCCTCCGAGATCACGCGTCCGCCCGTCACGATCGCGATGTCCTGTAACATCGCTTTACGGCGATCGCCAAAGCCGGGGGCTTTGATGGCGAGCGTGTTGAACGTGCCGCGGAGTTTGTTGACCACAAGCGTGGCTAAAGCTTCACCTTCAATATCTTCCGCAATAATCACAAGGTTCTTGCGGCCGGTCTTGGCCATACTCTCGAGTAAGGGCAAAATGTCATGAATGCTCGCGATCTTGCGGTCCGTAATGAGGATCGAAGCGTCTTCATAAATCGCCTCCATGCGGGCGGGATCCGTGACCATGTAGGGCGAAATATAGCCATTGTCGAACTGCATTCCTTCCACTAATTCCTTAGCGAGCCCCATGGTCTGTCCTTCTTCAACCGTAATCACGCCATCCTTGCCGACCATATCCATCACTTCCGCGATTAAAGCGCCGACCTCGGGGCTTTGTGCGGAAATCGTGGCGACCTGGGCTATTTTTTCTTTCGTGGTCACTTCTTCCTTATTCTTATCAAGCTCACCAACGATCGCTTCGACCGCTTTCTCAATGCCGATTTTGATCGCCATTGGATTCGCGCCGGCGGTCACGTTGCGGATTCCTTCGCGGATCATGGCCTCGGCCAAGACCGTGGCCGTGGTGGTGCCATCCCCAGCCACATCATTCGTCTTGGTGGCGACCTCTTTCACGAGCTGAGCGCCCATATTCTCATACGGGTCTTCGAGCTCGATCTCTTTGGCGATACTCACGCCATCATTCGTGATGGTGGGAGCGCCGTATTTTTTGTCCAAAAGCGCGTTGCGTCCCTTGGGACCCATCGTGACGCGAACCGCGTCACTCAGTTTGCGGATGCCGGAAAGAAGTTTCTGGCGCGCGTCATCGCCGTGTAAAATTTGTTTAGCCATTTGAATAAAATTTATAGGATAAATTTTTAGTGACGAGTGACCAGTGACGAGTCAATTTCTCGTCTCTCGTAACTTGTCACTATTTAATAATCGCCCGTATCGACGTCAGCTCAATGAGCTTGTATTCATCGCCGTCGAGTTTAACGTCGTCGCCGGAATAACGGCCGTAAAGGACGCGGTCGCCCACTTTTACCTCAATGGGAAGCTGGGTGCCGTTGCTATTGATGTTGGTTTTGGCAACCGCCATCACTTCGCCTTCTTGAGGCTTTTCTTTGCTGGCGGTGTCAGGAATAACGATTCCGCTTTTGGTCACCTCTTCAGCCTTCATAGGCTTGATGACCGCGTAACCGTTCAGAGGAGTGATCTTCATAAGATCTTAAAATTAAGAAGTAAAACTTAGTTAGCACTTAAAATAAGTGAGTGCTAAAAGAGTTTAACAAAACTAAAAAAAGCGTCAATAGGTTTCTAGTTGACAGTGAAAAGAATTTATTTTAATAGTATTATTTTAGCAGAAGATACCCTTCGGCGCTCATGCCGTCACGGAAAAATTGTTTTACCCATGTGGTCGACGAGAACGGAGCTAGCCAGGGGAAGCCTAAGGATTTAAGCCCTTCAAGATTTAAAAAAGTCATTTGATCATTCACTTGGGCCAAACGGCTGAGGCCTTTACGGAACGGTTGATGCTGTGACAAAACGAAACGGGGTTGCAACGAAAGGTCAATCGATTGCTGAACCCCTGCGAAGGTATTCGACATCACCACGGCCTTTTCCATAACGCTGTAGCAGAAACCATAAACACTATCCGTGATTTCAATGCAAGCGACAGGAAAGCCTTTATAGTTTTCATTGCGTTCTTTCATTCGATTCGGATCCGCGACCAGAATTTTTGTTTGAGTGCCATCCGGCAGATCATGTATTTCCAAACGGGGCACAAATTGGGCGCCCACGCCACGAAAGCCATCGATCATTTTTTTCATCTTGGTTTCCGCAAAAGCGCGATCCGTGTGTGCTAAAACCAATTGAACCTGTAAAGGGGCAGGATCGAACGTGCTATTCTTAGGCGCGCTGATTCCTAACGCGTATTCTCCGTCAAAGAGGGGATACAGGTCATTTCTAAGGTGCACGGCATCCCCAAAGAGTCGCTTCACCTGAGCGCCAAGCAAGCCCTCAAAAATGATAGCGTACGACGGATTGATATTCTGCAGGGTTTGGAGCGTATTTTGCCATTCCTGATCTAAGTTCGCTCCGCCGATATAAGTTAAAAGATTTTCAGCGCTTAAAAATTCAGTCAATTTATAAGAGGAGGCAGGGAAAGAAATCGTATCATCCTCTTGAGCTTCCAGAATCTCGGGACGAAACGCGGAATAGGTATTGAATTTCAGTCCTTGTTGATCTTGTTGGATCGTAAAGGAGACATGATCGATGATTTTTTCCAGCGGGCCGGAAAGATCTTTAAAAGTTTTATTGATCGCGAAACTCAGCAAGGAATCAAACGAGGAACTTTTTAAATATCCACGGATCCAGGGTTTTCGGGGGAGTTGCGAACTTGATTTTTCAAAAAGAGATTCTTCTTTAAGGCTTCCGCTGACAGGAGTTAATACCGTCTCTAGCGCTTTGGCATCTTTGGCAATAGCGAGATAGGGACCTACGGTTACCGAAGAGAGCGTATTCGATTGTTTGAAATACAGATCGATGGCTTCTCGATTGCGCACAGGCAGAAGCACGACAGGAGAGACGCGATCTTCTATTTTTATAAAGGCAACGGCGCCTCCCTCATAGAAAAACTGGTTGAGATCCGCCTGATCCAGGAATGAGGTAAAAAACGGCGCGAAAAGGTCAATCCAATCATGTCCTTTCAGAAAAGGCTGCAGCGCCGCAGGCGCTGACTGGCCGCTGATTTCAAGATAGCCCAAGGTCTCCTGAGCGGGCAGATAGGCCGCGGCTGAAGAACGGCGGGAATGGAACAGGAAAAAAAAGGCCGTTGCGATAATCGCGAGGCACAAAACGCTTCCGCTCAAAGTCAATATCCATTGTCTAAGGGCAGCCGTTTGTTTTTTAGACTTAGAAGGAGCTTTTATAAGTTTGGATTTTACTTTTTGGGTCATAAGCATTTTGTCATCCTGAACTTGTCCATAATGGACCCCTTTGGGGTTTCAGGATGACAACCGAGAAGAATCAGGCATTCGTCGTCGTTTCCTTGGAACATTTTTCACACTTGAGTGTATCTTTTTTAAACTCAGTCTGCAATCCGCCGCAAACACTGCAGGGGGTTTTGATGGGCTTATGCCACGTGGCGAATTTGCACTGAGGATAGGCGCTGCAGCCATAAAAAATCTTGCCGCGTTTCGTCCGTTTTTCCGTAAGATCTTTACCGCACTCCGGACATGGGATTCCCAGCGTGTGCGCCAGAGGCTTCGTATTCTTGCACTTCGGATAGCCGGAACAGGCCAGAAATTCTCCGAAACGTCCATTTTTAACCACCATGAGCGAACCGCATTTTTCACATTTCATGTTCGCGTATTCTTTTTCCAACGCCTCCTGACGCGCTTCATCCGCTTTCATAGGCTTGGCGTTTTTGCATTCAGGATACTTCGAACAACTAAGAAATTTTCCATTCCGCCCAAACTTTACTTTCATGGGCGCGCCGCACTCGCCGCACACTTCGTCCGTCGTTTCATGAATAACGTCTTCTTTGCTGATGGTTTTTCCGATTGTTTCCAAATTTTTAATAAAGGGCTGATAAAAAGCGTCAATCACAGGAACCCATTTCACAACACCTTCAGCCACGTCATCCAATTTATTCTCCATGTGCGCCGTGAACTGATAGTCCACGATATCCTTGAAATAGGAAACGAGAAAATCATTCACGATGAGCCCTATTTCGCAGGGGTACAATTTTTTGTCGACCTTCTTTTCAATATAGCCGCGCTGCATGATCGTTGAAATGGTGGGCGCGTAAGTGGAAGGACGGCCAATGCCTTCGGCTTCCAATTTTTTGACCAGGGAGGCCTCGGTATAGCGTGGAGGCGGCTGGGTAAATTTTTGTTCGCTCCGTACTTCAAGAGTTTTGAGTGTTTCTCCTTCCTGAACGTCCGGCAGGATTTTTTCCTGATGAGCCAAAGCTTCGTCAGGATGATCCGCTCCTTCAACATAGGCGCGCATGAATCCGGCGAACCGAATGGTTTGTCCTTTGGCCGCCAGGAGATAATCACCTGCCTGGATCGAAATCGTCGCTTGATCCAAAAGGGCCGCAGGCATCTGGGAAGCGATCGTTCGTTCCCAGATCAGTTTATACAATTTGTATTGAGAAGAATCCAAATGTTTTTTAAGCTTTTCCGGCGTCTTGGAAAGATCCGTTGGGCGAATCGCTTCGTGAGCTTCCTGCGCGCCGCGCGCCTTTTTTGTAAAAACACGGGGCGAAGAAAGGACATACTCTTTGCCAAACATCGCGGCAATGATTTTAGGGGCCTGATGCAACGCCTCCTGGGAAAGATTATAAGAATCCGTTCTCATATAGGTAATAAGACCCGAATGTTCAGTGCCATGTTCGACGCCTTCGTAAAGCTGTTGGGCGATCACCATGGTTTGTTTGACCGAATATCCCAATTTGCGTGACGCTTCTTGCTGAAGCGTGCTCGTGATGAAAGGAGGCGCGGGCTCGCGCTTGGATTCCCTTCGTTCAATACCCGCGACTTTGAAATCTGATTTCTTCAGGTCTTCCACGACCTTTTTTGACTCATCCCCATTTGAAATGTTTATTTTTTCAACCAGTTCCGCGGTCAGCACTCCTTTTTTTGATTCAAGATCCGCTTCGATTTTCCAGTATTCCTCGGGCTTGAACGCTTCAATCTCCCGTTCGCGTTCCGCCACAAGCCGCACCGCCACGCTTTGCACGCGGCCCGCGCTCAACCCCGCGCGAATTTTTTTCCAGAGCAAAGGGGAGAGCTTGTATCCGACCAATCGATCCAAAATACGTCGTGCCTGTTGAGCGTCCACCAAATGAAGATCGATCTCGCGGGGATTTTCCAATGCCTTCAGCACGGCATTTTTAGTAATTTCATGAAACGCGATACGTTTGGTATGCCCTTTTTTAAGTTTGAGCGCGATAGCCAAATGCCACGCGATGCTTTCCCCTTCGCGATCCTCATCCGTTGCGAGCCAGACAGTGGTGTCCAGTTTCAAAAGGCTTGTAAGCTCACGCACAACTTTCTTCTTATCAGGGCTGATTTCGTATTCAGGTTTGTAATGGCGATCAACGTCCACGCCTAAGGTTTTTTTGGGAAGATCACGAATATGACCCATGGAAGCGCGGATCGTATATTTAGTTCCTAAAAATTTTTTGAGAGTCTTGGCTTTCGCCGGAGACTCGACAATGATCAAATTACTGCTCATATTTTTTTTAAATTTTGAATCGCCGCAAGTAAAACCTTATCGATTCAAAAATAAAAGTCAATCCTTCAAGGTTTCAGAATAATATTCAAAAATGTTTTTTATAAGCCGTTCTAAGTTATTTTTAAGTGATGTTACATTTTAAAACCAAAAAAAAGTCAAATCAGGAGCTAATGGCTTTAAAACGGTTTAAAAACTGTATAAAAAAATTAGACAGTCGACTTTTTCGCTTAAGAAAGACAAGAAAGTCTTGCAAGGCCATTTATTCGTGATTATACTGCCGTTAGTTTAATTTTTAATCATTATCACTATGACGAAGCAAGATCTCGTTGCGGCTATCGCCGCCGCCGCCGGTGTCACCAAAAAGACAGCCGGAGAAGCTCTTGAGGCTCTATTGGGTGCAGTCACTCAATCTCTCAAGAAAGGAAAGAACGTTACCATCACTGGTTTCGGTACTTTCCGCGTAAGCCATCGCGCTGCTAGAACAGGCGTGAACCCACGCAACCCTGGACAGAAGATCAAGATCCCGGCCATGAACATTCCCGCTTTCAAAGCTGGCAAGTCTCTCAAGGACGCTGTCCGATAAATCGTGGTTTTTTTAATCCGATTTCAAAAAGCCCTCCAGAGTACTCGGGAGGGCTTTTTAGTTGCCTTTTTTTCGGGCGCTTTTATACTGATTGGGCGATTATGAATAATAAGTGACGAGAGACGAGCTAACAGTGACGAGTTACAAGTTTTTTCTCGTCACTTGTCACTCGTCACTAAAAATTTATCCTATAAATTTTTCTTATGTCTTTCGCTCAAGATACAACCGGCGCCACCTTTAAAAAGGATGTGCTCGACGTTAAAAACACTCCCGTTATCGTTGATTTCTGGGCCCCGTGGTGCGGCCCCTGTAAAATGCAGGGCCCCATCCTCGACGAATTTTCAAAAGAAATGGGCGCTCAGGTGAAGGTCTGCAAAGTCAACGTCGATGACGAAAGCGATCTCGCTATTCAATATGGCATCATGAGCATTCCCGCGCTCAAAATCTTCAAAAACGGAGAACTGGCCGAAGAAATGGTCGGCGTGCACAGCAAGGAACAACTCAAAAAGGCGATCGAAAAGCACGTCTAGAACGGATAGCGGCTTCAATATGGCCCCTTCGGGGACTCGAATAGTGGTTCCGAAGCCGATCATTTGACAAATTTTAAAAAATTGGTATTATTAAAAACTAGATTTTTTAAAATTTGTTTTATGTCAAAGACGTCTGATGAAAAGATGGCAGACAATCTGCTGAATAGGCAGGAAATGAAAATGTTATTGCACCCCAGTGCCGCGGCAGTTTTAAATCAGCTGGCTAATTTGTCGAGTGTCCGGCAGTGGCTGATCCGACGTTTTAGGGAAATTCATTTGGCTGATCACACAAGATCTGCGGTGCATTTAGAGTTGAATGCCTGGAATGAAAAAGGATACGGCCTCCAGAGTATGTCCGTAATGGCCAGGGCGCAGGGGAACCCTCTGAGGTTGCCGGGCGAATGGAAAGACCCGACGATCGGTATCGTGGCTCCGGACATGCTCGACGCACCGGGGGAGTACGGAATTGCTGATTTTGATATTGACGCGGGCAAAACTGAAGAATGCCACGTTCTCTCGCCGGGCGGAATCCTTCTGGAATCCGTTATAAAAGGAAAGCATCCAGACAGGCCGCCGAATCTTCTTTCGTTCGGACGAACGACGGTGGCATACGGCCCTGATCAGGCCATGCGCGCGTTCGTCGAATTGGCGAAAGGTTCGGAGGGGCCACGGCAGAAGATTGAGGCAGTTTTAAAAAGTGGCGTTTACGTGTGCCGGTTTTTAATCCAGAGATAATTTTAAAACTTTATGATCCGTCCTTCCCCGCAACAATACGAGAATCTGGCCGTCGAGACATTGAAAGGGATTTTGACCTCCCTGCATCCTTCTGCTCGCGAACAGTTGGAACACAGTGTATACCATGCCAGAAAATGGGTTTCAGAACAATTTGCAGCTCGTCTGAAAGGAGAGCAGGGAAGAGCGGTGACGGAAGTGATTCCTTTGAACGAAACAGAAAGACTTGGGTGTCAGAGGATTGTTTTACATCTAAGAAGGGCGGGGGATGATCAAGACCTGCTGATTAGCGGTCGCGACAAAGAAGGCATTGAATACATTGAAGACCGGTCGCCCTCAATTGATATTCTTGCCCCCGGAATGATTGCAGGTCCGCATCGACTGGGAGAAGTCGAGATCGCCATAGAAGAAAGGCATGGAATAAAGCTTAGTAATTTGTCTAGTTTTAATGATCTGCACATAAGAGAGGCATATCCGCAAAACCATTCAAAAAAAGGCGAAACGCTCCCCGAAGTCCCTTTGATTTTTTTAGCCAAAGGAAATGAGAGAACCGTATGGACGGCAAGGGGCGGAGTCCTGCGCGTGCTCATGGAGGCGCACCCTGATCGGATACGCAAAGATCCGCCTCTTGGGAGAGGCCTCGCTTCCGGAACCTGTGGGGTTCAATTTCTCGTTGAAGCATCGGCTTGAAGCATCGGCCGCTATAGCGGCTCACCCCCATACATCGCCTCATTCGCAAGCGCATCCGCAAGCGCGTTCTCCTCACGCGGGACGTGACTGACCGTGAAGCTTCCGAATTGACCAATCAATTGTTGAACCTCCAGAAAGAGCGGCTTCACGTTCGGGCTTTTGACCTTATACCGTCCGTTCAGTTGTTCCACAACGAGCTGGCTGTCCATGAAACAGCGGATTTCCGGCGTGCCGATTTTCTCTTTCACTTGTTTCAGAGCGTGGATGAGCGCTTGATATTCGGCCTGATTATTGGTGACTTTACCGAAGAATCGCTCGCCTTTCAAAACGATTTTTCCGTCACGGAAAACGACGAACCCACCGCCTCCTAGCCCCGGATTCCCGCGCGCCCCGCCGTCGACGAAGAGGTCGATCATTGGTTTAAAATTTTGAGTTTCTTCGTTCCCATCAGGAAATGACTACGGCTGATCCAAGTCCCCACAGTGGAATTCAAGAAGGTGCGCGTCACCGTGATCGCCGAAAACATAGAAATTAAAATACCGATGGCCAGCATCAAAGCGAATCCGCGGATGATGGAATTGCCGAAGAACCACAGGATGGCGCACGTGATAAGCGAAGAGACGTTCGAATCGCGGATGGAGCTCCACGCCCGATCAAAACCCGCGGCAAGCGCCGCGATGAAATTTTTGCCGTCGTTCAATTCCTCACGCGTACGCTCGAAAATCAGGATATTCGCGTCCACGGCCATGCCGATAGAAAGAATGATGCCAGCGATCCCTGCCAGTGTCATCACAAGCGGCGCGACCGAAAGCAGGAAGAGGATGATGATCGTGTAGACGGTTAAAGCCAGAACCGCGATGAGCCCCAGGAAACGATAATAAACGATCATGAAAATCGCCAGGAGAATGAAACCGACAACCCCCGCGAATAAAGATACTTGTAAAGCGGAGTCGCCCAAAGTCGCGCTGATAGTGCGTTGTCCCGCCAGCAGGATCGGCGCTTCGATCGCTCCCGTGTTTAAATCGTTAGCCAGGGCGAGCGCTGATTTTAAATCAAAATTACCCGTGATCACCGCGCTCCCTCCGATAATCTTATCATTCACGCGCGGCGCGGAAATAAGCTCGCCGCCAACAAAAATCGCCATTTGTTTTCCGGTCAGGCGTCCGGTCAGATCCGCGAAGAGTTCGCCTCCCTCCTTATCAAACTGAATCGCGACAATCGGAGCGCCCAACTCATCATAGGTGACGGAAGCGGATTTAAAATGAGAGCCATCCAATCCAGTGAGTTTCCAGGGATCCGGCGAGATGTCGAAAAATATCGCCTGAGTGGTGAATTGATCTTCTTTTTTAGTGATTTTTTTATCCTCCGTTCGTGCGAGAGCTTTTTCAAGCGACTTTTGCGCGTCGGCAACCGTCTTCGCGATCGTCATCTTTTGGACATTCACGGTTTCCTCCCTGGGATCTTTGATGTCAGCCACCTGAATGACATGAAAGCCGAATTCTGTCTCTACCACGTCGGAGATCTCGCCGACCTTCATGCGGAACGCGGCCTTTTCAAAATTTTTTGTCATTTGGCCTTGCGAGAAATAGCCGATATCGCCGCCTTGAGGGCCTGAAGGGCCATCCGAGTTTTTTTGGGCGATCTCCCCGAATTTTGAAGGATCTTTCACGACTTGATCATGCAGCGACCGAGCGAGTTTTTTGGCGGCGCTGTAGCTGCGCGTTACTTCTTTGTCCGCCCGTTCGGCGCCAGCGTAGCTGATCAGAATATGGCTGGCTTTCACTTGTTTTTCCGGCTTATTTTTCTTAATGAGTTTGAAAACCTCAACTTCCTTATCCGTCGTCACAATAGGCGTCACCTTGCCTTCCGCCACGGCCCAGATGGCCGAAGCTTCGGCAGGCGCAAAGTCTGATTTGATTTTTTCAGTTAATTCAATCGGCGCGTCTTTGGTGAGTTCTTTCGCGACATTCAGAAAATCCTCGCCAGGCTGTGTCGTCTCGTGATCCACATTTTGTTTATTCACGAATTTTACGATATAAAGTCCTTTGGTTTCGGTAACTTTTCCACCTGCGCTCAGCGTATAGCCATCGGATCCTTCAAGAACTTTGGAATACACTTGCCCTACCTTCAAAGAAGGGAGAATTTTTTGGAAATGAGCCGGCAGTGAATCTAAAAATTCCTTTTGATCGGGTCGGTATTGGATTTTCTTGTCACTGGTCTCGACGCTTTCGCCGATTTTTTTAAAATCAGCATTTTTGGCGAGAACCTGACTTAAAATAGCGTTAGCGCTTTGCTCGATTTTTTGTTTCTCATTAGTATCCAACGACTCTTTCGGCTCCTTGAATTCCAGTTGAATGGTTTTGCCTACAACGCGCTTTGCCTCTTCAATGTCCTTAATACCGGCCAGTTCAACAATGATGTGCCGTTCGTCTCCCATATTTGAAAGGTAGATTTGCGGCTCTGAAACGCCTAAATTATTCACGCGGCGATCAAGCGTGTTCAGCACCCCCTCCGTCAGCTGACTGATATTGACGCGTTCGCTGGCATCAGCGCTCTTATTTTTTTCATTGGCACGGGTCAGATCAATACGATAATCAAGCTGTGTGCCGCCCTGAAGATCAAGGCCCAGATGAACTTTTTCATTTTTAATCCACTGCACGATGGACTGGAAAAGACCGCACGAATCGGGAGTCGTTGAAGCGCAACCGCCGGGCAATCGGGTTTTAACGCTTGGAGGGAGAGCAATCACAGCCATCACGATCGCCATAATAAGGATGGCCAGGAGTTTTTTGGAAAATCGGAACGTCATAGATATCAAGTTACGAATTTAAAAACAGCGGTAACAGTGTAACCAAATTATAAATTTTTCTCAATCGCACTTCCCTGACGGATCATTTTATGGGAAATATCCAGATTCTTGAGGTGACAATGTTTGTCAATAATTGAATTGCGGATCACGCAATTTTCTACGATAGAACCGCTGAGGATCATGACATTCTCCAAAGTGCACCGCTCAACATGCGCGCCGTCAGCGATCGAAACGCCGCCTTTGAGGTCGCTGCGCTGGACAATCGCCTGAGGCGCCACCTTATTTTCTCCATGCAAAAGTTCGCAATGAGCCGTTAGGTAGGCGTCAAACGAGCCAATGTCATACCACGGGTCAGAAAAAGAAAAGGCGTTGATCGTTTCTCCTTTCCGGAGTAAATACTCAAAAACGCCGCCTAAATCATCATTTTTTTCACAGGAATAAATGATAATGTCCTGCAAGTTTTTCGCGGGGAATAAATAGCATCCGGTGCTCACCAACGTGCTTTTGGGCTGTGCGGGTTTTTCCTGGAATTCAGTCACGCGCCCATCGCGCGTGACCACAACGCCGAAGCGCTTGGCTTTATTCACGTCTTTAATGTCATAGGCGGCGAGCAGCGGATTTTTGGAGAACGATTGAAAAAAGGCCGGCATGGAAAATCCAAAATAATTATCGCCGGCAAAAAGCAGGAGATCTTCTTTAAGCTGTTTGCGCTCAATGACCATCGCGGTAGCGCCCAAAGCCCCTTTTTTTGACTCGTTCGAAAAAGAGTCTTCAATAAAAATTTCGATCGGATGGTTCGGGAAACCTTTCCGCCATTCCGAAAACGCGTTTCGGAAAACCGCGTTCGTGGAAACAACAATCGGGATTTCGGGCGGAATGGATTGGACAATATGGGAAATGAGCGGGCGATCCACCAGAGTAAGCAAAGGCTTAGCTTTATTTTCTGTCAGCGGCCAGAGCCGCGTCGCGAACCCGCCGGCAAGGATGATGCAATACATATCTTAAAAATTTCTAATATCCCTCGAAGGGGCCCCGTTGGGGTAATTTCTAATTTCCAAATAATTCTCAACAGAAAATTTAAAATTTTAAAAATTATTTTTTATATTTTAGATTTATTTTTTGTTAGACATTAGAAATTAGGAATTAGAAATTCACCAAATCTTCTGCCACCATTTCTTTTTTGAATGAATTTTAAGAAAAGGGGCGCCTTCCCATTCCTCGATGATCTGATGTCCCTGGAAAACGCCCAGCAGTTCAGGCGGCATTAAATAATTCAGATTATGCTGAAGGGCATAGTTGATAAGATTAAGGCTTTGCTCCAAGTGATCCGCCTGCAGAATCTGATCAATATGAAAGTCCTGAACCGTTTGTTCGAATTTATCCAATTTTCCGACGACGGGAACGCCATGGAACTCTTTATCCGCGCCGCCGAACACATCCAGGATGGCAACGGGCCTGAGGCAGGATTTAGTTTCGATCAATAAGCGCACAAGCTCCTGCGCGGGTCGATTCGTGCCGATAATAAGGATACGGATCACGCCGATACCGCGTTGGTTCATGGACTGAAGAATTTTTCGGAAAATCAGCGCTCCAAGATAAAGAAAGGCGGTCGTGAGCGCGTAAAGATAAATCAGCATCAGACGCGAAAAAAAAATCTTAAAAGTGAAATAATAAAGAACCATGAATGTTGCCACGTGTTCAATGGCCACAAACGCGATTCGTTGAAAATAGCGCAAACTGAGCACCGGCTGATTTATTTTATAGGCCCGCGCGAAAAACATGAAAATAAGCGTGAGGGGTGTCGTAAAAAGAGCGATAATCGCGTAGGATTGAAAGGGAAAATTCGTTGAGAAGATGAAACCGACGCGCAGGAAGTAAGCTAAAAGAAAAGCGGCTAAGATCAAAAAGGCATCCAATAAAATCCGGGCGACTTTTAAGCGAAGGAGTGCGGGAGTCATAAAGTAAACGGAATGAAGACGATGATCCAGATCTTCGCCTTCATTCAGCGGATATTAAATATTAATGGCCTGAAGCCGTTTGATACGATCTTCCACAGGCGGATGAGTATTAAAAAGGCGATGGAGCCATTTCATTCCATGCTGGTCCTTAAACGGATTCGCGAAGTATAAATGGGCGGTAGCTTGATTCGCGACCTCCAAAGGCTCCTGATCCGCGGAAATTTTTTGAAGGGCCTGGGCTAATCCTTCAGGATATCGGGTGAGCATGGCGCCGCTGGCGTCTGCCAAAAATTCACGTTGCCGGGAAACCGCCAGACCGATCAGTTTAGCGATAATAGGACTCAAAATAGCCAGCGCGATGCCAATGAGGACGAAAGCTCCGTTGCCTCGATCATTATCGCTCCGACGGCGTCCCCAAAGAAAATTACGCAGAAAAATATCGGAAAGGAGCGCGATGAGTCCGATCAGCGCCACCACAATAGATTGGAGACGGATATCATAATTTTGGATATGGGAGAGTTCATGAGCGATCACTCCTTCTAACTCGGATTTGTCGAGTTTGGTCAGAAGTCCCGTGGTGACGGCCACAACCGCGTGTTTTGGATCGCGCCCTGTGGCAAACGCGTTGGGCGCCGTGTCATCAATCACATAAATCTTCGGCATGGGAAGACCGGACGCGATCGAGAGGTTCTCAACCGCGTTGTAAAGATGAAAAAATTCCTGTCGGTTCGCTTCTTTCGCGTGAGCAAGCGCTAACGTCAGTTTGCCGCTGCCGTAATAACTGATAAGCGCGTAAACAATCGCCACGACCCCGAAAATCGTGAGACCGCTCACGCCGCCTTCCTGTCCTTCCATGGTTGCCCGGCCGTAAACATAGCCAAGCCCCAAAAAGAAGCCGACAAAAAGAAGCATCAATATCCAGGTCCGGCGTTTGTTGGCTGCAATGGCGTTGTACATAAATTTTATCAGAATAAAATTTTAACTTTTGACAGTTGACCGTTGACAATTGACTTTGAATTTTAAGTCAAATGTCATGTGTCAAATGTCAGGTGGTACTTAGTGGGCTTGATTATAAATAGTATCGATTAGGGCCGCAAGCTCGGCCTTGGTCAGGCGATGAGCGGGATCAAAAAGCCCTTGGGGGATAAGTCCCAATTCGTATCCTTTATCAAGGAAAGGTTTATACCAGGGCGCGGCGCCGTCAGCGTTATTCCAGACAGGAACTTCATAGACTCGCAACAGGAGCTTAAGCGCTTCGGCCAAGGTAATCGTTGCGTTAGGCCGTAAGAGAGAATAGGGGGAATATCCCTTTCGTTTGGCGCCGCGTTCACGGTCGAGCGCCCTTTTACTATCGATAATGATCGACAAAGCTTGAGCGCGCGAGACAGGGGATTCGGGGAAAAAATGGGATCCCTCTCCTTTAAAAATTTCTCGCTCCGTTAAATGGGAGATCGCCAGGGCGAAACGGTGATATTGGATATCATCGAAAGGGTACACCATGGTCCCGAAACGATACACGCCTTTCAGGGATGGGTTGCCGAAATAGGCGTTGTCGTTCGTGAACGAACGCAGGATTGCCTCGATCACGGAAATATTTTTTTTAAAAGAAGGCGCGAGATCGTCATAAACAAAAATCAATTCATAATCGTCGAGACTCAGATGGATTTCCAATCGTTGGTGCATTTCCTGATAATTTTGCCCTTCATATTCATAGGTGATCAGCCAGCCAGGAAGACCGTCCAGCGTCACCCGGTCATTTTTATTGACGAGTGTCGTGGCGCCGGATTGAAGCAATTTGACCATTTCATTAAGACGGTTTTGAATCGAAAGATTTTGTTCGCTTTTTGAAAGACGGCGATAAATTAAATAGATATTGCCGTCAAAATTATTTTTTTCCACGGCTTCGGCAATCAATCCTTCCGGCTGGACACCCGTGTGCTTTTGGAAGCGCCAATCCCCTTTGGATTGGATATGAAAGGCGGGATCGTCGAAGGCAATGGTCGGATCCAGCGCCGGTTCAGTCAAAGGGGTATTCTTGAACTGGAGCGAATCCAGAAGCGTTTGCATTTCCCGTTGTTGAACCGTGGCTTTGTTAAGGTCAACCGAGTAGTGAATATGAGCCATCGCGTATCCAAAAGCCAGATAGATGTCAAAATTTCGCTGAGACATGCTCGTGAATGAAACTAGTTCCGCTCTTTGGCCGGCGAGCGAGACCGACTTTCGGTTAAAATCAGGATAGGATTCCTTCATTTTATCCAGATCGAGGTAAAGGCGGTCGAAATAAGGTTTTTCAATAGGAAATTGGTAGAAACTGAACTCGAGGCTCAGCGTTAAAATATCTTGCGAATTTTTTTTCATGAAAAAAACAGCGTCTCGTCGGATCGATACCACTTTCCAGTCTTCGGGCAAATCCAGTTCAAAGAAAGGATAAACCGGATGGGAATAATGGTGTTCCAGATTCGTCACGGCGATTTTTTTGAGCTGATCGCGCAGCAATGAATCCCATTTTTGATTGTCTGTGATCGCATCGTTTCCATGGGCATCGATCCAGGAAACAACTTCTTTGATGTCTAAAAAATATCCAACATTTTCCGCGTACGAACGGATGTAGGTCGGAATGCCTACAAAATGGCTCTCGCTGTCCAAGGCGGTTCCTCCGGAGCTTCCATGGTCGAAATCAGTGTCCGTTTTGAAGTATCGATAGCCATTGAGCTGTTCGAATCCACTGACCTGTCCCTGGGAAATCGTGATCGTTTCGCCGCCGCTCGCGGGATAGCCGGCGATGCGGACGCGATCCTGTTCATGGATCACGGGATCATTTTGGGGGCTCAAATAAGGAAATGGAAAGGGAAGCGCCCGTCCAAAAACGTCCCTGGAATTAAGTTTCAGGAGCGCGATATCTCTTTCCTGATCGCTCGCTATGAGTTGGGCCGTGTATTCACAAACAGGTTCTTCTTTAAGATTCAGGGTAAGACAGACGGAAAAAGCGTCTAAAGGCTCTTCGAAGTCTTCATCAAAAACAACATGGCGATTGGTAAGGATAAGCCCTTGGTCAGAGATAAGCGTCCCTGAGCCGCTGGCATATCCCTGAACATCACCGATAAAAAGTTTTTTATAACTCGTGATTTTGATCGTCGGATTGAGCTGAGAAAAATCCCTATTATCGGCAAAGGCGGAAGGGGAGAGTAAGAGAAAAAACCCCAATAAAACTAAAATTTTTCTTCGCATAAAATAAACACGCTAGGAAGCGTGTTTATTTTATGCGAAGAGCCGCTAAAATGCCAGCAGTTCTTTTTTATTTTTTCCCCCTTAATTTCTTATAAGTCTTCCATAGATCCAATAAGTTAAATCTTTGAGTTTTAAAGAATTCCTTCGCTCCTTTGATAAGTTCTTCAGGCGTCTTGAAGTCCGCGAGAGACGCGGGTTTCTTGGGCGGCTCGGGCGGCGGAGGCTCGGGCGGCGGCGGCGGGGTTGTCGGGGACGGAGTTCCTGAAGGAGGTTCGGGCTCGGGGGAAGGGATCCCGCCCGTGGGCTGGTCGCTGCCGCCGCCCCGGCTCGAGTGCTGCGTGCTGGCGGACGAGGTGGCCACCTCCAGGGCGGAGGACTGGCCCGTTCCCACCGTGTTCACGGCTTGGACGATAAACCAGTAATTGGTTCCGGGATTCAGTCCTGTCACGGCCGTGCTGGTTGTATTGGCCGAAAGGGTGGCGGCCGTTGTATCGAACCCCGCTGTCGCGGACGTGATGGAATACTTCACCACGAAATTATCCTCCGCGTCTCCTGCCGCGCCCGAATTGTCCGTCCAGCCGAGGGTGAATCCTATGGTGCTGACCGAAGACGAGGCAAGATCGGAAGGAGCGGTGGGAGCCACTAATTCCACCTCATACGCGCCGATGTCATAATTTCCCACACGGGTTGTTCCCACAATATCGCTTGCCAGCGTGGACGCTATCGCAACTGGTACTCCCGTAGTTGTACCCGCGTTCATGGCTGGGGATGTGGCGCCGATAGTGTAGTCATAGGTGGCGGCATTGGTGAATAACGGGTTACTGCTCAGGGAGTTGGCGTCATAACCCGTGGCTGTATTCCACCCGGCCAGCGTGGAATAGGAAGTGCCATCCACCGTGATGGTTCCGCCCACCATCGCGATCGGAATGCTGTTCGCGGTATAAAGCAGATTATTGGTGAAATTCGACGCGGGCGTGCTTGTGAGCGAGCCGTAAAAACGCAATGGCGCTTTATAGCCGGCCGTGGTCTGGGCCACCAGATTATTTTTAACTGTCAGATTGGTGATAGAAGGAGTTCCGTCGCCCATACCGATGTCCAGAGCGACGATGCCCCCATTCTGATGATTGAGGATTGTGTTGTTCCAGATGGAAACAGTGCTCGAAATTCCTATAAATCCGATTCCGACGTCATACACTTCGCTTCCCTCATTGGACCAGATCACATTATTGAAAATAGACACGTCGTTTGAAGCTCTGATAAGAATGCCTCCTGTCCTGTTGCTGTAAATCCGGTTGTTGGAATAAACATGATTCGTGCCCGCCGCGCCGGCGGACTGAATACTGAGATTTTCCGTAATACCTCCGGCATTGCTGTAAATAGTATTGTGATTGACGGTCAGATAGTCCGAATTGAAAACGTAAACCCCTGCGCCGGTTATACTGGCCGTGGCTCCGATCAGAGTCAGCCCTTCAATGGTCAGGTAGTCCGCCCCCGAAACCACAATGGCCGCGTCCGCACCCGAGGATCCCTGCCCGTTGGCATTGATCGTAGCGGTTTGACTTGGCCAGTTGGTGATCCAGGTATTCAGACTGGAATCGGTCCCCGTGCCCGAATGGGTACTGGAAAGGGTGAGAATACCGGTGAAAGTGCCTTTCAGGTATGCCCGCGAGCCGCCGGTCAGTTCCGTTTGCAGTTTGCTCAGGGTTTTATAGGGGGCGTCGCTCGTGCCGGTTCCCGTGGTGTCATTGCCGCTTGTGGCGTCGAAATATAAGGAAATATAAGCCGGAAGGCCGGACGTATTGATCGTCACCGCGTTCGACGTCAGGGATCCAAACGTCGCCGTGAGATTGGAAGATCCGGTGCTTTTGCCCCGCACGGTACCGCCGGAAGTGACCCCCGCGTACGTGGGATTGCTGACAGCGAAAGAAGCGCTGGAAGTCAGATCCTGAGTTCCTCCGGTATTATAATTTCCGGTAGCGGTCAGGGTGGTTCGGGGAGTGGCAGTATCCAGCGCAGTCGTCCCCGAGGCCAGCGTGATGGAGGTCAGATCGCCCCCGGTCGTTTCATACGCGCCGAGGTCGACATTGGTCGTGATCGCTCCGGACACATACGGGCGCGCGCCGTCGCTGTAATCCTGCGTCAGGGAATACGTGGCCAAATCATTCGTGCCAACGATGTTCGTCGTTCCGGCGCCGATGGCTGGAGAGGTGGATTGCAGGGTAAAATCGTAGGTTGACGCGTTTGTGAACACGGGATCGCCGGAAAGCGAATGCGAGTCCTGTCCCCGGGCCGCCTGCCAGGCGGCGAATGAACTATAAGCTGTGGAACCGATGGTCGAGAAAGTGGCGCCCGAAGCGCCCCTCATTAAATTGTAATCGGAAGTCAGGGTCACGGGATCGCCCAGCTCTGAAATATTGATAACTCCGCCGCTTCCGGCTGAATTATCAACGATGTTATTTTTGAGATAGGCCGTGACCGTGCCGCTGCCGGTCGTCGGATCGCCGAAGAAGAGGGCAGTGGTGGAACTGCCCCCGGAAGCAACCAGCGTATTGTTGGCGATCACAATAGTGTTGACGCCTGTGCCTGTTGGGCTGACGGCAATTTTATAACTCGATCCTTGCCCCTGGATCACATTATTGACAACGGTGTTGAGATTTCCGTTAATGCCGATGATGTTGGTGCCCATGCCG
Source organism: Candidatus Peregrinibacteria bacterium (assembly GCA_016220165.1). Taxonomy (GTDB): domain Bacteria; phylum Patescibacteriota; class Gracilibacteria; order UM-FILTER-43-11; family JACRIE01; genus JACRIE01. The sequence goes on from JACRIE010000010.1 coordinate 19,480, forward strand.
GAAGTGTATGTTCCCGTAAACTGATTGCTGTCGATCAGCACGTCTTGTCCGAATACATAAATTCCGCGGCCGTCAAAGCTATTATTCCGGATGATGGTGGTGGGAGTGGGCGCGGTGCCTCCGGCAGAAATAGCGTATGGATAAAATCCACCATTGGTTCGGGTGCTTACAAAATTATTATTCTGAATGATGGGACGGGGAGTGCCGCCGCTCAGCAATATGCTGTAATTCGGTGTGCTGTTGGTGGAGGTAATCGTAAACCCCTGAATGATAGTGGCATTGGTTTGAGCGCCTGAAAGAGTAATAATACCTTGCGCGTCGCCTGTACGGGACGTATCCGTAATGAACGTATTGTTTTTATTGACGCCGATCAGCGCCAGCTCTTTATCCCCGAGATTAACGGGGCCGTCATAGGTTCCATTGGCAACCATGATAGTATCTCCGCTGCTGGCCAAATCAATCGCGTACTGAATAGTTTTGCAGGCGCTTAATCCGCCGCTATTGCCGCAGCCAGCCTGATCCGTCCCGCTCGTGTCAACGAAACGCGAAGCGGCCGCGTGGGCCGGCGTCACAGTCATCGAAGGCCATTTAAAAAAGGCGGGCAACGATAAAAGATTTACGACCAGAAAAAGTCCCCCAACAATGACAATCAAACCAAAATGAAAGGGATTATGGCGTCTTATATGGACTTCCGCTCCATGGCGAATCGCACGATATTTAGAGAGGATAAGCTTTACAAAAGAGGACATGGTTAAACATAATTTAATAAATCTTATAATTTTATCATATTTATCTTGAAATTACAATACTGTAAAAAATGGATTATCCGGCATTTCTATCGTAATAATAACAGCAAAGGTGTATACTAAAAAAAGTGCTTTTTTAGCCTATTATGCAATTCAAACTCAAATCACCGTTCGAGCCGACGGGCGATCAGCCCAAGGCCATCAAAAAGCTCATCGAGGGCGTCAAAAAAGGGAAAAAGGATCAGGTTCTTTTGGGTGTCACAGGCTCAGGGAAAACGTTTACCATGGCCAACGTGGTCGCGGAGATTCAGCGGCCCACGCTCGTCCTGGCGCACAACAAAACGCTCGCGGCCCAGCTTTGTTCCGAATTTCAGGAATTTTTTCCGGAAAACGCGGTTTCCTACTTCGTCAGCTACTACGACTACTATCAGCCCGAGGCGTACATCGCCAAAACCGACACATACATCGAAAAAGACGCGGCCATCAACAAAGAAATCGATCGCTTGCGCCATATGGCGACCTACAATCTCCTGACGCGCAGCGACGTTCTCATCGTGGCGTCCGTGTCCGCGATTTACGGCCTGGGCGACGTCAAAAGCTACGAAACATTGGCGTTTGAATTGAAGGTAGGGGATGTCGTCAAGCGAGACAAACTCTTGCGGCGCCTCGCGGACATCCAATACCAGCGGTCGCGCATGGAATTCAAGTCCGGCATGTATCACGTCCTGGGCGACACGCTCGAGATCATTCCGGCCAGTTCCGAGGCCATGATCCGGATCGAGTTTTTCGGCGACGGGATCGAGAAAATCGAAGAGGCCGATTCCTTCACCGGGGAGCTCATCCGCGAGCTCAAAAGCGTGAAGATTTTTCCGGCCAAGCACAACGTCACGACGCGCGAGCGGATCGAGCAGGCGGTCGAAAGGGTCCGCGTCGAACTCAAAGAGCGGGTCGAACAACTTCTTGCCATGGGCAAGCTCGTCGAGGCGGAACGACTCAAAACGCGCACCGAATATGACATCGAGATGATGCTCGAAACCGGTTATTGCAGCGGCATCGAAAATTACGTGCGCTACCTCAACAACCGCGAGGCGGGCGAACAGCCCTCCACACTCCTCGACTATTTCCCAGGGGAATCCCTCTTTTTCATCGACGAATCGCACATGACGATTCCGCAGCTGCACGGCATGTTCAACGGCAACTACATGCGCAAGATGAGCCTCATCGAATACGGCTTCCGAATGCCCAGCGCGCAGGACAACCGTCCGCTCAGATTCGAGGAGTTCGAGGCGCACGTGAATCAGGCGATCTACATTTCGGCCACGCCGGGCCATTACGAGCTCGAAAAAACCGGCCAGGGCGGTGTCGTCGAGCAAATCATCCGTCCCACGGGGCTGATCGATCCGCCTGTGGAAGTGCGCCCCATCAGCCATCAGATCGACGACTTGTTGAAAGAAATCAAAGAGACAATCGAACGGGGTGAGCGCGTTCTTATCACCACCATGACGAAAAAATCCGCGGAGAAATTGGCGGAATTTTTAATGGAAGCGGATCTGAAAGTAAAATATCTTCATTCCGATATCGAGACGCTCGAGCGCATTGAAATTCTTCGCGATCTGCGCCTGGGCAAGATCGACATCGTCGTGGGCATTAACCTGCTCCGCGAAGGGCTCGACCTTCCCGAAGTGTCTCTCGTCGCTATTCTCGATGCCGACAAAGAGGGCTTTCTGCGTTCCCGTGACGCGCTCATCCAGACAATCGGCCGCACGGCCCGCAACGTGAACGGCCACGTGATTATGTACGCCGACCGTATGACAGATTCAATGAAGGCCGCTATCAGCGAAACGAACCGTCGTCGTAAAATTCAGACAGCTCACAACGAAAAACACGGTATCACGCCTCAGACCATCATCAAGCAGGTTCACGACATCGCCCAGACGCGTGATTCTCACAAAAAACACTACGATCCAACGCGCGTGCCCAAGGAAGAGCTTGGCCGCCTCATCAAAGAACTGGAAAACCAGATGGCGCTCGCTTCCGAAAATCTTGAATTCGAAAAAGCCGCGGAATTACGCGACGAAATCGAGGAGCTGAGGGGAAAATAAACTCACCCCATTCGCAATCAGGAAAACTTTTGTCCCTCTCTACACAGAGAAAGACAAAAGTTTGTAGAGGGCTCCAGAGTATTTGGATTCAGACGATATCGCCGAATTTTCAGCATGATCATGGTTTCAGCGTTTTGCCGGTCGTCAAATTTTCTGAACCGGTCTACAAGACCGTTCCAGCGAGGGGCTCATTAACCCAGGCGTCCCTCTCTGGGTAGAGAGGGGCTGTTGCCTACGGATTGCGAACGGGGTGAGTTTTTGAAAAAACCCGCTGATTTTGTGCGGGCTTTTTCTTGTGTTTTTGTCTTAAATAGGGGACTTGATATTAAAGTTAGAGAAGGAAGCTCGAGACGTAGTTGATCACCGCGGGCGCGAGCAGTCCTATAATGAGACCGATAATCGCTCCGAGAATCGCTTTACGGGCTTTGGACGTCTTTTGTTCATCGCCGGCGGCCGTGGCGTATTGAAGCCCGCCCCAGATCATGATAATGACGGAAACCGTGACCACGACCCAGCGTAAGAGTCCCATCGCGCGCTGAAAGAGGGAGCCCAAATCCTTAGTGACTCCGGGTCCGGTCGCCGTGGCCGAGAATTTGGCGTCCGAGCCGTCGCAGTCTTCATCGATGCCGTTGTCGGGGATGTCATACGCGCCGGGACGGACGGAAGAACCCGAAACGGAAGGAACCTTGGAAGAATCGTAAATACCGCTGGCAGGGTCGATCAAAGTGGCGTCGCATCGGCTAGGTTCGGCCCCCTGCTTAAAGCCGAGGTTATCGCAATCCGCATCCTGAGTTTTGGCCGCGCCGGCCTTGTACGTGTCAAAAAAGTTTTGCCACTGGGCAACGCTGTAGTTGCCATTGGGATTAAAGTCTTTGGGTAAAAGCGTTTGCGCTGAGGAAGTGGTCAGCGTGATCGCGCCGTCGCCATCCGCGTCCTGGCAGGAAGCGGCCAGAGAGCGTGGCGCGATAAAACCAAACGTCAAAAGAACGCTCAGCAGGCTTAAGAGAATTTTTGGAGTGGAAGTCTTCATGGAAAAACGTTTTATTTTATTGTTCAAAAAAAGTATACAGTAGAAAAGGGCGGGGGCAAGAGGGAATATTAAATAATAATTGACAATTTCTAATTTATAATTTCTAATTTAATCTCAGGTAATTCACCAGCGCGTTGACCAGCGCATACGCAAGCGCTCCGAGCGCGAACCCGATCAGCGCGTATTGGAAAGCGCGGCGCGCTTTAAGTATTTTTTCCGTGTCACCAGAGGCCGTGGCATATAAAATTCCGCTGTAAGACATCATGATCACCGTGAAGACGCCGATCAGACCGGTGAGGATATTAGTGGCATTGCGGATCACCGTGGGAATCTCAGCCAGGGAGCCGGTCGCACCCTCGGCGGGCCGATGCAGGATTTGGAGAATAACGCCGGAAGAAAGCACGATCAGGATCGCGACCAGCGCGCCGAAGATCAATTGTTTGCCCGTGGTGATTCGTTCGTCATTGCCCGCGGAAAGAACGTAAAAGAACGCGCCCAGGACAATGAAGAAAACAGCAAATCCGAGAATGATTTGCGAGCCGTAACTCCACACGATAGAAACCAGACCGTCAAAGCTCGAGGCCTCGCCCAGCGCGGTTTGGTCCGCGAAAACGGTCAGCGGTGTGAACGCCGTCAAAAGCATGCCGATAAAAAGGAGTGTTTTATTTTTCATTTTTTTTGGGTTTTAAACCCCCTTCTTCCCCCTTCTCAGGCGGACTTTTGAATTGCCCACCTGATAAGGGGGGTAGGGGGGTTTGTATTTCGGGGGCGTTAGGCATCTTCTCAGGCGCTTGCGCCACGGACGTCATCGTCACCTCCGTCTTGGATTCCGTCTTCGTCTCCGTCCGCGCGGACACGATCTCATTTTGAATCAGGAGCGCTTCCGCGTCGCCGGACGCCGCGCGCTTGGTGATTTCTTCGGTCACGGCTGTCACCACGCGTCGGTCACGGCTATCGGTCACTTGTTCAGGGAACGCCATCTTACTGATCCCTTCCTCTCGCGCGTGGCGCGAATCCCCGTGTTGGCTCAAAAGCCCGATCAGATTTCGCGTGTCCGTCAGCGCGAGCTGCTGCGGCAAAAGGCTCGAGGCCGTTTCGATGTCCCGATGCTGAAGGCGAGGATATATATCCTCGCCTTCAGCATCAACATCATTTACGTCCTTTTTCGTCGATTGTACAGGCATCACCGCGCCGATTTGTCGCTCAAAGAACCCTTTGAATTTATCCACGAAATTGACGCCCTGAAGGGGCGATGATTCACCCTGAAGGCGAGAATATATATTCTCGCCTTCAGGGGTATTTACATTTTTTTCTTCCGAACGGATTGTTTCGCGCTCACGCAAGCGGTTGTTTAGGCTCACCTTTTCCTGCATCGTGTTCAGCGCCCACGCGAAATGTTTTTGCCGCGTCAGCGCAAAGGCGAACAAAAGAGGCAGGTAGAGCATGGCCAGGAAAACCAGATATTCCATCATCTGCGCCGGAGTCGAAAGCGTGTTCGGCACGGTCTGTCCCGGCAGATAGAACGCCAGATTGGACAGCATGCCGAACGACGTCGTACTCGTATAAGCGCTGGTCAGCGGCAGTCCCGCCAGTTTCCAGATATTTACTACAAGCGCGATGCCGAGCGCGGCAAGGGGTCCGATAAAAAGCCATCGTCCATACCACGAGAGCCATTGGTAAAAATACCCGCGCGTGGCGTTAAAAATCGCCAGGAAAAAGAGCAGGGGAGACAGAATCAAGAGCGCCCACAAAAGAACCGCGCGCAACATGAAGATCACCGCGAGCATGAAATAAGCGAGCCCGGTAAGCGCCAACATGGCAAAATGGAAAAAGATGCTTTCCACAGGCGGATCCTCCGTGGTGATTTGCGCCACCAAAGGCTGGTCGCCATTCGTTCTAAGCTGATAGGGCACCTGGCCTTCGCGGCGTTCGGGCATCGCGACGCCCAACGTGGCCGCGTCTTCCCACGCGGCTTTCTGAAATTGTAAATTAATCGTTTTGGTCGTGTGCGTCAGCGTCGTGGCGGACGCCTGAGTGAAGGCCGTGGCCTCCACATAATCCGGCGTGCGCACCACATCCGTGATCGCGATTCTGTTCGCGCCGTCCGTTAAAAACGATTTCTGAATCAAATTACTGCCATCGATGATCAATTGATTCAGCGGCAGCGCGAAATTAATAAACACCACGGCAAGGGCATACACCAGCATAACGCGGCGCAGGGTCGCGCGCGGGATGAAACTGTTAAAAAGCCACAGCCCGGCAATGGCCAAAAGGCCAAGGATGAATAAGCCATTCACAATCGTGAGAACTTTTTGGTACGTCGCGCGGATCGCGGAATTTTGAATTCCCGATTCCTGGATATTCAAAGACCATCCAAGCGCTTCCTTGCCGCGAATCAGGAATTGCAGTCCCGCCGTGAGCCACTGATCCGATTGCCACGGCCGTCCCAGCGTGTCGCTCGTCGGCGACCCCGTCGCGATCTCCGGCGCCGTGGCCGGACTCGTCCGCGTGGGCGAAAGCGGCGTATCCTGAGCGTTCAATTGACGGGTCGAACCGTCCGCCGCAAAAGCGGACATGGCTGTAAGCCCCAGGCACAGAACCACCAGCAATACTCCGACTCCTGTTTTGATTTTGATTTTGTTTTTGATCATCCTTCTTCACTCAAACCTAAAATTTATAATCTGTTAATTATACCATATAGAGGAAGGAAAAGCAAAAAAATAGGAGAGAAACTCACCCCGTCGCAGTCAGGGGAATTTTTACCCTCTCTGGGTAGAGAGGGTAAAAATTTTTGGGTTTATTAACTCAGGCGCCCCTCTATGAGCCTGTCCCGCACGAAGTTGCGGATAGAGAGGGGGTGTTGCCAACCGGTTGCGAACGGGGTGAGTTTCTCTCCTATTTTTTTGGAATTTTCTTTTATTTATGCTATAATACAATCGATGAAATCGACAAAAATTTTTACTTACACCGTCGTTTTTGAGAAATCCAGGGAGGGCGGCTATGTGGCCTATGTGCCTCTTTTGCCGGGTTGCATGACTCAGGGTGAGACTTTCGAGGAAGCCAAAGACAATATTAAAGACGCTATTGCCGGTTATCTTGCGGTACTCCGCGAGGATGGCGATGCGATTCCGATAGAAGATGACGAACACATCGCGGCAACGGTTGCGGTTCCGATAGCAGCTTAATTCATTCATCGCCTGTGTCCGATCGTATTTCCCAACTCAAACCGAAAGAATTAATGCGCGCCCTGGAAAAGCTGGGGTTTATTTTTCGTAGACAAACGGGAAGTCATGCCATCTTCCGTTACCCAAAGACCTGTCGTTTTGCCATTGTTCCCGTCCATGCGCGGGACATTAAACGGAGTTTGCTTTTTGGCCTGCTTAAACAAGCCGATATATCCATAGAGGATCTAAGAAAAGCGTTACGCTAGGATTTTTTCAATTGGATCAAAAAAACAGGGTGAGTTTTTCTCTCCCTCAAATCATGGTCCCATTTTTTTGAATTCAAAAAGCCAAAAAACAAAAGAAATTCTTTGGAATTTTGTCAAAAGAAACTCACCTCTGCCTGCCGGCAGGCAGGCCAACCCCTCTCTACCCAGAGAGGGGCTTTTTGTTTAAGTGCCCCGCCCAGGCGGGGCACTTCGATTACTCACTTCTCAGGCCCCCTCTATGGATAGAGAGGGGAAGTTCCCTCGATTACAAACGGGGTGAGTTTCGCCAAAATCCACTCATCATATTTTAAAAGACTGTCAACCAAAGTGAATTGAACCAAAAGCCAAAATTTGGTATAATGTAAAGATTTAAAAACTTTATAAAACCAAAAACGTGAATAAAAAAGTTTTAAAAAGCGCGGCATTCGTGGCCGCAACGGGAGTGATACTTGTGGCCGCATTTTGGTTACTTGGAAGTCCTGCGGGAAAGAGGATCGTCCAAATCATTTCGCCGAAGTTGCTGACGGCGGACACGACATCCAGCGGCGACTCAGGCTATCGCAAATGTTCAACGTCGACACACGATTATAAATTTAATCCAGACGCACATCTAGAGGTAAAGCCTATAGGAACTACAATAATGATAACCAATAATTTGAATCCTTCGAGTGAGACATTATTGGTGAAGTGGGTGAACCAGCAAGATTTTTCCAATCCTAACTATGATTTTTCTTATCAGCTTCTTGCTGAATGTCTTAGTAATGATAACGGAACGTATCAATATCAATTCATTAATAGATTTTCGTGTTCCCCATACCATCCTTCGACTGGATCATCATATTATGTTTTTCAATGTAGATATATTTATGCCAATATTTTAGACGTCGACTTTGGAATCAGCCCGAATATTCTATCGCCAATTGTTGTAGGAAGTTCCTACAACATAGGAGCTATAACGGGCGTAGGAGGAACAAAAAATGCTTATTATACAGCGAATCCAAGATCAAGTCCGATACCAAATCCATACACATTTACGGCTGGCCACGGAAACCTTATAAAAAATACGGATGACACTTATACTTACACTCCGACAACGACAGGAGAGGATTATATTCAGGTGGTTGATACTTACAATTCATTAAATTTCAAACGAGCGACCTTTACAGTTGTGTCATCCACCACGATCACCGTAAATCCACCCAATCCAGCCACGGTCACTGTCGGTCAAACATACGAAGATGCCGGCGCGACCGCCCAGGATAGCGATGGAAGTAATCTTAACGTTATAACGACCGGAATGGAGACCGTGAACACTATGAGCGCTAGTGATGCAGGGGCGCGTACGATCACCTATTCGGCGACGGGTTCATCCGGGGCAACTGCCACGGCCACGCGGACCGTCAACGTGGTCCTGGATACGGTCGACCCCGTCATCACCGTAAACCCAGCGTCGAAGACGGTACGCCAATGGGCATCTTATACGGAAGCCATGGATGCGGGCGTGACAGCCAACGACAACATCGATCACAATATTTCACATAAAGTGACAAGAACTGGTGGATGGCCGGTGGATACCAGCACTCCAGGCGATAAGACCATCACCTATTCCGTGACAGACTCTTCTGGCAACGTTGCCACGGCCACGCGAACTGTGACTGTGGAGGCGCGCGCCTGTAACAACACGTTTGAACTGCAGAATAAAAAAAATGAGAAAATAGTCGGCAAAGGCCATGAGCCAACCCCCGAGGAAGGAACGCTCAACGTTACTCCGGGGCAAGCTTACTTGATCAATATAAAGGATGCCGCGACCCCAGCTCCCAATCCAACGTTGGATTCAATTACAGGTACGACTCTTCTGCCGGCGGCCATAGAATATACCCCTGGAAATCCCTATGTACTAATCAGTATTAACTCCAGTGCTACACCGGGCCAGGCCGGTATTTTGAAAGTTCAGGATAATGATGCCCCAACCCCCGCGAATTGTTGGGCAAAAGTTAAATTCGTCGTACCTGAAGGAAGAACGGCAATCCACAAGGTCGCCCCAGGCCGGCATGAATAAATTATAAGTTAATTTCCAATTTCCAATTTCTAATAAAATTTTAAATGTCTAATTCTAAAAAATACGAATTTAATTTGGACATTGAAGATTGGAAATTCATTGGAAATTGGATATTGGAAATTAGTAATTAGAACTTTATATTTATGACTTTCAAAAACAAGCTCATCACCGGCGTCCTTCTGGCCGCGGCCACGGGTGGAATCGTCTGGCTCGGCCTGTCGGTCGGGAGAAATGATTCCCAAAACAACCTGCGTCGGGCCGACATTGTATCGGTTGGAGGCGGCGAAGGAAATCTGCTCTTGGGCGATACCACGGCATGCCGAAGCGATAGCGATACCACGCTGTCCGTCGAGGGAGGCTCCGGGACTTATGATTGGTATGTGATGGGTATTTTTTCGGATGGAGAATACAGTTCCGCTTCGTATGATGTCCTGACTGGGACAAACAGTGCGGGGCAAACGATCCATGGCGGCGATCCGCTCACTCCTTTGGAAGGCTTAACCGGAACGGTAACATTCAAAGCGCCAAACAATCTCTCACTTACGGATCCCCATTATTTTCAGATCAACGCCGTGGATAGCGGCGCGGAACCGAATTGGGACGGTGTGGTTTTTGACGTTAATATCGCTCCACCCTGCGTCACCAAATTAGAATTCACGGATCCGTCTCCGATCAATCCGGTGACTCCCGATCCGACGGACAACAGCGTCACGATCAAAGGGATTCGGGCCACATTCAGCAGCGGGACACCGAAAACTTATACGACCGACGATACGGATTTTAACGCTCTTATGAACATCCTGAGAGTGCAGGCGACGCCCGATACCGGGGTCCGGATCGCGGGGAATAAGATTATTATTCCTCAAAACCACGAAGCCATAAATATCAATTTGAGCATCAACGGCAGGTATATAGATTCTGCCGCGACAACGCCCGTTGTTACGGCAAGTCCGCTCATCATCGCCGCCAATTCCTGCATGGATCTCAAGGCCAACATCGTACAGGGAGAAGGGGAGGGCTTCACTGCCGGCGGGCCGGCATCGCCGCTCGACCCCGTCATGATCAAAGATGAGGTCCGCACGATTTATTCCCAGGGCGGAACGCAGGGGCAAAGCGGCGTCCAATACGCCTGGAAGAGCAGTGATAATAATGTGATTGAAGTGAAGGCGCTCACTGACCAGCCCGGCAATCGCACTCTGCTCAATAATTCGAATGTGGGTTTAAGCGCCAATTTGCTTAATCCCGATACCAAATTTACTATCACCACGCAGGCTACGGCAAAAAATTGCCAATCCACAACGACCGGGACCGCGCCCAATCAGGTCACGACATTGAACTCCTGCGACGTCGATGTCTCAGCGCTCGTCACCTATAATTTTCAGGGCGAAGAATATCCCGTCACAATCACTACGCCCACCGGCCCCCTGGCGAACAAGACCGTGACCGGGCAGGGAGTTTTGAGCGGGACGATTACGGGAGCGACGAGCCGCATCAGTAAAGCCAGCGGCGGCACTATCCGTGCCACCGGAACTTTGACGGGCAATGTGGGTGGGGATGCCATTGGCGGCGTGATAGCCAATGTGACGATCGTCTATTCCATCGCGGCAGACCAATTGGTGGAAACGGACATGAGTTCACGGACTACGGTTGTAACTAAAACAGGCACTCTCATCAAGAGTGACACGCTGATTCCGACCGAGGTTGATCCGCGTGGACAAGGCGACGCCGTCGTGACTAATTTTGCCGTTCTGAAGGCAAAGACGCCGGGCAGCGCCACCATTCTCGTGACGGACCAGGCGACGGGTTGCACGGCGCCTCTCGATATTGAAGTTAAAAGCGAAAAAATCACGGTCGAAAAGTTAGCGCAAACTCCAAGCGATATAATTGAAGTGGGAGATTCGCTTCAGGTCAAAGCGCTTCGCGGCTTCAGACATACGGAAGATCCTGTCGCGGACGATCGCACCGATATAACCAATAGCGTCACATGGACTTCGGACAACACCCAAGTTGCCACGGTGAGCAACACCGGTCGCGTGACAGCCATTGCCCCAGGCACGGCGAATATCACCGCGGCCTACACAAGGCAGGGTGAGGGAAGTACATCTGTCGTTTCCGAAGGCCGCGTCACGATCCGCGTGAACGCGATCACCGATCTTGATTTAACGCTCGATCTGGCCGCCATTGCTCAATTGAGCCAGGATCAGAAAGCCGAGATCAACAAGACCATCGCGCTCGCGATCAACTCGATCAGCGTGGTCAGCAAAACACTCACCATCCAGGGGCATCCATTCACTATCGGTGAACCTTCCGGAACTTTCACTAATAAAATAGACCATATCAAAGCGATTCGCGATGCGTTGATTACCGACATTAACACGGTAACGGAAGGCGCGACCGGTACCGGTGTCGTGGCGGTCGCCCATCCGACTTTAGTGGGCGTCATGGTTCTCAACAAGAGCGATCATACCGCGCTTATGATTAGCGCCACGGCGGATCCTCAGGATCTTACGATCCAGCCGCAAGTGAGCCGGACCGTCACGCTGGATCGGACGCTGACCTATCCCGCGCAATTGCTCGCGGAATATGACAACGGTCTTACCCGACGATTCACGAGCCGCACCGTCACATGGGTCAACACGCCCATCAACACGCTCCATGACGCGTCGCTGCAGGGCGGCCTCTTTAAAGCCGGCGAGATTCGCGGCGCGTCACGCGTGCACGTGAAAATTGAAAACAACGGTTTGGGCCGCGAAGTCGTCAGTAACGACTTAACCTTTGAAGTCCCGAACAAGCCCTTTGTTGAATACGCCCAAATCGTCGGCAACAGCACCGTAGTCCGTGGCGCCACGCTTCAATTGGCCATCAAAGTGACCGATGCGGACACGATGGGCGATTTACAAAATATCGAAGTGTTGCTTGCCAAAGTAGGGTCCGCCGCTCCCGCCCCAACGACCTTTGACGCGATTGTCGCGGATTCAGCCACTCAAATCTTCAACATCCAGACTTTCCTGGATCAGGTGACGGTGAATCCACCGGCAACGCCTCCCGTGGTTGATCCTCCTCCGGCTGGTGACCAGTCTGGCTTTATCCCCGCCGCGTACGCGGAAGATGCGGATACCGTAGTCCAGCCATTCAGCAAGATCTTCACCTTACCCATCAAGATCCCGGAACTCGCTGATCTGACCGATGGAACCTACAAACTGCTCGTCCAAATCACGGACAAATCAGGCCAGAGCGTTAAATTCGTGCGCGATATTCAAGTCGGCGTTGCCGCTTCCGGAGACGTGAATGGCGATGGCCGTCTCAATATCAACGACGCGATCATGGCGTTCCGCTTCTTCACTGCAGCTGCTACGCCAACCACTAATCAGCTCGCGGCCATCGATCTCGACCACAGCGGTCAAATCGACCTGACCGAGGTGATCACGTTGCTACGCAAAATCCTCTAATAAAATCAATAATTTCTAATTACCTAATTAACCTAAATAATACCAAAGTTCCAGGTTCTAAATTAGACATTAAATCATTGTAATTTGTTCATTTTTTAGAAATTAGTAATTAGAAATTTTAACTGTTTTAGCCCAAAAAATTATGGAAACGACACCTAACACATCCACGACTTCCAATCAGATTCTCCTCCTGCGTCTCCACCGCAGGAACCGGATGAAAAAAATAGCTATGGGCTTTGCAGCCGTCTTTGCCGTGGTGATTCTAGGCTATTTCGGAGTCACGAACGTAGGTTTATTCCGGGCCGCGCTTGTCCCCATGGAATCCAAGCAGTCGACCAAAGTGGGACTCTATATTCCCGATTACACAGCCTCTTCCGGCGACGCTAACGCGATTCAGATTAAAGCCAAAGATAAGATTCAAAACGTCTTGGGCCTTAGTTTTAAATTAACGTACAATCCCCGGCAAATTACTTTCGCTGATACGCCGGTCTCGCTCGCGGGAACGCCGCTCAGCGCGTTTTTTGTTCAGGCGAATACGGCTGTTTCCGGAGAATTAAGCGTTCTCATTGTGGGATCCGCAGGCGCAACCATTCCGGAGGACTCAATCGTCGCGAATCTCAATGTGAAAATCAACGATAACATTCCACGCGGAACGGATATCGCGCTCACGCCTCACGATGTGGAGCTTTCCGTGGACGATAGCGGCACTCCTATTATTAACACTGCTATCCGGGAAATAGCGGCAGGAAAAATCAGCATCGGAAACGACGCCAAACTTCAGGCGCTCTATGCCGAGGCCATGGATGCCACAACCGTCACCGTGCACTTCTCGGATTTTTTACGCGCGATAGACGAACATCCTGCAAGCTACACGATCAATCCGCTAATTACTTTTAAAACCGCGACACGCGGAACGGACCAAAAGTCAGTCACTCTGAAATTCAAATCGAGTTTAAATCCTGGACAAATTTATAAACTCACGTTCGCCAGCACCGGAGTCGCCATCGGAAATACTCAGGGGTCGCTGGCCGATGGTTTCAAAAATGTGTTTTTTGCGGGCCCCGATGTCAATCTGAGCGCGGTTCAAATCAACAGCGTCGACGCGGTTAGCGCGACCCAAATCCGCGTTCGTTTCAGCGGGGATGTCGCGTCGTCCACGCTCACCCCTGTCAATTTTTCCATCCACACCGCGGCCTCACTCGCGAAAGATGTTCCCGCGCTCAATGTCACAAACGTGGTCGCTGAAACGCCGCAACTCGCGTTGCTCACCACGGATCGCCAGCAATCCAATATCAATTACTTTGTGGTCGTGCAAAATATCAAAGACGCGGCCGCGGATGGAGGAAAACCGCTCGGCAACGCCCGAATCGCGAATTTCATAGGTTTCCGGACGCCCACGCCGACTCTGCAGAACGTCACTCCCACCACGCTCACGAATGAGTCTGACGCCACTCTCACGATCAATGGTTCTAATTTGGATCGGGTCGCCGTCATTCGTTTAGGCGCAACCGAATTGCAAAAAAAAGTTCCTCAATCCGATCCTTCTAAAATCGGCGCGAGCCTCGAGGTAACAGTTCCAAAATCAATTGCTCCGGGAATTTATAATCTGACGCTCACCGGCGTGGATGGCGATTCCGTTTCACTCGCTTCCGCCGTCCTCATCGCGGCTCCCGAGCAAAAATTACGCGTGGTGTCCGACGAATCGCACGCCGTTCCTCTGCGCGTACCGAATGACGGCGCCACCAAAACCACCTTCTGGGTTTTGATCGAAGACCCCCGCGACATCGCGAACATCGAACGGGTCACCATCGACCTCACACAGGTCGGCGGCGCGCCCGCGCAGGTCATGATCCCAAGCAACGACAACAAGACCGATCGCCGTCAGTGGTTCACGTTTCAGACCGCTATCCCAACCACGGTGGCCACCAGTAATGATCCCTATTCATTGCCGGTCACGGTCAAAAACCGTTCTCAGGCCGGTGAAGCTCAGGGAACCGCCACAGTCGTCGTCACGCGCAATGTGAATCAGGGCATCGCTCCTAAAATCGATCAGGTGTATGTCAGTCCTCTGGCAGTGCCGCCCGATGGAAAAACGCAGGCGCGCGTCTCCGCGAAAATCACGGAAGACGACGGCATCGCGACGATTGTTTCCGTCGTGGCTGATTTGGGCAAAGTCGGAGGAGGATTTGTCTCCCTGAAGCCAACGGCAGCGCCAACCGGAACGACTGTCGGTCAATTAAACACGGGATGGTATGTGTCGGATCCCTTCACGGTTTCGGCCACGACACCCGTGGGAAATTATAAGATTGGTTTAACCGTTTCCAACAGTTCCGGAGGGGCCGCGGGCAAGGATGACATCGATTTCAGTGTTTCCTCGACCCTCAGCGGTCCGACCATCGATCCAGCTCAGACGTACATCGGCCCCAAAGCCTCCGTGGCGAAAACCGCGGGTGCGGCCTTCTCGATCCACGCGTTTATCAGCGATCCCGACACGCTCGCGGATATTGCCAGCGTGATCGTGAATCTTAAAAATGTGGGCGGGGGCCCCGTTCCGCTCACCCGGGATGGTTCCAGCGCGGACACCGCCCGCAGCGGGTGGTTCAGCGTGAACGATCTAAAGGTGTCAAACACGACGTCGGCTGGCGTCCAAACACTCGAAGTGATTGCCACGGACAAGAGCGGCGCGAGGAGCAATCTCATTCTCCAGCTCGATATCACCGAACAGGAAACTCAGGGCAGCGCGCCCCGCGTAAAATCCGACAAATCCTATACCACGCCCCGCGTCGCCGTGAATGACGGCCAAACCAAAGTCACTCTCTACGCTTTTGTCAGCAGTGATGACGACAACGTCCGGAACGTTGTGGTCAAGCTGAACGGCATCGGTCATGTGGGGGCCACGGCTCCTCAAACGCTCAAAGAGGACGCGTCTGCCGACAGTCCGGATAAGAAGGAGCCTGCTAAACCCGCTTCAGCTCCTTCTTCAGGCGCAGTCACTTTTAGCGGATCTTGCCCAACCGTTGGAAACATCGTCTGCATGACGCCGAGCGTCAAAGAAGGATCCCTGGGACAGTGGTATGTCTTGCCGGACGTGGTGATCGACACAACAACGGATCCAAGCACAACCCCTTATTCCGTGGAAGTAATCGCCACGGACAGCACAGGTAAAGTGGGTCGCGGCACGATTCCCGTGTACGTGAACAATGGTTCAAAATACACCAACGACACTTTGCCTCCGGAAATTCAATTAGCCGTGGCCACGAGCCCGACTACGGTTGAAATTCTCTTCAATGAAGAATTGGACGCGACCGGCATTAATTCCAACGGCCAGGGATTTACCATCACCGATCGGAACGACATTCAAAAAATTCTTGCGGTAAAGGCCGCCACCATCAACGCGACCGGCAATATCGTGACATTGACCACGGATCCTCAGGAGGTCGGTAAGTATTACGTTTTGAGCGGCAGTTCCAAAATCCGCGATGCCGTGGGCGTCCCCATGGTGAGCGGCGGTAAAAACCGCGTTTTGCTCACGGGATTTCAGGCGCAGAATTTGCCACCCACGGTGGAATACATCGGAGCCGACGATGCCGCCACGATCAATGTCGAATTCCGATATTATTTGAGACCTTCCAGTCTAATTTTAACGCCCAACAATTCAAGAACCGGAGTCACGCAAGATCAATTACAGCCTCGTTACCGCGGGAGCCATGATTTCAACGTTGAAGTTTATGAAAGTGACAGTACCGTCAATCAAATTCCGGTAGAAAGCGTTCAGTTCGGCAATAAAGCCAATATTCTGCTCATCAAAACCGATCCGCTCATCGCAGGCAAAGGCTATCGCGTGAATTTTAAAGATTTGGCTTCGTTCGATGGCGTCAAATCCCTAAGGAGCATCAACAAGCTGATCAAGGGCGCGAAAACAGCGGCCCAGGCCGCCACAGGAACCCTCACCCAGCGCGCGGATCTGAACGGCGATGGGAAAGTTGATTTCCTGGACTTCACTATGTTCTCGGCCGTGTATGGACAGGAGCCTGCTTCTTTAGCGCCGGCGTCTACGGGAAATAATCCGGCGCCGATAACTCCGGCGCCCGATTCAGCAGTTCCGCATAGCTCTTCTGCCGGAACGTCCGCCGAGAGCAGCCCAGCAACTGCAACGGTACCTGTTGCTGCACCCGCTCCCGCTTCTTCCAACCCATTAGAAAACATCACCTACTAATTACTCAATAAATTTCTAACTCCAATTTCCAATATCTAACAAAATTTTTTAAATTCAACAATAAATTTTTTATTAGAAATTAGATATTAGAAATTAGACATTAACCAAATATTTATGTCTCGCAAACACCTTCTCCTCATCGGTTTCACGGCCATGCTCCTTCTTGGTTTAAACGGATGCGGCCAAAGCAACGATCCAAAACAGCATCCGTTGCTCGGAGCCGTGTATGAACAGCTCACGGTGAAACGGGACGTTGAGTTATTCGCCTCAGCCGAACGCAAAGACAAGGATGTGGTCGTGACGATTACGCTTCACAATCTGAGTCAAAAGCCCATCACGTCGGTCCAAAGCTGGCTCAGTTATGATCCAAAACAGCTGAAGGCAAAAACGATCAAAGTGGACAATTCCGCGTTCACGCTCACCGCTCCCTATGAAAATCAGTTCGACAATGACAAGGGGCTTGTCCGTCTTGGGCGCGCGAATAACAAGCCCATTTCAGATGTCAGAATCATGGTAGCTCAGGTGACTTTTGAAAGGCTCACGAATCAGATCGCCATGTTGAATTTTTATGACTATCAGACCTCCCTTACGGGTCACACATCAGTAAATATGCTCGTTAATAACGTTCCTTATAACGTCTTAAAAGAGCCAATCAATCCTGCGGTAGTCATTCGTTAATTCATACTATTTAGTCATTTTATGAAAAAATTTATCGCCCTTCTTATCGGTCTGACGCTCATCGCTTCTTATTCAGCCTCCGCTCCGGCGAAAGCGGAAAGCGATGCCGATGTTTCTCTTCGCCCCATTTGTTCCGCGGGCGGAGTCGCCTGTGTCCAGGAAGGAGCGGAGGCTGACACGGCCGTGGGAAGTTTCACGCAAGGGCAGGAAATAGCGCTGGACGTGGTCGTGAAAAATCCCGGGAAGCAAAACATCGTTTCGGTCCGGACGTGGCTAAAATACGATATCGCTCGTCTGGAAGGAGTTGCCATCGATGCCAAGGATTCGCCTTTCACGCTCGTGGCGCCTGGAGAAGATGAATTTGATGCCACTCAAGGCCAGGTCAAGCTCGGCCGCGCGAATATCTCGGGCGGCGTGAATATGGAAGAAATCAAAGTGGCCGCGGTCCGGTTCAAGGTGAAAACCGCCGAACCGATCACGACAACCATTGGATTCTATGACTATCAGGTGAGCGAACTCGGCCACACAAGCATCAATGTGATCGACAATGGATTTCCCGTGAATCTTCTCAATAAGGCTCCTGAATCTCTCAAAATCAATCTCAATGGAGGCGGTACTTCTACTATTTCTGTTCCTGTGCCGGTTACAGCAACTGGAACTGCGACAGGCACTCCTCCTCCGGCTGCTTCCGGTACCGTGAGCGGCGGGGTCGCCAATGATTTCGTTCCCATGGCCAATCTGGCTCGCCCTTCCAACCTTCGCGTGGGCACTCAGCCGGGCGTTGCAAGTCTTACTTGGGACAAATCCAAAGAAAAAGATCTGAAAGGCTATTACCTCTATTACGGCCGCCAGAGCGGTTCTTATACGCGTCGCCACGACACCGAACGTAGCAATAAAGCTGAGATCATGGAATTAACTCAGGGCGAGACTTACTATTTCGCGGTCACGGCGTATGACAAAGCGAATCGCGAAAGTGATTACTCCGACGAAGTCGCGGTGATTATAGGTCAGCCTTTGAGTTCTACAGCGCCCATGGATGGCAATAAATTAGGTCGCGTGCCAAACCAGCCGCAAAACGGTCCGCTAGCCGGTTGGATCCTTGTTTTCGCAATCGGCCTCAGTACAGCTTTTTTCTTCCGTCGCAAACAAACAAATTAATAAATAAAAAATTAAGGCATATTTTATGGCGACCATCAATAACAATAAACCATCAACGTGGGTCACGATTCCGGACGCCACGAACAAGGCGATCCAATCAGCTTCGTCAAAAACGAAGGACCCGCAGCCCGTTAAGAACAAACTCCTATGGGGCATTGGATTTGTCGTAATGGTGGTCGCCGCCACGGTATTGCTCGCCCCAAGGGAAATGAAGAACCTGTTGCAGGGAAACTTGTTTGAATCGGCCTCCACGACCGATCAGGCGTTAGACGATAATAGATTTGTCGTCGGAAAACTGGATTTCATTCCTGCCAAAACAGCGGATAAAAAACAGGGAACGGATTCCATTGTTTCTGTTTCAGCGCCCGTTGCTGTGACAGGAACAGAAGCTGGAACGGAAACCGCGACTGGAACCGGGAATGTCGTTCAGGCGGAGACCGCGCCTGTGGCGATTCAGGTAGATGCGATTGACGTAACAGCTAAAACTGAAACTAAAACTGAAACTACCCCGGACGCCGCGAGCGTTGCCCAGATTGCCGATCTTCAAAAACAGCTTCAGGACGCTCAAAAACAACACGAAGCCGATGAAGCTAAAATTAAAGACCTCACGGCTCAGGTTGCGCAAGCGGCTCATCCCGCCGCTGAACAGCCAGCAGTGAATGCCGTCACTCCTGTCGTCAGCGCGCAGGTTCCCAATTCGATCCAATCGACCAGTGTTTTAGGGCAGAAAGATCAGCTTCAGCCTCGCTACCGCGTTAATACGCATACCGTAGGCTCAACTCCTCAGGTCGCGCTTCAGCAAAACGCCGCGGGTGCCCTTTCCGCCATTCAGCAAAAAGCGGTTCAGACCACCGTAAAAGTTGCCAAAACAACGCCTCAGTCCGGCCCCTCTGAAATGGTGCTCATCGCCTTCATGCTCACTTTCCTCGGCCTCATGGGCTGGAAGACGGTGAAGGTGATGATGGGTTAGATTTGATTTATAATGAAGTCGCCCCTCAGGCCTCCTCTCTTGTCGTTTCGACCGAAGATGGAGGAGTGGGAGGGGGCGAAGCGGAGAAATCCATTCAGGAACCCTCAGAGGGTTTGAAAGCGATTTCTCCACGCGCTCGAAGACTCACTTGGTCGAAATGACAACTTGGGATTTAATGTACACTTGATATTGATATGGTTGCTCTTAGAATTATTCATAATGATGAGGGGGGGGCGACGGCGAAGGATCGCAGCCGGCTCCTAAAAATACCCCGGCCGCAGGTTTCCGTCCAAGATTGGTAAAAGCTCTTAATCCTTCCGAAGCAGTTCCCGAACTTAAAGGTCTTGCCCGTTTCAAGGCTCAGTATGAAGCGCTGGAACGTAGAAATCCTAGCGGAGTTATATGGCGAAATCTTGGCGGAGTCACATGGCAGGAAGTGGAAACCCGTCTTTTGGCCAACGACAGTCACTTTCTCAAATTGGCTGAAGCTATGGCAGAAGGCGGCATTCTTTTCGGAGTAGATAAGGATAAGAATCCACTGATTGCCGATGGTGGCGAGGAGCCGATTTTGTGCGGAATGAATTACGCAGACACCCGCAAGACCGTCATATTCAGCGAAGTCACAAAAATCATAGATGGAAAAATGCAAGAAATGCAGATACCTACGGGTTATGAAATGTTCCCTTATTCCGGTAATTCTGACAAATCCATCGAAATTTGTACTTTTGAAGATGTTACGAATAATCCATTCATATATTCTAAGGATAAAAAACATTACAGAGCTTCTTATTTGGAATCAGGAGATAATCCTCCACATGATGTATGGGTCGCATGCTTTAATCGCGGCGACAGCAGGGTCGTAGTGGGCCACGATTCACCAAATATTTTTGATCCTAGGTGCGGCGTGCGTCGTCTGCTAAGGGTCAAAAAAGCCGCTTAGCCTTTTTGAGTCATCGGTCGCCTATTGGGTCGATGCTGTTTTTGCGATGTCTAAAACTTTATAAAGTTTAATTCTATTGATAAACTTTATAAAGTTTCGGAAGATTTTATCTGTGACGCAGTATCAGAGGGATTTGAAATGATGGAGGGGGCTTCGCAATAATGAAGGCTGTGGGAAGGTTCAAAAATTCATTACAAATTTTGTGGAGCAACTATCAATCTACAATATTAAAATTTTCTGTAAAATGTATTGACATAAATAAAAATTATTGATAACATACATTCCTTTAATCTTTCAGATTATGAAACTCAATCACACTCCAAGTACCCTTGCAGCCGCCGCTGTCGCCCTTCTGTCCGCAGTGACCCCCTCCGCCGCCCGTGCGGAAAAAATGACGGGCACCCAGCGCGCCTGCGTGCAGCGAGTTCTGACAACCCCTGACGCATCCGCGGATGCCGTTCGGGCATGTGTTGCCGCCAAAGCCGGTTCAGACGCCCCCGATAAAGCCAAAAAAACACTGGCTCTGGATTCCCCGGAAGCCCTGCACCTTTTTACTGTACTGGAAGCCCGTTTCAGCGAAAAATCCCCCGTCCGTCCCAAGGGGGTCAACTTTGCCGCCGTGAAAAAAGCTCTGGAAGCCCGCCTCGACCTTCTGTTCAGCCTTAACGAGATGGAAAGAACGGGCGGCCGGCCGGATGTGATCGCCGTGGAAGGCAACACGTTTGTTTTCGCCGATGTGTCCCGCGAATCCCCCGAAGGCCGCCGGAACCTGAATTATGATGAAGCTAAAAAGATGGCGGATGCAATGGGCGTGAAAATGATGGATGAAGCCGCCTACCGTAAACTGCAGGCATCAGTACCTCTGGATCAGGGAACATGGAGTTGGTTGCTAACGGATGCCAAAACCAGGGCCTCCGGCCGTGCGCTGGTCGGGGCTCGCGACGGCGAGGGCGTCCGCGTGGTCGAGGGCTGGGCTGGCGACCGCAACCCGCACGGGGGCTGGCGCGGTCTGCTGAGGGTTCCTAAGCTTTAAACTTTGAACTTTGATCTTTTTTTGAACTTTAACTTTGATTTTAAAACCCCGATGCAAGTCGGGGTTTTGTTTTCCGTGTTTTTGGAATAAGCTGTCATTAAACGGTGAATAGCCGCCCCGCACTTGCTGCGGGGCTACCGTAAAGTCAACGTGAACGAGGACTTCGCTAACAACCGCAACCCGAACAAGGGCTGGCGCGGTCTGATAAGGGTTTTTAAGCTTGCCTCCTGAAAATGAATAAGGTCTCTTCGATAAAACAGGAAAAGAAAGCGGAACTTTGCGGACAACAGTCCATTATTTGTAATTTTCCCAATTCCTCTTTATAATCCCAACGAATTATAAAGATTTTTTTTATGCAAATTCGTTATTTTGGTCATTCATGTTTTATTATTGAGGATGGGAAGGTTTCGATCGTTACAGATCCTTTTAATGAATCGATTGGACTCAAATTGCCATCGCTCAAAGCAACGATCGTCACAGTCAGTCATACCGATCCGGAAAGCGGCAATAGTAAGGCCATCGAGGGAGAACCCCGAATCTTCGATTGGCCCGGCGAATACGAGACCTTGGGCGTGCATATCAAAGGCATTCACTCGTTTCACAGTCCAAAAGAAGCGAAGGAACAGAAAGAGAACACCATCTTCGCCATTGAATTTAACGGGATCCGTTTATGCCATTTAGGCGATCAGGGATGTCGGCTAACCCCTGAACAGCTTGAAAAGATCGGAGAGGTGGACGTTCTGTTTATTCCCGTGGGCGGCAACACCACGATTGACGCCAAAAAGGCGCAGGGCGTGATCGAACAGCTGGAACCCCGCGTCGTGATCCCGATGCAATACAACATCCCCGGAATCAAGATGCCGCTCGATCCTCTGGGTCCGTTCCTCGGACTGATGGGCGCCAAAGAGGTTCAGCCGATAGAGGAATTCAAATTCAAAAAGTCCGAATTGCCGGAAGAGAACACCAAGATCGTCGTACTAGACATCAGCAGGTAATTTCCAATTTTCAATTTACAATTTTCAATAAATTTTCAATGCTTCAATATCCCAATTGATTCATTGAAAAATTGAGACATTCAATGAAAATTGTAAATTGAAAATTTATAAATGACCCCGTAGTTCAACGGATAGAACAAGGCACTCCTAAGGCCTAGATGGCGGTTCAATTCCACCCGGGGTCACCACAAAAATTACCCAGAGAGGGTCTCGCTAGGGCGAGGTTTTTGTTTTAAATTTTTTCTTGACTAGTGAACAAATGTTTACTAAAATAGAAACGAATTTTAGTATTTTAGCTGATTAAGAGTATGAATAAATCACTTTCAGAAATTATTTTATATCGGGCTAAAGACGGGACAGCGCAGATTGAGGTAAAACTGGAAGACGAAACCGTGTGGCTGACGCAAAAGCAGATGGCGGGACTTTTTGACGTCACGGTTCCGAATATTAATATCCACCTAAAAAATATTTTTAGTTCCGGCGAACTTAATTCAAGTGCAGTTATTAAGGAATTCTTAATAACTGCCGACGATGGCAAAATCTATGGCACGCAACACTATAATTTAGATGTGATCATCTCCATTGGCTACCGCGTAAATTCTATTAAAGGCACCCAATTCCGCATTTGGGCCACACAACGGCTGAAGGAGTACATCATCAAGGGGTTTACGATGGATGACGATCGTCTGGCGAACGGCGGAGTGAAGAAGGGCTATTTTGACGAATGGGCCGAACGTGTCCGTCAAATCAGAACGTCTGAAAAGAATTTTTATCTCAAAGTGAGGAATATTTTTACTACGAGCGCCGATTATGACCCTAAAACGGATTACGCTCAACGATTTTTTGCCACAATACAGAACAAATTTCATTACGCCATCACTGGCCTGACCGCGGCCGAGCTGATTGCTGCGCGCGCGGACGCGCGCAAAGAAAACATGGGTCTGACGAATTGGGACGGTTCGGTTATTACAAGAGATCAGGCGCAAATCGCCAAAAATTACCTGGAATCATTGGAGTTAAAACGTCTGATGCTTTTAGTGGAACAGTTTTTGTCATTCGCCGAACTGCAGGCAGTCGAAAGGCGCGTGATGTGCATGAAGGACTGGGTTGCCAAGCTGGATGGCTTTTTGGTATTGAATGAAAAGAAAATTTTGTTGGATTCCGGAAAAGTATCGCATGATGCCATGGAGTCCAAGGTGCGCAGAGAATTAAAGAAATTCAACGCTTCTACTTAGTCGTCGCGTCTTTTTGACCAGGGGCGTCCTTCGTCGGCATCGCGGGTTTCAGCTGAATCGTTTGGGCCGTGACGCTTCCGTCGGAGTTCGTTTGGCCTCGCACGCTGACCGTTTGACCGAGCGTTAAATCCTTGGTCGTGCCAGCGGTCGTTTTTTCAACGGGCGTGGTTGCCGAAACAAAAATAATCCTGGATCCGCCGTCGCGCAGTTGGAGGGTAATGCTCGTATCGTCTTTAGAAAGAATTGTTCCGGCAAACATAGCGCTATTGTTTGCGCCACCCGCGCCTCCGCGGTTGAATCCTTGAAAATTTCGAGTCGCAGCGCTCGCCGTCGCAGTCGCTGTCGAACTTCCATATTTGGCTCCTCCATAAAAGGCGCCAACGCCGACCACGAGAATTGCGGCAACGAATAAGGAGATAAGTTTAATTTTGCTTATTATAGCTCTTGCACGCGTTAAAAACAGCGTCAAACAACGTGGGTAAATCCTTCATCGGCACGGATGAAAATGCGATTCGAAGGAGCTTCCCAAACGCAATCACGCCCATGTCAAATTCTTTCAGGAGCTTTTGACGAATAGCTTCCCCGTCTAGTTCGTCCTGTAGTTCAACGCACATAAAATAGCCTGAATTGAAGGGCAACGCCTTAAAATAAACCTTGTAGTCAGGATGATAATCCAGGATTTTTTTAACGGTCTCGTAGCGCTGTTTCAAAAGAGCCTTTTTCTCCTTTTTTTGCTGAGGATAATCGATATCGTGCGTCGCGTTCAGGATGAGCGATTGCGAAAGATGGGACGTGTTCGAAATATTCCCGCGGATCGCTCCGGCGGTTTTTTCCTCGAGCGCCTTGGCCGATTCCGGCGTCATGGAAGGGTGTCCATAGGTGATAAATCCCACGCGGAGTCCCCAGGCAAAATCCTCTTTCGTGGCGCCGTCGATTTTGACGGCAAGGACGTTGGAATGCAGCGTCGCGAGGCGCGAAAAAAGCGATTCATTCAAAACGTCTTTTTCATAAATAAGTCCGAAGTACGCGTCATCGATCAGGACCGCGAGTCGGTTGCCCGCCTCCGCGCTCTGGCGGATCGCCTGAATGATTTTTTCCGCTTCCGTTTCCGTGGGCGTGTATCCCGTCGGATTATTCGGAAAATTCAGGAGAACGATTTTCTTCCCGACTCCTCCGGCCATCAGCGCGTCGCGAAGACCGTTTACATTGAATCCTTCGCCCGCGAAGGCGGGGAATGTCTCGAACAGCGCGTCGTACGCCTTTTCAAAAATCAGACGATAATTGCCCCAAAAAAGATCCGGCGTGATCAGTCGGTCGCCAGGATTCACGAACAGGTATCCGGCCATGGACAGCGCGTGCGTGACCCCCGTGGTCACGACGGGAAGCGTGATCCGCTCCGGCGACAGCGTGGGATTTTTCTCGAGCATTTGCTGTTTCCAGGCGTGCCGCAGTTCCGCGATGCCGAAACTGCCCGCGTACGGGAACACCTCCTTTTTATTCAGGCGAATTCGGCCCGCGATCGTCTCGAGCGCCATGGGCGACCCGTCTTCCTCCAGTCCGATGCCGATCGTGGCGTTGATTTTTTTGCCCTTGGCGTCCGCGGCTTGGGCCAGAATGCCCTTGTTCGGGAAATGAATCGCGCGGCCTTTATTGGAAAGCAGATCATAAATGAGCGGCACCGTCTCTTGAATCACCTCGTTGAGGGTTTTTGCCTGAGGATCAAGTGTCATAAGGAATTTTCTTGTAAATATTTCTGTGCAAACCATCTCCCTTTCTTATACGCTTTGTGCAGGAGCTTCGGCCGGTTTTTGACCACATTCGTCGAGCCGTTCCCGCAGTCACTCGCCTTCAAAAGGCCGTGATTCTTACCGCCACAATACCACAGAGTCAGCGTGGTGTGATAGTAGGCCAGCGAATCAAACAGCCACCCGTACCACGGCACGCCGAACGTGAAAATATAATAGCAGTGCAGTTGAGTCAGATTGGGCTGTTTATGCATCGATTTCTTATGTTTAAACACGCGCCCGATATAGCTGATGCGGTCTAGAAAATTCTTGAGGATCGCGGGAACGGAAAAGTTCCACACCGGCGCCGCGATCACGAGCCCGTGGGAATTTATGAGGAACTCCTCCATTTTTTTGATATCGCGATTGGCCACGTTGTCAGCAGGTTCCGCCTTGCGGTTTTCGTAATCGAAATAGGGGAGGTGCAGGTCATACAGATGCACGCGCTCCACATGAACGCCCGCCGTTTCCGCGCCACGGCAAAACTCCTCCAGCAGGGTGGTGGAGTTGCTGTCCCGGTTCGGCGCGCTGCTGATGGCAAGAAGGGTCTTCATAATAGCTTTTAGCTGTTAGCTATTAGCGTTTAGCTCTGACTAATAGCTAAAAGCTAATCGCTAACAGCTATTATATTATGTACTGTTTCCTCAATTTCTCGAATTTCTCCGCCCCCAACTGTTCGCGGAGCTTCTTCTGCATGGCGAGCACGATCGGCGGGGAGTCGGGGCCAGCCATTACAACGGTTTTCATTAATTTTTTTGGATCAAGGGGCTCATCGCCTCCATTCGCGTCTTTCGTCGACGGATTCAGCATCTCCCGCAGGGCGATCCTCATGGCCCGCTTCACTTTATTTGGAATCAGGGGGTCATTTGGAATCGTGATTTCCAAAAGCTCGCGAGCCTGCGCTGGATTCTCAATAATATAGCTTCCCAGTCGCACGGGACGCTCTTTAACGAGTCGCGCGTTGTGTTCGCGGATCATCGTATCCAATTGGGCCGCGCGCGGGTTCGGGTGCTTCGGCACCACGGCGTAGGCTTCCAGTTCCGGCGCCAGATTGCCGGTGATTGGCACCAGATCATGGCCGCTCAAATCGAGATTCATCATGGGAAGCTTCGTCGCCGGATAAAATTTGAGCTGATAATTGCGGCACTCAATCTCATTTTCCATAAAATACCGGAACGCCTCCTCAACGCGATCCAGATTCTCATTCGGAACGCCCGTGATGTAGTCCACTGCCAGACGTTGCCCGGCCGCGCGCGTTTTTGCGTGAATTTGTTGCGTCAGCGCTTTCGTGTTCAGGGGCCGGCGGAAGAGCTTGCACACGGCTTCATCGAAGCTCTGAACTCCCATCACGATCGTGTCGGATCCGGCGCGCTTCACACGTTCAAAATCCTCCGCCTCAAGCGTCGCCAAAAGGCTCGGGTGATGATAGGCGGTCCACGTCAGATAGCGATCCATGCCGCGCTTGAGAATTTCGTCACAGAACTCGCGTAGCCATTTTTTTTCAAAAAACAGGATGTTCGAATTCGTGAAAGTGAACATGAAAAAACCCGCCTCGCGCGCTAAATATTCAAGCTCATCCGCCACGCGCAGAGGTGAATACGTCAACAGTCGCTCCTTATACTGCGGCACGCTGCAATAGGTGCACTGGAATGGACATCCTCGATTCACCTCGAGCCCTTGCGAGGCAAAAATCGTTTCCAAAGTATGATCACTCAAGACGCCCGCCTCGAGAACCGGTTTATAATAATTTTGATAGAACGTGTGATGCTCAAGGCTCAGAAAGGGGAGTCGTTCAAATTCTTCTGGCGACAGTGTGACGCTGTGACCCTCTTTCATCTGGCCATCTTCGAATGTCCACAGGCCTTCCACCTCGCTCAGTTTGTTTGTGTTCAAGATAACCTCGGTAATTTTTTCGCCAAATCCTTGAACAACTCCAATGCATGAGCATCCCTGCTTTTTAAAAAGTTCAATCAATGCGCGCGGTTCGGCATTCGCCAGCGGGCCACCGAACAGCAACGGTTTATCGCGGAGCGATGCATTCGCTCGCGTGAGTGTCCGCAGGATATGATTGATGTTCCACGAATTCACATGAAACCCGATCACGCGGGTGCGCGGCGCATGCTCAGTCAGCCAATCGCCCAATTCCTCCGCCCCCCCAGTCGAGCTCTCCCGGCCAGTGGTGTCGAGCACTTGGCAGGAATGTCCTCGGCTCGCCAAACTGCTCGCGATGCGGTTGAGCCCCAGATGGTTTTCCGGCATCGAAGCAGCCCCCAGCTCGTTTTTTGAAAAATCGGGATTGATCAGAAGCAGCTCGGCGTTTTCTGGGGAAATTGGTGTTGGCTGAAAAGAAGCGGTCATGGCCTTTATTGTATCAGAGAGAAAGGTTTTTATTTTTTGGGAGGGACAGGTTGCCCCCCTGAGAAGGGGGGGGAGAGGGGGGTTTGCCCTGCATTTTCCGGCACAGCGCGCACCCGGTCGGCGTCACGGCTAAACCGCCCAGCGCGGTTTCGCGAATGCCCTCGGGCATGTTGCTCGCGATCGACATCATGGCCTGGAGGACCTCGTCCATGGGCACGAAGCTTTCCACGCCCAGAAGCGACAAATCCGACGCGCCGATCGCGGTCATGGCGGCCAGAGCGTTTCGCTTCACGCACGGGACTTCCACGAGTCCTCCCAAAGGGTCGCACGCGAGCCCCAGCATATTTTTGAGCGCGAGCGCGGCCGCGTTGACGCATTGTTCCGGCGTGCCGCCGCGCATTTCCGTGACGCCGGCCGCCGCCATGGCGGTAGCCGTGCCGACTTCGGCCTGACATCCGGCCTTCGCGGCCGAGAAAGTGCCGTCGTGTTCCAGAATCGCCACGCCGATCGCCGAAGCGGTGAACATGGCATTGAGCAGTCGGCGCTTACTCGACTTCATGTGCTCGGCCGTTGAAAAAAGAACGCCCGGAATCACGCCAGATCCGCCCGCGGTCGGGAAAGCCACGATCCGTTCCATGCAGGCGTTTTGTTCATTCGTGGCCAAAGCGTACGCCATGGCGCGCACCGCCACTTTGCTGTGTAAAAGCTTCCCCATCCTCCGAAGTCCGCGGAAGGTCTTGGCCGCGTCGCCGCCGCTCAGGCCGTACGTTGATTTTGAAGTGGAGCGCACGCCTTTTCGGATCGCTTCCCGCATCACGTTTCTCACGCGCTTCATACTGTTGCGTACGTTTGCGCGCGATTTTTTAAAAAGCTCCATTTCCCGCCGCGCCGCGATTTGTGAAATCGGCAGTTTGTGCTGTTTGCAAAGCGTCACAAGTTCAGCGCAGTTTTTAAATTGATAATTCATCGTATTCAAAGTGAATGTCTACAAGCTAATTCCTAATTCCTGCATTTATACTTTAAGCAGTTTCGTCAGCGCCCGCACAAAATGAATACCGGGGAATTTTTCGAGCGCGAGCACCTGCGGCAGTCTCAGGAAGCTTCCCTCGATATTGAGGAGCGTGAGCGCGTAAGAGCCGATTTTTTGGGTTTCCTTGCGCGCGATCGGGATGTTCCAGTCGATCAGTTGCCCGTAGATCGGATTCAGAACTCCGGCCTGATCATTATGACTGATGAGGAGCGAAAAGAACCGACCCACCGACGCCTCCAGGTCGATGGGAATATTGTTGATATGGGTGAGCTTCACTTGCCCTCCGCCGACGGAAGAGCCGACCACGCTCAGAGCCTGTTTACGGTTTTTAAGGATGATGCGGACCGTGTTGGGATGGTGCTCCGGCGTCGTTTCTTCGATGGGAATAAACCGCGCGCGCAACCCGCGGTCTTTAGCAATTTGAAGAGAATCTTTTAATCGCGGGTCGCTCGTCATAAATTTCATGACGCCCGCGAGTAGCGCGCGATCCGTGGCGTGCCCCAGATAGACCGTGGCGAACGACCCGTACAGATAAAAATCAACCTGCGTGGGTGAACCGTTAAAAAGCGCCCGCGCCATTTGACCGATCTTGCACGCGCCGGCCGTATGCGAACTGCTCGGGCCGATCATGATCGGCCCCGCGACATCAAAAAGGGAGATGGGCATGGGAGGGAGCTTATTTTTTGGGTCGCCCCCACTCTATTATAAATGGGATCAATCTGTCCATTTTTAATATAAAAACACGGTTTACAAAAAATAATTTTATGAAGCGTGAATCTATTGAACAAAAGTTCACTTCATGCTAGGGTGACTACCTGACCCCCTAAAATGTAAATTGACTTTATGACTTAAAAGACATATCATAATTATGACATATAAAGCATATTACTATCTTAAGTCAAACGGACGCGCGCCGCTGGCACAGTATGTAATCAACCTGAAAGATAAAAAGGCGGAAGAGGAAATTTTCGCCGCGATTTCATGGCTGATAGACGAAAAGTGTCAATTGCCTCCGCCTTACATAAAACACGTCTGGAAAAAGATTTATGAATTAAGATTAGAATGCAAAGGAAATCAATATCGCATTTTTTATTTCATTTATATCGAGGGCAAAATTATTTTATTGGATGCTTATACCAAAAAGACCAATAGAATTCCGAATCGTCTTCTTAAAAAAATACAAAATTACTATTTCGATTATTTAAATCATCGCCATGAAAAAGAATTTAAAAAGAAAGAAATTGCCGGAGGATCCGAATATTGAATATTTGGAAAGGTTATGGGACGATCCAAAATTTATAAAAGGCTACCAAAAGGCGCGCCTTCGTTTTGGAATTGCCATCGAGATCGCTCGTCTCCGACAGAAAAAGAAGATCACCCAGCACCAGCTCGCCTGTTTAACCAAAACCGACCAGGCGGTCATTTCCAGAATCGAGAGAGGGCGAGCCAATCTATCTTTGGATAGGCTCGCCGAAATCGCAGCAGCGCTGGGTGTTAAAGCAAAAATTCAGTTGGTTTAGCGGTCATTTTGCCACAAACGCCGTCGCTCCCAGCCAGGCTAAGTCGAAAACGGCTTTCATGCTTTGCGCGAATGTGGTGCTTTCGACCATCAATCCGATCAGTTCTTCGCGATTGAGCGACATGACCGCCACTTTGTTACCGTAAATCGCGATCTCATTCTGGAACAGGAATTGCGCCTTATTCACCATGAGGATCTCCAGAAGGTTCGGGTCGTACTGCTTTGGATAAAACGCGTCAATCAAGTCCACGCACTCATCCGTCGCGGTTGAGATATAACGTGTTTTAGTGCCTCGTTTCACTTTTTCGCGACAGTAGTGTCTGAAAAAATCAGGAAACAGCGATGTCACTTGCTGTAAATTCGTGTACGCCAGAATTTCATGTTCCGCGCTCAGCGTGTCCTCAAAAATCGTTTTGATTCCCTCCAATCCTTCATAGAAACGGATCTTCGGCTTGAAGGCGAGCGTGTTAGAAATCGAGAGCAGTTCCGGAATCAGATTTTTGGTCCGCTCCAGCCGCTCTTCAGCCATCTGGGTCAGCTTCTTGTCCAGCGCTTCCGCCGTGAAGTGGAGTAATTTCCCCTTCGTGTATGAACTGACCAATCCCTTTTCGACCAAATTGCCCAGCGTGTGATAGCACGTGGCCCGATTCACATGCGCCCTGCGTGCGATCGCGCTCACAAACGATCCGCCGAGTTCCAGCACGGCCAGATACACCTTCGATTCCTCCGGCGTGAGGCCGAGTTCAGTCAATTGTTGATAGAGTTCCATTGTTGTTTAAAAGATTCAACAATAAAAATACTATTTTAAAATAGTGGCTTATTAACAATAAAAAAACTTTATAAAAAATGCAATGTTTTGTTGAAAATATTGGACACACTATTGACAGGATGGGGGTATTTGCGTAACGTTACCATTCAAGTAATTAATTACAAATTGTTGGCCAAATAGTGGACCAGATCGTTGCTTCCTCGGACCACCATTTGGCCCACAATTTGGTCCACCATCTGTAATAAAATGAGGAATTGCATCCGCTGTAAATCACCGTTCGAAATCACCCCGTCCGACCGGCAGTTTTACCAAAAAATTGCGCCGCGGTTCGGCGATAAGACGTTTCCGGTGCTTGATCCTGTCCAGTGTCCCACATGCCGCCAAAGGAATCGAACGGCGTATCGCAACTTCAGAAATTTATACCATCGCAAGTGCGATTTGACCGGAAAATCGATCATTTCGATGTATGACACGGACGCCCCATTCCCGGTCTACGACTACGACGCGTGGCATGGCGATGGCTGGGACGCGATGACGTATGCGAAGGGCTACGATTCGAATCAGTCTTTTTTAGAGCAATACAAAGCCTTATCCGACGTGGTGCCGCGCTACAACGTCCACAACATCCAATGCGACAACTGCCGTTATTCCAATTTCGCGTTCAGCTCAAAGGACTGTTATCTCATTTTTGGCTGCGTGATGAGCGAGCAGTGCTATTTTGGCCACATTGTCTGGGAATCGGAAGGATGTCTGGACTGTCTCTACGCCTATCGCTGTAAATACTGCTACGAGTGTGTGGACTGCGTGGAGAGCTACGAACTGTTTTTCAGCCAGGAATGCGTGAATTGTGTTTCCAGTTATTTTTTGTACGACTGCCGCGATTGCGAAAATTGTTTCGGGTGCGTCGGACTTTTCAAAAAGAAATATTACATTTTTAATCAGCCTTTCTCGAAGGACGAGTATCTGGCCAAAATAGCGGAATTAAAATTTCTGTCCCGAGAAATCCAGGTTGTTGTATTGAAGCGGTTTGATGAGCTGAAGGCAAAGCATATTCATCGTCACTTCATCGGCTCTCAGAATGAGGATGTGAGCGGCGATCATATTTATTTTTCGAAAAATGTTCATCACTCCTTTGACGCCAAGCAGTGTGAAGACAGCCGCTTCCTTTACACGGCGAAAACGACCAAAGATTCCTACGACATCTCCTTCACAGGCGCTCCGGCGGAACTGTGCTACAACTCCCTGACGATGTTCAGCGCGCAAAACGTCATCGCGAATCAGTCAACGCCCAACTGCAGCAACGCTTATTATTCCGAATTTTGTTACAACAGTCAGTATATTTTTGGCTGCAATGGTCTGAAGTATAAAAAATATTGCATTCTCAATAAGCAGTATTCAAAAGAAGCGTATGAACGCCTTGTGCCGCAGATCATCGAAGGCATGATCAGAGACAGAACATGGGGTAACTTTTTTCCGATGGCTCATAGTCCCTTCGCCTACAACGAAGCCGTGGTTCAGGAATACCAGCCGCTCACCAAAGAACGGTGTGTGGCAAACGGATGGCGATGGAAAGAGGATGTCTCCAATAAATCCTACAAAGGACCGGTGTACGAAATCCCCGAAAACAGCAAAGATGCGCAGGACGATATTGTCGATCATATCCTGACGTGTGAAACGGGCGGTAAGCCGTACAAGCTCATTCCCCAGGAGCTTCAATTCTATCGCAAATACAATCTCCCCATCCCTCGCCTGCATTCCGACGAACGCCATCGCCGGCGCATGGCCATGCGCAACCCGCGCGAGCTCCACGCTCGCACCTGCGTCAAGTGCCAAGCCCCGATCAGGACAACGTACGCGCCCGAACGGCTGGAGATTATATATTGTGAAGCGTGTTACCTTAAAGAAGTCTACTAATCAGTCCGTAGTCCGTAGCAATGTAGTTCGTAGTAAAATTTAAATTAACTACTAACTACTAACTACTAACTACGGACTACTAACTACGGACTATGCAGTGTATCCAGTGCAAATCACCCTTCGAAATAACCTCCGCCGACTGGGCGTTTTATCAAAAAATGTCCGTGCCGGATCCGAAATTATGTCCCGATTGCCGTCAGCAGCGACGGCTGAGCTTTCGCAACGAGCGGAGCCTCTATCATCTCAAGTCCCACCTGAGCGGCAAACAGATGATCTCGATGTATTCGCCGGATAAGCCCTACAAAGTGTACGACCAGTCCGAATGGTGGGGCGATCAGTGGGATGGGCTCACGTACGGACGCGACTTCGATTTCAATCGGCCTTTTTTCGAGCAATTCCACGAATTAATGCTGGAGGTTCCGCGCATCAACTTAATCAATCGGGAGCACGAGAACAGCGAATACTGCAACTTCGCGATCAAAAACAAAAATTCCTACCTTCTATTCACTTCGGCGGAATGCGAGGACTCCTATTACTGCAACCGCTCATGGAAACTCAAAGATGTGTGCGATGCTTCGAACGCGAACGAATGCGAATTATCTTATGAGATCATCGACTCAGACCATTGCTATCACTGCGCTTGGCTCCAGAATGCCTCCAATTGCTCCGATTGTTTTTTGGGATACAACCTCAAAGGATGTCATCATTGCTTCGGATGCTATGGATTAACAAACGCTTCGTATCGCGTAGGCAATAAACAGCTCACGAAGCAGGCCTACGAGGAGCTACTGCCGTCCCTGTGGAAAGATTTCAAAAAAGTTCAGAAGAATTATCAGCAGCATCTTCAGAAGCTTCCCCGAAAATACATCGACGGAATTAATGTCGAGGATTGCACCGGAAACGCGCTGTTTCACTCCAAAAACTGCAAAAACTGTTTCGAACTGATGAATGGGCAGGATTGCCGGTATGTCGCGAATGTCACCTACATGAAAGATTCGTACGATATCAACAACGACGACAACTCCGAATTGGTTTACGAAGCGGTCGGCAGTGAGTCGAACTACTTTCATCGCTTCAACGACATTTGCTGGTTCAACACCAACATCACGTATTGCAGTCTGTGTTTCAGTTCTCACGATCTTTTCGGCTGCGTCGGATTGCGCCATAAAGAGTACTGCATTTTAAACAAACAATATTCTAAGGAAGAATATGAACAAATCGTGGGCCAAATCGTTGGCCATATGGTGGCCACGAAGGAGTGGGGCGAATTTTTTCCATCCACCATTTCACCCTTCGCGTACAACGAGACCATGGCGGTCGAGCACTTCCCGCTCAAAAAAGAGGAAGTCCTCAGACGTGGCTTGGCATGGAAGGATGACGATGGGAAAAAGAGCTACAAAGGGCCACAGGTTGATGTTCCTCGAAAAATCGAAGACGTCACGGACGACATCGTGAACCAGATCCTTCTTTGCGAAGTGACGGGAAAGCCTTACAAAATCACGCCCCAGGAGCTCCGCCTCTATCGCAAATTAGATATTCCCGTCCCGCGCCGCTGTCCGGATCAGCGCCACCAAGATCGCCTTGCTCTCCGCAACCCACGAAAATTGTACGCCCGCACCTGCGTCAAGTGCTCCGCGCCCATTCAAACGACGTATGCGCTCAATCGCCCCGAGATCGTGTACTGTGAAACGTGTTATCTCAAGGAAATTTATTAATTTGGCATGTCGTTTCTGGGGGCCTTCCCCCATTCTGTCATTCCCTCACCTCTTAATGTCATTCCCTCACCTCTTAATGTCATTCCCGCGGAGGCGGGAATCTACCCCAATCTCCGATTCGACCGCACTTCTTCGGAATCCACCCAACGTTAATTTATACGTTATTCCCTCCTTCCACTGAGGGTTGTTCCATTGTTGAAATCCGAATTTTGCGCAGAGCTTTTGCATGGGGACATTCTCAAAAGCAGTCTCAGTCACGACGCCTTTCGCGCCTTTCTTTTTGGCGTGGTCGATGCACCGCTTCATGAGTTCCTGGCCCAAACCGAGTTTTTGAAAATTCGGATCAACGAGGATCTCCCGGATGAAGAAATAATTATTTTCCCACCAGTCTCTATCCACCGAGCAAAAGGCCGTGAATTCGCCGTTATTTTTCGCGAGAATGTATAAACTATCCTTTAGCGCGAAGCGTTTTTTCAGCAATTCAATCGTGGTCTGATCGAAGGTGTAATTGAAAGACGTTTTATCGCGCAAAATCTCGATTGCTTCTGCCTTTTTGATGGTTGAATAACGAATGTTCATATCCATTTTTTTGTCAATTTATGATACCAAATTTTGGGGATAAACCTAAATTGTAAAGAATAAAAACAATTATTTTGACAAATATTCTGACATTTGGTAGCATGGGTGCATGAAACATCTTCAGAAATTTCGTCATCAATGTGGCTATTCTCAGGCCTATATGGCCAAAGAGCTAGGCGTCTCACGCCCCACGTATATCCAGATCGAAAAGGGCGAGCGCGAGCTCACGGTTTCCGAAGCCCAAAAGTTGGCCGCGCTATTCGACATGACGTTGGAAGAGTTCCTCAGCGGCGCGATAAAGAAGGAAGCGAACGTGAAGTTCAATAAGTCCGAAAAGGGCTCGTTGCGCATCCAGGTGCCGGCCGATAAAATCCAAAAATTCAAAGAAATCCTGCTCTACATCCTCGCGAAAATCGGCGCGCGTCCGAACATCGGGGAAACCGTTTTATACAAACTGCTCTATTTCATCGATTTCGATTATTACGAAAAGTACGGCAAGAAGCTGATCGGCGCGACCTACATCAAAAACCATTACGGCCCTACGCCCGTTGAGTTCAAGAAGATCACGGAGCAGATGGAGAAGGAAAAATCGTTGGAAAAAATTAAAAGCCGTTATTTTCAGTACCAACAGAGGAAATATCTGCCCCTAAAGGACTCCGACTTATCCATACTGACGGCGCAGGAAAAGGAATTCATCGATAAAACGCTCGAGCGATTGGCGGACAAAAATGCCAGACAGTTGAGCGACTATTCCCATGGCGATCACCCTTGGCAGGCAACTCCGGAGGGCCAGATCATTGACTACAACCGCGTATGGGACCGTCAGTCGCCTTACGCCGAGCGCGACCACTTAGGCTCATGGCTCGATGCCGGGGCCATGGACACGCATAAAAACCTTCCCCCGCTCACCAGAGAAGAATATCAGTATTATATGTCTTTACCCGAAGAAAAAGATGAAACAAGGTGATATTTATTTGGTGAATTGGAGTCCGAGCGTAGGGCATGAATTTCAGAAGGTCAGACCGGCGATTGTTTTATCGGGCGACGCTATTCTAAAACGATCCAATCTGATTGCGTTCGTAGCAATAAGCAGTCAAAAGGCAAAGCATTTTGTCGATGATATTTTTATTGCGAAAGATTCTGAAAATAATCTTTTTGAGGATTCAGTCATAAAAATGCATCACATCAGTTCATTTGATTATAACCGCGTGATTAAAAAAGTCGGTCGAATCAGTGAGCCATTACTGGCAGAAATAAAGATAAAAATCAGGGAACATTTTAATCTATGAACATTTCTTTTCCCACAGCGTCTCAAACAAATTCAGCTGAATTTGATAAATTTCCGGGCTCTCGATGAGAAGCCCGAAGTCTTCTTTTTCGGAAGAAATAAAAGAAACTCGGCCGTCGTACAGATACATCGTCGCGGGGAAGCTCATGGCCGCGGGCAGGTAGCGGAGTTCACGCACGTCTTTCGGCTTGCTCGGCCATCGCTCCTTGATGTCTTTCGCCTTGTTGCGCATGACGCGGAGCGAGATGCTGGACTGGATGAGTCTGTTTACAATTGCCAGCAATAATCTAACATAATAGGCCTATAATCGCTTTCGTATGACCACCTGCCAAGAATGTTCCAAAGGATTCGAAACACCGGACGTCGCCAAGAAAATCTTCGCGAAAATCAACGCGCCATTGCCAACACTCTGCCCCGACTGCCGACAGCGGCAGCGATGCGCGTGGCGCAACGAGCGCTCGCTCTACAAGCGCACATGCGACCTGACGGGCCGCGAGACCGTCTCATTCTATCCCGCGAATTCGCCTTACAAAGTATACAGCAAAGACGCTTGGTGGTCGGACGACTGGGATCCTCTGGAGTACGGCCGTGAGTGCGATTTCAACCGGCCCTTTTTCGATCAGTTCGGCGAGCTTCTCATGGCCGTCCCGCACATGGCCCTCATTGTCTCCCATGGCGAAAACAACGACTATTGCCCCTATTCCGTCTATTACAAGGATTCCTATATGTGCGTTTCCGGCGTGGTCGGCGAAAATATTTATTACAGCTATTGGACGAACGACTCGCGCGATTGCATGGACTGTAACGCCTGTTTTCGTTGCGAACGATGTTACGAATGCATGCACTGCGACACGCTTTACAGCTCCATTTTTTGCAGGGATTGTCGGAACGGAAACGATTTGAGCTTCTGCGCGAACTGCGACGGTTGCAAAAACTGCATCGGCTGTTATGGTCTCCGCAATCAGGAGTATCAGATTTTTAACAAACCGGTTTCCAAAGAAGCGTTCAAAAAATTCAGCGAAGAACTCCGCTCCGGCGCCCCGCGACTCGAGGCAATGAAAGAAGAGTTCGCCAACTATCTATTAAAGTTTCCGCAACAGGCGCTCCAAAATATTAATTGCGAAAACTGCACAGGCGATTACCTCAGAAGCTGCCGCAACGCGCTGGAGTGTTATATGGCGGAAAACCTCGAAGATTGCGCGTACGCCTGGAATATCCCGCAGGGCGCGAAAGACGCCTGTGACATCAATTACACGCCCAAAGGCGAGCTCATCTATAACGCCATGAGCGGCACCAACAGCTCAAGGTCTATGGCGCTGGTGCATGGCTGGGATTTATCCGAGAGTTTTTATTGCTTCGAGTGTTTTTACGGCAACGATCTCTTCGGTTGCGTTGGTTTGAAGCACAAAAAATACTGTATTCTCAATAAGCAGTATTCAAAAGAGGATTACTTTAACCTTAAATCTTTAATCATTAATCATATGGGGAAGACTGGCGAGTGGGGGCAATTTTTCCCTATCGCGCTGTCGCCGTTCGCGTACAACGAGACCATCGCGCAGGAATATTTCCCGCTGACGAAAGAACAAGCCGTTCAAAAAGGCTGGCGCTGGAAGGATCCGGAAATAGCTCATTTGGACGTCAAAAAAATCATCCCCGCGGCCAAGCTCCCGGACAACGTCAGCGGCATTCCGGACGACATCCTCAACTGGGCCATTCAGTGCGAAGTCACCCATCGCCCCTTCCGCATCGTGGCGCAGGAGCTCAAGTTTTACCGGGACATGGGTCTGCCCATTCCACACCTCCATCCGGACGAGCGCTACCGCAGGCGCAAGGCGCTCGAAAACTCGCGGCGCCTCTACGCTCGGACGTGCGCCAAGTGTCAGGCGCCGATCGAAACAACGTACCAGCCCGAAAGGCTGGAGATCGTGTATTGCGAGGCCTGCTACTTGAAAGAGGTCTACTAAAATATTTATTCAATGAAGGTAGGAGAGGGAAACTCACCCCGTTTACAATCTGGGCAACTTCCCCTCTCTACTCAGAGAGAGGGCCTGAATAGAGAGAGTAGCCTCGAAGCCTGTTCTGACTTAAAAACTTTTGCCCTTCTCTGGGCAGAGAGGGACAAAAGTTTTCCTCTTCACGAATGGGGTGAGTTTCCCTCTACGGCGTAGCCGTTTTTTCAAAAAAGCTGAGAGTAGGTCTATTGCCGACTAGAATGTCCCGCAAAAATATTAATTAGATAATATTTTTTTAAGAGATGCTATCTAAAATGGTGTTAAATTTTTCAACAGATTATTTTTTGGTCCGAAAAAAACAGCGGAACAAAATAACGCGTTCGGGTCTGTCATTTTTTGCAACAGCCGAAAGCACGCTTTTTTTCCGTCTTGAATATTCAATCGGAGGGTGACCATAGTAGCTCGTAATCATTTTTTAATTCCCTCCTTATGATCAATGCCGGAGACACCGCCTTTGTCCTTATCTCGGCCGCATTGGTTGCCGTCATGACGCCGGGGCTCGCCTTTTTCTATGGCGGTCTCGTCAAACGGAAGAATGTCCTCACCATCATGATGCAGAGCTTTATCTCGATGGGCGTCGTGACCGTCTTGTGGGCGCTGTTCACTTTTTCACTCGCCTTCGGCGACGACTTCCACGGTCTGATTGGTAATTTTAAATACGCGTTCATGCATGGCGTGGGGCTGGACTCGGTCGCGAGTTACGGTCCGCACATCCCGTTTTTGGCGTTCTTCGTCTTTCAGATGATGTTCGCCATCATCACGCCCGCCTTGATCACGGGCGCGTTCGCCGACCGGATGAATTTCAAAAGCTACCTCCTCTTTTTGGTTTTTTGGAGCGTACTGATTTACGCGCCTTTGGCGCATTGGGTGTGGGGCGGCGGACTCATCGCCAGCTTGGGCGCGCTTGATTTCGCCGGCGGAACGGTCGTCCATATCAGCGCCGGCATGGCGGCGCTCGCGTCGGTTTTTGTTTTGGGGAAGCGCAAACATACGGCTCATTTGCCGCACAACATTCCGTACGTGGCGCTCGGCACGGCGTTGCTCTGGTTCGGATGGTACGGGTTCAACGCGGGGAGCGCTCTCGGGGCGACGCCTCAGGCCGCAGCCGCGTTCGCCAACACGGACATCGCCGCCTCCGTGGCCATGGTGACATGGCTGGCGCTTTCGTGGCTCGTCGACAAGCGCCCGAGCATGGTAGGCTCGCTC
Source organism: Candidatus Peregrinibacteria bacterium (assembly GCA_016220165.1). Classification (GTDB taxonomy): domain Bacteria; phylum Patescibacteriota; class Gracilibacteria; order UM-FILTER-43-11; family JACRIE01; genus JACRIE01. Next base: position 59,695 of record JACRIE010000010.1, read on the forward strand.
ACTGGCGTCTTGGCGGGACTAGTAGCCATCACGCCCGCCGCAGGATACGTTCAGCCGTGGGCTTCCTTGGTTATCGGCATCCTCGCGTCGGTCGTTTGTTTTTACGCCATCAAGTTTCGCATGAAAATGGGGTGGGACGACGCGCTCGACGTGTGGGGGTGTCATGGCGTCGGCGGGATCGTCGGGTCGATTCTGACCGGCGTGTTCGCGTCTAAGGCCATTGGCGGCGTGTCCGGCTGGATCGAGGGAAATCCGGGTCAATTCCTGGCGAATCTGGAGGGTACCCTGATTTCCATCGTGTTCGCGTTCACGGCCACCTTTCTGCTTTTGAAAATCCTCAAACAGTTCATGACGTTCGAGATTGTGACCAAAGAAGAAACCGAAGGCTTGGATCGCGCGCTTCATGGCGAGGAGGCCTATGATTTTTGAGTGCATGCATGGCGAGACTCTGCTATACTGATCTTCAAGTCCCTCCGCGCTCAATCCTTTGTTTCATGCCCCCTTGTATTGTCTGCAAAACACCGTTCGAAGTCCGCGACCTCGACCGCGCGTTCTACACTAAAATAGAGGTTCCTGAGCCGAAATTCTGTCCCGACTGTCGTTTTCAGCAGAGGCTCTGCTTTCGTAATGAGCGCACGCTCTACAAACGCAAAAGCAGTTTGTCGGGCACGGACATGATTTCGATTTATTCGCCCGAAAACCGCTACAAAGTCTTCACGCCGCAGGAGTGGTGGGGCGATCAGTGGGACGGCATGAACTACGGCCGCGAGTTCGATTTCAACCGGCCGTTTTTCGATCAATTCCAGGAGTTGTTGCTCGACGTGCCGCGCATCGGCCTCTTCAACGTGAACCCCACGAACAGCGATTACTGCCAGCAGGCGTACAACTGTAAAAACTGTTATCTGTGTATCGCGGTCAAAAACTGCGAAGATTCCATGTACATCTCGCACTCAAATCGGATCAAAAGTTCTTTTGACTGCAGCCACACGCAAAACATGGAGCTGTGTTACGACTGTGTCGACAGCGACAATCTCTATGACTGCGTCCATTGCCAAAGTTGCCAAAATTCCAGCGGTCTTAGGTTCTGCTACGACTGCATCGGCTGTCACGATTGCTTCGGATCCTGGGGGCTGCGCAACAAGCGAAACTACATTTTCAACAAGCCCTACAGCCCAGAGGAATACAAACAAAAAATCGCGTCGCTGGAACTCTTTAAATACAGCAATTTCGTTAAATACAAGAACTATTTTCAGGACGTTTCCAAAAAAGCGATCCATCGCGCAGACCGCAATCTTAACACATTCGATTCCCTTGGGAATTACCTGATCAACACGCAAAATTGTCATCGTTGTTTCGACGGTTTTGAGCTTCAGGACTGCGCGTACTCCACCTGGATTTTTGAAAGCCGCGATTGTCACGACGTCTACGGCATGGGCGAAAGCGAGCTGATCTATCAAGGCCTCGGTGTCGAGGAGGTAAATCATTGCGCGTTCAATACCTTTGTTTCCAACTCAAGCGATGTGGATTGCAGCGATCTCTGTTTTTATTCCATGAATCTTTTTGGATGCGCGAGTTTGAAGAACAAGAAGCACTGCATTTTCAACAAGCAATATTCAAAAGAAGATTACTTTAACCTTAAACCTTTAATCATTAATCATATGGGGAAGACTGGCGAGTGGGGGCGATTCTTCCCAGTCTCTCTTTCGCCCTTCGCCTACAACGAAACCGTGGCCAATAAATTCTTTCCGCTCGAAAAAGATCAGGCCCTTCAAAAGGGTTATCGCTGGCGTGACCTCGATCGAAAAGAATTCGGCGCGGCCGAAACTACTATTCCGGATAGCATTAAGGACGTGAAAGACGACATCGTGAACGCCACGCTCTCGTGCGAAACAACAAAGCGCAAATACAAAGTGACGCTCCAGGAACTCAAATTTTACCGCGATCATGGCATCCCGATTCCGCGTCATTGTCCCGATCAGCGCTACGTCGAGCAAATGTCGCTCCGCAACCCGCGCACACTCTATGACCGAAATTGCGCCAAGTGCTCCGCCCCGCTCAAAACCACCTACGCGCCCGAACGACCGGAAATCGTTTACTGCGAGAAGTGCTACCTTAAAGAAGTCTATTAGACCCTCTTGTTGTCTTATTTCCTCTCTTTTTGTCATCCTGAACTTGTCCATAATGGACCACTTTGGGGTTTCAGGATCTGACCCACGTTCTGCCATTTGCGATTCTTAAAAAATGCGATTAAATTGAAAATTTGAGTAGATCCTGACCCCGAAAGCCTTCGGGGCAGGATGACATATGAAAAATTGCGCCCAATGTTCATCACCATTCGAGAATACCGACGCGGACCGTCAATTTTGCAAAGAGCTGGATGTGCCGGAACCCACGCAGTGCTGGACCTGTCGTCAGCAGCAGCGATTGGCGTTTCGCAATGAGCGCAATCTGTATCACCGCACGTGCGATTCAACGGGCAAGCGTATTGTGAGCATGTATTCCGCGGACAAACCGTTAGTCGTTTATGACAGGGAGGCGTGGTGGAGCGATTACTGGAGCGGTACTGATTACGCGCGTGACTTCGATTTCAACCGTCCGTTTTTCGAACAATTCGCTGAACTCCAAAAGGTTGTCCCGCGCGTGGGCATCGTCAACGTGGCGACGGTAAATAGCGATTATATCAATTACGCGGGCTATTCAAAAAATTCCTATCTTATTTTCGGTTCCGTCCAGGCGGAAGATTGTTTTTACGGGTCGCCCTATTATTCCAAAGATTGCGTGGACGTGGAGCGCCTGACGCATAGTGAACTGTGTTATAAATGCATCGACTCCAAAAACCTCTACAATGGCATTTATCTTCAGGATTCTTCCGGTTGCAGCGGCTGCGTCTTTGGGTTCGATTTACACGGTTGTCACGATTGTTTCGGCTGCGTGGGGTTGCGTCAAAAGGAGTATTACATTTTTAATAAGTCCTATTCTGCAGGAGACTATCACGTCCTGGTCAAACAATTTCATCTGAACGACCGTCAGCATTTTGACGCGGCCAAAAAGCGGTTTGATGAGTTAGTGCTCAAAAGTCCCCGCATAAGCGCAATCATTCTAAAATCGGAGGATTGCGTAGGACACCATATTTATGAATCCCATAATTGTTATTATGGCTTCTATTTGGAACGATGCGATGATTGCCGTTACGTCAATTGGCTCATGGACTCCAAAAAGTGCCTGGATTACGAGTACGGCGAAGAACTTCAATGGTGCGCCTACAGCGTCGGCGGCTATCGCCTCAACAACGTTAAATTTTCCATGGCCAATGTGGAGTCTCACGACCTGCTCTACTCGGATCAGTGTTTTTCGTGCCACGATTGTTTCGGTTGCATTGGATTGCGTCATAAACAATATTGCATTTTCAATAAACCCTATTCCAAAGAGAATTACTTTAACCTTAAATCTTTAATCATTAATCATATGGGGAAGACAGGGGAGTGGGGCCAATTTTTTCCTATTAAATATTCTCCGTACGCCTACAACGAAACCATGGCGCACGAAGAGTATTACCCGCTTACCAGGGAAGAGGTTCTCAAGCGTGACTGGAAGTGGCGCGATGCCGAGCCTGAGAAACCAATCGAAAACGTCATTTTTGACCCCAGCATCCACGAATGTCAAAAGTGCAGGCATCATTTTCGACTCATTCCCGCCGAAGTCGTTTTTTATAAAAAAATGGGCATCACTGAGCCCGTCAAATGCCCCTTGTGCCGCTATCATAAACGCATAAAACTTCGCAATCCGCGTCGGTTATTCACGCGCCCGTGCGCGAAATGTTCGGTTCCAATGCAAACCACCTATTTTCCCGATCGTCCCGAGATCATTTATTGCGAGAAGTGCTACCTTAAGGAAGTCTACTAATCAGTCCGTAGTCCGTAGAATGTAGTTCGTAGTAAAATTCAAATTAACTACTAACTACTACCTACGGACTACTACCTACGGACTATGCAGTGTATCCAGTGTAAAACACCATTCGAAATCTCTCAGCGCGAAATCGATTTTTGCAAAAAAATCGACATGTCTTTGCCGACGCTCTGTCCGCAGGACCGCTGGCGGGAACTCATGGCTTCGCGTAATGAATGGAAACTCTATCGCCGCAAGTGTGACGCCACAGGAAAAGAAATTTTGAGCGCGTACGCCCCAGATTCGCCCTTCAAGGTCTATAACAATCCCGTGTGGTGGGGCGGAACGTGGGACGCGGTCGAATACGGACGCGACTTCGATTTCAGTCGGCCATTCTTCGGGCAATTCGCCGAACTTCAAAAGGTCGTCCCGCGCGAAGGAACCTCCATTTTCAATTCTGAAAATTGCGATTACAACAGTCATATCCGCCAGTCGCGCAACTGCTATCTCAACTCGCTCGTGGCCAAATGCGAGGAGACTCTTTATTCCTATTGGATGGTTGAGGACAAAGACGTGGCGGACTGCATGTACACGAATTATTCCACGCTCTGTTACGAGTGCACGGACATCAACAACGGCTACAACTGCGTAATGCTTCAGGAAAGCGACAACTGCAGCGACTGTTATTTCTCGTACCAGCTCAAGGGGTGCAACCACTGTATTTTTTCCAGCAATTTGGCCAATAAAAGCTACTATTGCTTCAACAAACCGTGCGCCAAAGAGCAGTTCGAGGAAATAAAAAACAGGCTCCTCAACGGATCCTACAGCCGCTGGCAGGAAGCGGAAAAGCGCTTTCAGGAGATGCGCTTGGCCGCCAAGCGTCGGTATGTCCACATGCTGAATACCGAGAATTGTACGGGCGATCATCTCTACAATTCCCGTAATTGTGAGAATTGTTTTGATTCCCACGATGCTGAGGACTGCGCCAACTCCATTTCGCTGGGTGCTGCCAAGGATATTTACAACTGCTATTCTGCCGGCTGGCCCGACACGCAAATGAGTTACTACTGTTGCGTGTCGCGTGGCTCCCTGGATCTCGCGTTTTGCACTTACACGTGGTTTTCGAATAAAATGCGATATTGCAATTCCTGTATCTCCTCGGAAAACTGCTTCGGATCGATCAGTCTTCAGCACAAAAAATACTGCATTCTAAATAAGCAATACACGAAGGAGGAATATGAGAAGCAGGTCGTGCGCGTCATCGAGCACATGAAAAAAACCGGCGAATGGGGCCAATTTTTTCCGGCGTCCGCCAGCCCCTTCGCCTACAACGAGACCGCGGCCCAGGATTTCTTTCCGCTCGCGAAAGCGGACGCGCTCAAGCTTGGTTACCGCTGGCGCGACCAGGACAAAAAGGAATACCAGTCCCCCACGCTCGCCAAGATCCCCGACAGCCTCAATGACGTGAGTGACGGCATCCTCGCGGAAATCTTGGCCTGCGCCACCTGCAAAAAAAATTACCGCCTCATCGCCCAGGAGTTGGCTCTGTATCGTAAAATGAAGCTTCCCCTACCGAGGCTATGCCCCTCATGTCGCCACAAAAAACGGTTCAGTATGCGCAATCCCTATCAATTGTTCACGCGCCCATGTCAGAACTGTCAAAAGCCGATTTTAACGACTTATTCACCCGATCGCCCCGAGATCGTATACTGCGAAGCGTGTTACCTTAAGGAAGTCCACTAATCAGTCCGTAGTCCGTAGCAATGTAGGTCGTAGTAAAATTCAAATTAACTACTAACTACTACCTACTAACTACTACCTACGGACTATGCAGTGTATCCAGTGTAAATCACCATTCGAAATAACGGCCGCCGATCGCGCGTTCTACGATAAAATTTCGCAGGTTATTGGTGGTAAAAATACTCAATTCCTGAGCCGATACTCTGCCCGGCGTGTCGCATGCAGCGGCGCATGGCCTTTCGCAACGAGCGCCATTTATACAAACGAAAATGCGATTTTTCCGGTCAGGATATCGTGGCGATTTATCCGCCCACCAGCCCCTACAAAATTTATGACCGGAAAATCTGGTGGTCCGATCAGTGGGATCCCATGTCTTACGGTCGAGATTTCGATTTCAATCGCCCTTTTTTCGATCAATTTCACGAATTGCTTCTGGAGGTTCCTCAAATCAATTTACAAAATCGAAACAACGAAAACAGCGATTACGGCAACGACACCAATGATCTCAAAAATTGTTATTTATGTTTTAACTCGGGCCCTGACGAAGATACATACTACGTAAATACAGGAGGCTACTTTAAAAATTGCATGGATATTTTTTGGTGCCTGAACATTGAGCTTTGTTATGAATGTTCCAAGATCCAAGGAGGATACCGCTGCTTCTGGTGTTTCAATGGACAGAATTTGAGCGATTGCTATTTTTGTGATAACTGCCAGGCCTGCAAAAACTGTTTTGGCTGCGTGGGCCTGCGGCAACGGGAATATTGTGTCTACAACCAACAGCTTTCAAAAGAGGAATACAAACATTTCATTGAATCATTTCAATTCACTTATTCAGAGGTGCAGAAAGCGCAGCAGAAATTAAAGGAATTAAATCTTCGATTGCCGCACAAAAATTTGAAAATCCATCAAAGTGAAGACTGCACGGGGGATCATATTCAAAATTCAAAAAATTGCATCGAGTGTTTTGACATCATCAATTCCGAAAACTGCAAATACATTTGGGACGGGATGGTGAACAACAGTTACGATTGTTTTAACACAGGAATCAACACGAATTTCGTTTACGAATGCGTAGGGGTTTATCAAAGCACTAATATCTATTTTTGCGTAAAATGTTCTCTGGGTTCTTCCAACCTCATGTACTGCGATTTTTGTTTCCAGGGCGAAAATCTTTTTGGCTGTGTCGGACTACGCCACAAAAAATACTGTATTCTCAACAGGCAGTATTCAAAAGAGGATTACTTTAACCTTAAATCACGAAGTGATCCCTTTGGGATCTTTAATCATTAATCATATGGAGAAGACCGGCGAGTGGGGGCGATTTTTTCCGCCCGCCCTGAGTTTTGACGGCTACAACGACACGTTGGAGCAGGAATATTTTCCGCTGACGCGGGAAGCGGCGATTCAACAGGGATTTCTGTGGAACGATTACATGAACCCAAAAGTGGAAGGCGCCAAAAAAATTCCAGCGGACCGGCTCCCCGAAGACATCGCTTCCGTCCCGGACGATATCCTGAACTGGGCCATCGAATGTGCCCACGACAAAAAGATGTTTAAGATCATTCCGCAGGAGCTGAAATTTTACCGCGATCATCACTTACCCGTTCCGCATTTTTGTCCCGCTTGCCGCCACTACGCGCGCAAGGATCAGATCAATCCGCGCAAGCTCTATTCCCGCGCATGCGCTAAATGTAAAGCCGAGATTCAAACAACGTATTCCACGGATCGCCCCGAGATCGTATACTGCGAAAGTTGCTACATGAAAGAGATTTATTAATTTATTTGTTTATTGTTCGCAACCAATAAATCAATAAAATAATAAATCAGTAAATCTTAAATTTATGGTATGCAATCAGTATAATACCGGTTTTCAGATAAGCGATTGGGAAAAGGAATTTCTGGAAAAATTGAGTATTTCGTCGCCGACGTTTTGTTCCGCATGCCGTCATCAACAGCGCTTGGCATGGCGTAATGAACGTTCACTCTACAAAAGTGTGTGCAGTAAGACAGGCAAATCCATTATTTCCATGTACGCGCCAGCTAAAAATCTCACGGTGTACGCGTCGGACGTATGGTGGGGCGATGGCTGGGACGCGCGCGACTACGGTAGCGATTTCGATTTCAATCGTCCGTTCTTCGAACAGTTCGCCGAGCTTCAGAAACTCGTTCCAAAAATTCCTCTTTTTAATCTCAAAGGCGAGAATAGCAACTACTGCAACATCACCGAAATAACTAAAAACTGCTACCTTTGTTTCGGAAGTCAGAATACCAAGGACTCTTATTACAGCACCTTCGATTTCAACAGTAAAAATTCCTGCGACGTCTATTGGGTCGATCATTCCGAGCTCCTCTACGAGTGTATAGACTGCAATCGTTGTTTCAATGTCCAGCACGCCCAATATTCACAGGGATGCAATGACAGCGCCTTCCTTTTTGACTGCCGGAATTGCGAAAAATGTCTCGCCTGTGTGGGATTACGTGAAAAGAAGTATCACATTTTAAATCAGTCTTATTCAAAAGAGGTCTATGAACAGAAAATTAAAGAATACGCCCTAAACACACGGAGCGGCAGGGAACGCATGAAACAGGAATTCCAAAAGTTTCGCTTAAAATTCCCGCACAGGGGAGCTTGGATCGTCAATTCCGAGGAGTGCACAGGCAACAATATCGTCCAGGGCAAAAATTGCGTCAACTGCTTTGACGTAGACGGTCCAGCACGGGATTTTAAAGACACCATCATCGCGGGTTTGAACTCAAAAGACGCCATAAGTTGCGATCATATCGGCGTTTCCGAGATTCAATACGAGAATATGAGCTCCGTCTGGTCCAATACGTGCGCTTTTTCAATGTATCTACGTTCCAGTAACAATATTTGGTATTCAGAATCCATCAATAATTCAGATCATTTATTCGGTTGCACCCAAATGAAGCGCGCCAAGTATTGTATCCTCAACAAGCAGTATTCAAAAGAGGATTACTTTAACCTTAAATCACGAAGTGATCCCTTTGGGATCTTTAATCATTAATCATATGGGGAAGACGGGCGAATGGGGTCAATTTTTCCCCGCGAAATATTCCCTGTTCGGATACAACGAAACCGTGGCGCAGGAATACGCTCCACTCACTAGGGATCAGGCGCTCAGTCAAGGCCTCACGTGGTTCGACTACGAGCCGCAGATCCCCAATGTCACCAGGGTCATTCCAGCGGAAAAATTGCCGGAAACGATCGACAAAATCCCCGATGACGTTTTGAATTGGGCCATCAAATGCGAGGCGACCGGACGCCTCTTCAAAATTATTGCTCAGGAGCTCCGATTGTACCGAAAACAAAACATTCCTTTGCCCTATTTCCATCCGGAAGAGCGTCATCGTCAGCGCATCGCCATGCGCCCGCCGCGAAAAACGTGGCATCGGTTATGCCAAAAATGCCAAAAGCCCATCGATTCGGTTTATTCACCCGATCGTCCCGAAATCGTATACTGCGAGCAGTGCTATCTCAAGGAAGTTTATTAGCTTTTAGCGATTAGCTCTTAGCTATTAGTCTGGCTAAAAGCTTATAGCTAAAAGCTAAGAACTTATCCGTAAATAATCCCTATCTTCCGGAAGCAGATTATGGCGGCGGCCAAATGGTTTAACGCCTCAAAGCTCGCCAGCGTTTTTTCATAGCGGACAAGCAGTTTTCTGAACCGGTTAAACCAGGAATGGCAT
>JACRIE010000001.1 GCA_016220165.1 Candidatus Peregrinibacteria bacterium
ACCTGGCATGACATAAACCATTATTGGCAGTGGGACGGTTGAAAATAAAACGGCTGCTCGTGGTTAAGTGGAGCGTTTTGTTAGCATCGACTCAGTTCAATAAACCCGATAACTCTAAAACTTTATCTGCCCATTGGCGTGATTGTTGAGCGACTTCTTGACGTTTTTTTGTATCCACCTGCGTATTCCGATGACATCGACCACCTATTCCGATTTTGATCGACCACTCATTCCGGTCTTATCGACCACCCAACCGGAGCGAAGCGACGTCCCTCCCCCTATTAATAATCAATTATCGTAAACGGCACGGCAATGAAACGCAAATCACCTCCCCTCTTTTTGCGCCTTTAGGCGCCTATTTGGTTTAAAAAAAAGAGAAAAAATTTGTTGTTGGGCCTGTGGAACTGTGGGAAACCGCCCATGCTTTCGGAGCCTGTGGGAAAAGTGTTGAAAAATGCCTTTTATTTTTCAATGCTTTTTCCATAGGCGGAGAGGGCGGTTTTCCACATTTCCATAGGCATGTTCCTGCAACAATGGGTAAAACGGGTGGGGAGGGAGGTTTTGGCTCCTCCCCCCCCCCCACATACAGTTCAACCATCAAGCGTTGTCAGATTTTTTCTTTCTCATGGAGTCTCCCTTCAGGTTTATTTTATGGGCGTTGTGGACCAGGCGATCCAGGATGGCATCCGCCAGGGTCGGGTTTCCGATTGTTTCATGCCAATGCTCGACCGGCAGTTGGCTGGTCACCACGGTGGATCTTAGCCCGTGCCGGTCCTCAAGAATTTCCAGCAGGTCGTTTCGTTCCTGGTCTCCCAGGACGCAAAGACCCCAGTCATCGATCACCAGGAGGTCGGCCTTGGCAATGGAGCCCATGAGCTTGGCGTAACGCCCATCCCCGCGAGCGATTCCAAGGTCGCCGAACAGCCGGGGAGCTCGAACGTAATGCGCCTTGAATCCCTCCAGGCAGGCCCTGTGGGCGAGGGCGCAGGCTATGAAACTTTTACCCGCGCCGGTGGGGCCGCTGATCAGAACGTTGAGCCGTTCCTTGATCCAACGGCAGGTGGCCAGGGACTTCATCAGGGACTTATCCAGCCCCCGGGGATGCCGGTAATCAAGGTCTTCCATGCAGGCGGACTGGCGAAGCCGGGCCTGCTTGAGACGGGCTTGAAGGCGGCGGTCTTCCCGATAGGCCAGTTCCCGGTCCACCAAAAGGCCAAGCCTGTCTTCAAAGCCGAGGGAGTCCCAGTCCCCGGACCCCATATACTCTTCCATGGCCTTGCCCATTTCATGGAGTTTTAACGCTTTGAGTTTATCTAAAGTCGGCATGGTCAACATCATTCACCTCTTTCCGTGGAAAAGTAGCCGCGCCCACGGATATTTTCGTGGTTGACGGTCGTGTTGGGCGTTGGATTGGACGCCGGACAAAGGTCCAGGCCCTTTTCCAGTATGGATTGAATGCTTCTATAACTGAGCGCTCCAATGGATAAAGCCCTGCCGCAAGCGGCCTCCAGGCGCTCATTGGAATACCGCTTTCCCAGGCGCATAATGCCCATGCAGGAACGATATCCCTGCTCCGGATGTTTTCGGGAAGCCATGATGGACTCCATGACCTCGGCGGTGGACTTTCCCGCTATTTTGGCCCAGCGGATAATCCTCGACGGGTTCCATTTCAGATACTCCCGGTGGCTTTTAGGCATATGCTCCTCCACCGTGGTATGCCTGCCGGACTCATGGCTTCGCCTGTGGCTGGCCACCCGGTTGCCCCTGAAGAAAATCTCCACCGTCGAGTTCGTGTAACGCATGTCCAGGGTCTCCTGGACCAGGGCGTAGGGCACGCTGTAATAATGGCCTTTGAGCTCCACGTGGTAGTCGATATTGGCCTTGGCCTTCTTCCATTCGGAAAAGACGTAGCGGGTGGGAGGGAGCGGTAAGAGGGCTTGCCGCTCCATGCCGTCAAAGCAGGACCGCCTCGATCCTTCCAGTTTCTTAAAGGGCCGGTGGTTCAGTCTTTCCAGAAGCTGGAAAATGGCTTCATTGAGCTCCGAAAGGCTGAAAAAACTCCTGTTTCTAAGCGCCGCCAATATCCATCGCTCCGCCAGCAAGACTCCCCCCTCCACCTTGGCCTTGTCCTTTGGCTTTCTCACCCGCGCGGGTATGATGGCCGTCCCGTAATGAACGGCCAAATCATGGTAGGAGGGGTTGATGTCAGGCTCATACCAGCACGGCTTCGTGACACCGGTCTTGAGATTGTCGGGAACGACGATTCGCGGCGCTCCGCCAAAATACTCAAAGGTCCGGACGTGGGAGTTGATCCAATCCGGAAGGCCCTGAGTCCACGTGGCCTCGCAATACGTATAATTGCTGGCGCCAAGCACGGCGACAAAAATTTGAGCCTCCTTGGTTTTTTCACAACCGCGGTCTCTGACCGGCATGGTGTGCCCCGCGTAATCAACGAACAACTTCTCGCCGGCCTTGTGGGTTTGGCGAAGCGAGACATGGAGTTTCTTCCTCCACCGGTTGTAGAGCTCATAAAACCGGCTGGGCTGGTATCCGCCAGGATGGGTTTCCCTGTATTCCTCCCACAAAAGTTGCAGCGTCACCCCCTTCTTCTTGAGTTCCTGGTGAATCCCGCTCCAGTCAGGTTGAGCCCTGGCGTCTTTATCCGCCAAGGGAACGGCCCCCTTGAGGAGACGCTGAAGGTCCCCATCATCCATCTTTTCAATTTGCTCAAGGTTCAACCCGGACTCCCTGGCGCGATTCAAATACTCCCCTACGGTGGAATGAGAAATCACACAACTACGCGCGATCTCGCGGTTGCCCATATCACAATCCAGACCAAGCCTTAATACCTCGCGAATCTTACGGATTGACAATTCTTTCTTCCTCCTATACGCCATTTAAATCTCCTCTTTTGGGGGTTAAAAAAAACCGCTAAAAGAAGATTTTTTCAGGCGGAAAACGGGTTGTCTAATCGGGGAGGAAGAATCCGGAATTACCGGCGCTCAAAAGGGGTGGTCGATAAGACCGGAATGCTGGTCGATACCCCCGGAATGGGTGGTCGATCAAAATCGGAATGACTGGTCGATAAGAATCGGAATGGGTGGTCGATTACGACCGGAATACGCACAAATTGTTCAATCGGGTGAATTTTAATTCATATTTTATCGCAATGGCCCTATTTTGAACGCAGCTATCCCTATAGAGCAGGTAATCCGACCGCATCTTACCTTGAGCTATAGCGCGGACAATATCCGCAAGTTATGAACAAATATCACACTCGATACAAATGAGCGAAACCTTTCAAATCCCTTATTAAGACAACGCTTCATGCTGAACGCTCTTTTTAAAACAGAAATGGTTCCTTCGATTCCGGCTCTGAAAAAACAAGCCTTTTTAAACTTTGGAGAACCTTCTCTTGCTTTTTGCTCAGGTGTCAGGCGGCCCTTTTTGCCAATAGCGACAACATCTATTTTCTCCTCCAGGGACTCGATTTTATCCATGTTGGAGTAAAACCCTTTATCTGCGGCAAATACGGCGGGAAGCTTATTAAAAAGCTTCTCATGATTTTTTAATATGCCATCCACCTGTTCGTTTTCATTGGGCTTTTTGGAAAATACCTGGCTCCCGGTAATATAATTGCCTTCAACCTGGTGGAGCAGCACCATATGCCCAAACTCCACGGGCTTTCCTGCCTTGCCACGTTTCAGAAGTTCGGTATGGGGCTCGAAAAGACTGAATACTTTCTCATCGTTGGGGACTTGTTCTCCTTGAATCACCCGCCGGGTGGCCTGATTGATTATTTTTTGAGCCGGTTCCATTTTGGGCTCATAGCAGGATAAAATAACTTGAAGCTTTAAGGAATCATCGGATAAAGGGTTATTGGTGATTTGTTCTTTAACTCCTTCTGCCACATGGAAGGCAGAGAAGAGAATTTTATCTGTTCCGCTTATAAGCCTGCGGTATAAATCCTTGATTTCGGCCTCCTTGTTTTTTTTGCCGACATCCCGGTTTATTTGAAAATATATTTTCTTGTAGGTTTTTTGATGGGCTCTTATGTCCCCTATTATATCCGGAGCAAATTTACGCACGGCTTTTATGAATTTAGAAGAACAGCGATAAACATCCCATAAAAGATGGGAGTCTGTTGGATAATGGACATTGGACTCAACCACGGTGGTGTCCGTTCGAAGTTTGTCTCCTTCAATCAAGGATTCAGATACCGCGTATTGGTTGAGAACTTGGGCGATTTTCCCCCAAGTATCCGGGCAAATTTGGGCGTCCAGTTTGTTGAGTTCGCTAAAAGACATCATGGGGCGATCTCCCAAACGGCAGAATTTCCGAAAACAATAATCGAAATGAATCCTGACAGAAGCGTCTCGATAACTGAAATCTTCAAGCCTCATAAGGATAATGGACCGAAGGGCTTGTTCCACGGTATACCCTTCTCGTCCGATTTTGAGTTTTCCATCATAGGAAAATTTCTTCCCAGCAATTTTCAATAGGATAGGATTAGCGTCCAATATCTCGGAAATCCTTTCGTATTTGAACTCATGTTCTTGAATGGTTTTTGATTTTGCTTTCACGAAAAAATCAAGGTTTAACTGCGGTTCATAAAGCTTTCTCATAGGCGGCTTAATCCTTATTTTGGTTATTGAATACGCTCAAGCCCCTATTTTACTACATCTGTCGTTATTTTTGAAGACAAATATTGCCGTTAAACGATTGTTTTTAAAGTTTTTTTCTTTTTTCAACAGAAACTAGATAGGTGGCGAAAACTATGTCAAGACATGAACAAGCGGGATAATGATCCACCATACCGAGATGAACAAAGAGCATGGTATGACACTCTCAGGGATTTCGCACCCGCTTTTTGGAAAACCGGCAGAACCACTCGTTTGTTTTCGCACGATTTTGTATGGTGCTCACTCAACCCAAAAGAAGAATCGCATTTGACAAAATTCAA
>JACRIE010000011.1 GCA_016220165.1 Candidatus Peregrinibacteria bacterium
TCGCAGAAGCCCGTATCATGGGATCGGCCCTCAACCGTATGAACGCCCTCGGGATGCCGGAAAGCTTCAGGGCGGCATAACGGAAAGCAGGGGTCGGAACGTCATATTCCTAAAAAAATATTTGTGCAACAAAGCCATTTCCAATTATCAATTTTCATTGAATGTCTCAATCTCGAAATGAATCAATTGGGGCTATAGAAGCCTTGAAAATTGTAAATTAAAAATTTTATCACCTAAAATTTTATATGATCTGGGTTCTTCTTGGCATCATTCTCGGGCTTCTCGTGGGCGCGCTCGCCGGCATCTCAATCCCCACGGAATTCACGCGCTACACCGCCGTTATTCTGATCGGCATGCTGGATGCCATGTTTGGGGCTATGCGCGCGGAAATCACTCAGGATAAATACAATGTTTTTATCTTTATATCCGGACTTATTTTTAATATCCTGCTCGCGATTGGAATCACCTATTTGGGCGATCGTCTGGGGCTGGATTTATACTTGGCCGCTACCGTTGTCTTTACATTCCGTATCTTCCAGAATGTGGGAACCATCCGACGCGTCGTTATCGAACATTGGCTCAACCGGCGCGCCAACGCCGAGCGTCTCAAAAAAGTGACAAAAATCACGTGGAAAAACCAATAAATCAAGCAAAATCAGCTTTTAGCTATTAGCTTTTAGCCCCGTCTTGTCGGGTCTGGCTAGCAGCTAATAGCTAGCAGCTAATAGCTAAAATCATGCTTCACGCGCTTCTCAGCCTCTTTATGTTGGCTAATATTCAATGGGTCGCGCCCTCCGTCACGACATCGACCTTTGATCCGGTTAATTTATTGCAGGCCCCTGTAATTCCTGTGAAAAAGAATGAAGCCGTAGCCCCCCTCATCAAGGCAAAAGCGGCGCTCCTCATAGACATGGATTCGGGCACGGCATTGTACGAAAAAAATTCCCACGATCCATTGCCCATCGCGAGCCTGACCAAAATCATGACGGCCGTGATTATTCTGGAAGCGCATAAACCGGATGAAATCGTAACGATTAGGAATAATTATGACACTATTGAAGGCACGCGCGCGTATTTCAGGAAAAACGAAAAAATCACGGTCAAAGACATGCTCAAGGCCATGCTGGTCAATTCCGCCAACGACGCCGCCATGATTTTGGCGGAATTTCACAGCGGATCCGCGGAACAATTCGCGGTTGATATGAACAAAAAAGCCCGCACTCTCAACCTGCTCAATACCCGGTTTAAAAATCCGGTCGGATTTGATGAAGATGGCCACTATTCTAGCGCTTATGATTTAGCCCTTTTGACCAAATACGCTCTCAAAAAGGATTTATTCCGTAAAATCGTAAAACAACCTTCAATCGATTTTACGGATATCAACGGTAACAACCCCCACCGCCTTTTCAGTACGAATGAGCTTCTCGGCAGTTATTTGGGAATCGAGGGTGTAAAAACAGGAACCACGGACGCCGCGGGGCCTTGTCTCATCAACCTCGCGCGTAACCCCCGAAATAATCACGAAGTACTTGCCGTGCTCCTTAATAGTCCGGATCGCTTTCAGGAAAACAAATCCATGATCGATTGGGCCTTCACCAACTACTCCTGGTAAAATTACCAGTTACCAGTTACGTATTTTGAATTTACCCTTGCATTCCGTTCACAATTTTATTAAAATACTGTCAAGTTTCACAAAAAAAGCAATCAATAGATCCTAAATCTATTTTTATAGCCCCCAAAAAGGTCAACCCTTCGGTCAAACTCAGGATTGAACTGCTGTATGTTCTGAGTGGCAGGACTTTGATCCGTTTTATAGCGGAGAAGTTAGAACGTTTTTTTAGATTGGAGAATGTCGATAGCGGAATCACGGGATTAAGCAACAAAGTGGTTGCCTTCGCGGTTCTTTTTATCATGCTCTTTTCTTTGGCCCCTCTCTATGATAGCGCGCAAGGAGCTTACGGTTTAGACGAAAACGAAGACGGACTGGCGGTTGAAGATCTCAGGGATTACATCACGACCAGCCAAATGACGGATGACGGATTCATGCTCAAGCCATCAATCGCCTCCGTGGCCAGCGACCGCAGTCATTTTGGAAATATTCTCGTCTATACCGTTGAATCCGGCGACACGCTTTCCAATATCGCTTCCCGTTTCCGCCTTAAGAAAGAAACGATTATGTGGGAAAACGATCTTTACAACGAGCACCTCCTTCGCGCGGGGACTCGAATAAGAATTTTGCCTGTGGATGGCATTTCCTACAAGGTAGGTAAGGGGGACACCTTGGCAAAAATAGCGAAGAAGTATAAGGTCGGCAAAGAGACGCTCATTAAACAGAATCAATTAGCGGATGAAACTTTAATAGCGGATGCTATGCTCATTATCCCCGGCGCCCAGAAAGAAATCCCGCGCTATATCGCTTCCCGTGGATATATTTCGCCGGCCGCTCCGGATTCCGGAAAGGGCTATAGTTATCAAGGGCCTTCATCCACCAGTATGATTTGGCCGACTCAAGGCAAAATAACTCAAGGGTACACTCGTAAACATTTTGCCTTGGATATCGCGAATAGAAGCGCGGGTCCTATTTTTGCCGCGGCATCAGGAACGGTGGTTAAAGCGACCAACGGTTGGAATGGCGGTTACGGCAACATGGTGATCATTGATCATGGCAAGGGGATGCAGACGCTTTACGCTCATATGAAAAAATTCTACGTCAACGTGGGGCAAACCATTTCCCAGGGCGACACGATCGGTTGGATGGGGAACACGGGCCGCGTATACGGAGTGACAGGCATACACTTGCATTTTGAAGTTCGCGTCAATGGTATTAAATACAATCCTCTCAATTATTTCTAGGATCCCTTCGCGGATCGTCATTTTTTTGATCCGGATTTACCAAAAAACCCTTTCGCCGGATCATGGGTTTTTGCTTAAAAAGCTTTTTCCAAACGGCTACTGCCAATTCCGCCCTTCGTGTTCCGAGTACGCCTGCCTCGCGCTCAAAAAAGACGGCCTGATCAAAGGCGGCGCCAAGAGTGTGTGGCGCGTCCTCCGTTGCAACCCGTGGAGCCATGGCGGTCTCGATTTACCTTAACTCCCAACTCCAAGCTCCAGACTCCTGACTTTGAGTTACTGTTTCAGCCAGTCCGGAATCTCGGGTTCAGCTTTGGGGGTTTGCGGACGCGCTGGCGCCACGGGCGCAGGAGGAGGAGGAGCAATTGTTTCAGTTGCAGTTGCAGCAACAGGCGCTTGCACAGCACTCGTCACTCGTCTCTCGTCACTAACTTCTCGTCTCTCGTCTGCCCAGAGCTTGGTCGAGGGGTCACTCGTCACTGGCTTTGGCGTTTCGACAGACTTAGGTATTTCAGCGGATTTTTTCGTTTCCACCATTCGATCCACTACCGAGCCCCCTTCGGGGCCACCATTCGATCCACCATTCGGATTCTTCTTATGCCTGCGCTTCCGTTTGCGCTTCTTGTGCCGGGCATCGCCATTTTCAAAAGGAGCGTTCGCGCTCGGAGCAAGCGTCATTTTCGCCGCCGGCGTAGTACTCGTCACTCGCCTCTCGTCACTGGCTTCTTGTCTCTCGTCTGCCCCGAGCTTGGTCGAGGGGTCTCTCGTCACCGGTTTGGCATTAAATTCAAGGTACGTCACTTTCTTCGGGACACCGCTCTGGACAGTAGTTTTCGATGCTTGCGCAGGACTCGTCTCTCGTCTCTCGTCTCTCGTCTCAGGCTTCGGTTGAGGTAAAGAGACCACATTCCCATGATCATTCACATGGATATTCAAACGCTCGCCTTGGAATTTGCGTATTTTGTCAATCACATCCGCGGAAATAACCTCTAATGGACGGCCGTCTCGGATCTTAAACCCAGCGGCTTGCACATGTCCGCCGCCGCCGAAGAGCCCCGCGATTTTACTGCTGTCCGCGGCAGGAGTCGTGGTGCGAAGGCTCACGGCGATATATCCTTCTTCGGTTTCCTTCACAAGGAACACCACTTCCGCGCCCGGGGCATTGGTCAAAAGATCATCAATGATGCCGGACACTTCCTCGGAGGTGGCTTCCGCCTCTTCCAAATCTCGTTTCGAAACCGTGGACCACACCATGCGGTAGATCGGATCCACATGGATTTTGGAAAGCACGATCCCCCACACCTTCAGCGTGGACAGACTTTTTGTTTTATAGATGTGGCGGATAATCTCTTGTTGTCGCGCGCCTTCGTCTAAGAGCTTGGCGGCAATTTCCATGGATTTGGGGGATGTATTTGGATTTTGAAAGCTGCCTGTGTCTGTGATGATTCCGGCCAAAAGAAGCGTGGCGATGTCGGGCGTGAGGAGCTTTTTTTTCACGTCCGCTTCCATGGCCTGAATCAATTCATACAGGATTTCCGTGGTCGAGGCGGCGACGGGACTCACCAGATTCAGCACGCCGAACTGGGTATTGCTCGCATGATGGTCAATGTTGACGACCGGCGTGTCATAAAACATCTCCACGTTGTTTTCATACAGCTTTCCCAATTGCTCAAGATCGCCGCAGTCAAACACCATGATCGCGTCAAAAGTACCGGCCTTGCTGTAATTAAAGGAAATATCCTTTTCATTAAAGACGCCGGACTTGGGCGTTAATACAATATTTACTTTATTCCCTTCCAAATTGTATTTGAGCTTATCGAGCGGTGTTTTAGTGCAATCCAGCGTGATAATGAAATCCGGTCCGCCCAAACTATTTCGGAGCACATCGGTCGTGGGCAAAAAACGGAAAACATCCGGCACGGGATCCGAGCATACAGCCGTGACTTCTTTGCCCAAGCCCTTCAGGATCATATACATAGTCAGCACGCTGCTCAGCGCGTCCGCGTCAATACGCATGTGACCCATGAGCAGGATTTTCTTCTTATCTTTCAGAAAGTCGATGATTTGTTGGAGGGTTTCCTTTGCCATATTTATTATATAGTATAATGTATATAGTTTTCTGTAAAGTTATTATTGTTAATGTTAAATTGTAACATATTATAAAAAGTATGTCAAATGCAAACTCACCCCCTTCTTTAATCTA
The DNA here is from genome assembly GCA_016220165.1 of Candidatus Peregrinibacteria bacterium. GTDB lineage: Bacteria > Patescibacteriota > Gracilibacteria > UM-FILTER-43-11 > JACRIE01 > JACRIE01. The sequence goes on from JACRIE010000011.1 coordinate 5,054, forward strand.
AATAGCTCCCCCTCTCTAAATTTAGAGAGGGGGTCGGGGGGTGAGTTTCCCCCCCAAATTCGTCACATCCCCAGCGCCCATGAGCACAATCAGCGTATTTTCTAAGGCTTTCTTCGCGATCAGTTTGAGCGTGCGATCAAATCCATTACCGAAAATAGCGTGAGGATGCTTTTCCTGAAGGGCCCGAACAAAGCTCTTGGCTGAGATGCGCTCTTTGTCCTGCGCCGTATCGCGCGCTTCGTAAATATTGGGGACGATCACCAGATCCGCGTCCTCAAAAGCCGTCTTAAAGGCGTCTAACAGGGCATAAGTCCGCGAGTATTGGTGCGGCTGAAAAACGCATAGGAGGCGTTTTTTCGGATAGTGCTCCTTCAGCGCACGGAGCGTGGCGCGGATTTCCGTGGGATGATGTCCGTAGTCATCAATCACCAGCGCGCCGTGGAATTTCCCGCGGATCTCCATGCGCCGCCAAGTCCCTTTAAAGCTCTCCAGACTCTTCATCACGATCTCCGGATCCGCGCCGACAGTCTCGGCCGCGCGCAAGGCAGCGAGCGCGTTAAGGCGATTAAAACTTCCCGGCACCTGAAGGGTGATGGGTGTTTCCGCCAAATCCTTCGCGCATACCCAGATGATTTTTGCACGCAAACCCTGAAGGCGAAGATCATGATCTTCGCCTTCAGGGTTACCGAGAATCCATATTAAATTCGCATCATCCGCGTTGGCCACAATGAACCCGCCTTGCGGCACCTTCTCCGCCAGCGCGCGGAACGCGGAGCGATAATCGGCTTCATCGCGGTAGTAATCCGTGTGATCCAGCTCGCAGTTCAGAAGGATCAACCCTTGCGGTTGCAGGTTCAAAAACGAGCGCCGGTATTCGCACGCCTCGACCACAAAATATTCCCCTTTTCCTATATATACATTGCGGTTCTGAAAATCCGGCACCTTCGTCCCCACGATCACCAGGGGATCGAAGCCGTCTTCGACTAGCGCGCGGCCCAGGAGTGCCGTCGTAGTGCTTTTTCCATGCGTGCCCGCGATCGCGATCGTTTTGTACTGTTCGGAAATCCGGCCGAGCGCTTCAAAATAGGTCATACACGGGATGCCAAGTTCCTCAGCCCGCAGGAGCTCCGGATTTTTGCTCGCGTCAATCGCTTCCGTATACACCACGAGCTCGGTCGCGGGCGCGACATGATCCGCCTTGTGACCTATAAAAATTCGCGCCCCTTGTTGCTTAAGGTCGCGCAAAAGTTCGGAATCCAGCGCGTCCGATCCGCTCACGGTTTTGCGCTGACTCAAAGAAAGCCGGGCCAAAGCGTTGATGCCAATCCCCCCCATGCCGATAAAATGAACGCGATTGAAATTTTGCATACACTGGCTTATCTTATATATATCTTCCTCAAATCTCCAATTTTCAATTTTTAATTTTTAATTTTCAATCTACACTTGTGCGAACCGGCAGTCGAAAAGCGCAGATCATCATCATTGTCAGTTTCCTGATCTTTTTTTACGTTTTTTTATCGTTCGCCACGTCTGTCTATCGCGATTACAATTTGGAAAGCCACATCGAAAAGTTCGATAGCGACGTCAGACGCCTGGAGACACTCGTCTATAGCAAGCCGGCCGAGGTCAAATATCTCGAATCGATCCAATACAAGGACAAATACGCCAAAGAAAACCTGAATCTGATCAATCCCGGGGAAAAGGTCATCGTGATCCCGCAGGAGGATCCGGTGGTCTTCGCACGCGGGCCTGATACCCACTCAACGCCAAAAGACATCTTAAGCCTGTCTCATCCTCAGCAGTGGTGGCAGTACTTCTTCGGCCAGACGCTCACAAAATAAAATTCCAAATCACAAATCACAAATTACAAATAATTTCTAATTTCCAATATCTAATATCCAAAAAAATAAATGCAAATGTTTAATGTCTAATGTTTAAACTTTAGTATTTAATAAATTTTGTTAGAAATTGGAAATTAGATATTCGAAATTATTTGTAATTTGTGATTTGTGATTTGGAATTGTCTTGGTTGCGGGGGTAGGATTCGAACCTACGACCTCCGGGTTATGAGCCCGACGAGCTGCCACTGCTCTACCCCGCGACGCAAAACGATTGTAAACGGAAGATTGAAGATTGTAAATTCAAAAGACGGGGAGACAAGGCTTGACACGTTGTCTAAAGTTTATAAGACAACTTTTTTTATATTTACGCAAGAGAAAAAGAGTAACAGAATGTCCAAGTTCCAGTTATATGAAGCGAATATCCGCTTAGAATTGAGGTTTGTATAAAAGTCTGTCTAAAAAAGTTGTGTTTTTCTTTTATTTGACACGAAAATCAGGCTTTGCTAAAATTTCAGGGAAAAAATAAAAGAGACAGATTGATTACAACTAAAAAAGGGCTTAGAGGAAGCTAAAATCACAACTCCCTCCTTGACTTGTCCAACATGGCGAATGAAGACGGCAAGGGCGGGGGCATAAGCGTTGTCTGTGCTCACACGGTTCGCGTTCGATCCCAAACAATTGCCAAAACACCTAGTTTAAGGCCTCTGTCTGCGATTGAAACACTTTGCTCTTTAACACCATGGGAACTCATCGCGATCTTTCTCGCCAAAAAAGGATCGCATTCTAAAAAACAGCTTAAATGCTGAATATTTTCCAATTTATTGGACACAGTTTTGTGTTCAACTCCTCCGCACTTTTGCGGGGGACTACCTAAGTGTCCGCTCTCGAGTGGGCGCTTAAAAATTTATTTAGTCTTTTATTTTCATAATTTTTTTACCCCTATGGATATTGCAAAAGCAATCCACAAGGCGTTAGCGGTATTTGGCACAGTCGCGTTATTGGCTGTCCAGATTCCTTATGTTAACGCTCAGACGTTCAACGATGTCCCCACGGATGCGTGGTACTTCGATTACGTCGAACAAATGGTGGATCAGGGCATCGTTGATGCCGGAGATAAATTTCGCCCAGGCGACAATCTCAACCGAGCTGAGCTCGTGAAGATCGTCGTGACAGCGATTGACGGTCTCGCAGGCTACAAGGCTCCTGCCACCGCAACCTTTGATGACGTCGCAGTCGACGCGTGGTACTACGACTACGTAGAAGCCGCCGTCCAACTCGACATTGTCCAGGGTTATACTGACGCGAGCGGCGCTTTGACCGGAAAATTCGGTCCCGGCGACACCGTGAACCGCGCGGCCGCCACCAAGATTTTGGTCAACGCTTTCAGCGTTCCGACCACGCTCGAACCGGCTGCTCCGTTCTCCGATGTTTCGGCGAGCGCCTGGTACTATGACTACGTCGCCACGGCCTACAACCAATCCATCGTGGATGGTTATGCCAACGGAAAATTCGGCCCCGCGGATCCAATCACCCGCGCCCAGGTCGCTAAGCTCGTTGTCAATGCCCAGAACCCCACGGAACGTGACGGTGGAACCGTCACGCCTCCTCCTCCAGACGATGGAGGAACCACTCCTCCCCCTCCCCCGGCAGCCGAAGGAGCTCTCGAGGTATCTCTCAATGATGCCACGCCTGCTTCCTCCACAGTTCCAGGCAGTTCTTCCAACGTTCAGGTCGCCACCATCGACTTCACAGCGGCAGAGGACGCGGTTGTTCTCTCCAGCCTGAAGATCACGCGCGGCGGCGTTGGTAAGGCAACCGACTGGGATGCCCTCTATATCTACAATGGCGCCAAACGCCTGACCACAGGCCGCACCCTTAACAGCGACACGAACACCGCTACTTTTCCCATCAGTGTCACGGTGGACGCGGGCGCGACGGTCAGCCTTAAATTGGTTGCCGACGTGAACGCCGCCCCCGGCGCTTCCAATCAGCATTACTTCTATCTCGCTTCCGCCGCGGACGTGACATCCAATGCCAAGTCTACCGCGGGCGATTTCCCTGTCGTTGGTAACACCTTCACCATGGGTGGAGCCGCTACTGCGGTCACATCGATCACTCTCACGACAGGTTCCACGCCTTCTCAGCCTCGCATTGGTCAGACAGACGCGGAAATCTCTTCATTGCAGCTCGCCGCCGGCGCCGCCGATGACGTTGCCCTGCATTCCCTGACCATCACTCAGAACGGATCCCTGAACGCTTCCAAGCTCACAAACCTCAAACTTCTCCGCGGCACCGACGAGGTGGCCACAGTCGAAGCGTTTGACGGCGACCGGGCGACCTTTGTGCTGGCCACGCCTTATGTCATCCCCAAGGGCCAGACCAAGACGTTCTATATCCATGCCGATATCAACGGCGGCCGCACCACGGACACCATCGAGATCTACATGGATGAGAGCACCGACATCGTTGCCATTGACCAGCAGTATGGTTATGGCGCTCATCCCACGAACACCAGCTACACCGTAGCCGGCGTTACCGCGCTCACCCTTCAGGGTGGCAAGGTGACGATCGTGGACAACGGTCCCGCTTCCGCTCAGATCGCGCAGAACACGACCAACGTCAAACTGCTCAACTTCTCGTTGACGGTGGATCGCGATGTCACTGTCCGCGATATGGATTTCTGGCTATGGGCGGAAACAACCGCAGGAACGACTGCCACACGGCCTAATGTAGGCGCTGCCGCCTTAGGCGGAACAGTAGCCACATTAGCGGTTAACGGAGCCGAACAGTCTTTAAACAGCATTATTATAGACGGTACGGATTCCGCCAACGTGGCCGCGGGTGACATGATAAAACTCGCCGCCACCAACGGTACAACGTACTATTGTGCGGTTACGGCAGCGGCTGCGCTGACCCTGACAACAGGCTGCCCAACCGTGGCTGTTTCCGATAACGCAGTTATTACGACCGATAATCCTTACTACTACATCAAGAATGTCCGCATTGTTGATCTCGACAGCGGAGCCACACTTCAGGGTCCTGTCACCCGCATGAGTGACAACACCAAGTTGAATGGCACCACGCTGACGACCACCACCGCTACCACGGACAGCACCTACTACAAGGATTTCACGGAAGACTACGAACTCGTGGGGGGCGAAACCCGCCACCTTTCCGTGCAGGCCGATTTGGACACCAATATGCCGGCCGCGTACGCGCTCAAGGCACGCGTTGGTTTCTCCACCACGGCCAGTTACGTTAAAGATTTTGCCGCGAATCAGTTCATTGCCACCAGCGACATCGTGGGCGGCGACCTGACCAGCAAAGCCATGACGGTCCGCCAGAACAGCCTCACGGTTGCCAAGGCGGCTACCCCCACCTCTCAGACCTTCGTCAAGGGTGAGGACAACGTCCCGGCGCTCGGAATTTCTCTCCAGTCCGGTGACGCGGGCGCAGTGACGGTCAAGAAATTGATTGTCCGCGTCTACGGAGACGATGACGGCACCTTCACTCAGGGCGCAAGCTCCCTCGGCGATACCGCAGCCAACACATACGTTTCCAGCGTCACACTCTACGACGGAAATGACGTTGTGGCCGGTCCTTATTCTTTGACACTCGTGGACGCGGATAGCGGAGGATTTACCGCGGGAACCGACTATTACAAGGTTACTTTCGATAACCTCAGCTACCCTGTCCCCAAGGGCCAGACCAAGACGCTCGTCGCCAAGGCAAAATTGCTCAACACCATGAGCGCCACTACCTACGTGGCTATCGATATGCTGCCTTCCAGCGACATCACCTCGGAAGACGCGGATGCCAACACAGTCACGCCGGGCATGGCAGCCGGTGCCACCAATCTGAATCTTGCCGCTACGCCCAATCCGCTCATCACGGTTGCCACTTCCGGCTCCCTTTCCGCCTATTCTGAAGGCAACCCGGACGCGGCCATTGTCCTCGCGGGCAGTTCGGATGTATTGGTCGCCAAATATCGCTTCCGCGCTTTGCAGGAAGCCTTCCATGTCAACAAACTGACCGTCATGAACGATCTCACCACGACCTTCGGCACAGCCGAATCTACCGGCGCTATCTCGAAAGTGACTGTCAAGTACACGGACGCGGATGGTGTTACACAGAAAGCCAGTGGAGCCCTCTCGGGCGGCAGTGTCGCTCTTTCGGGTCTTGATGTTTATGTACCCAAGGGAGGAGACAGCTTCGTAGAAATCTACGTGGACACTGTCACGCGCGCGGCCTATGGCCAGGGCGTTTCAGGTCTCACCTATCGTCTGGGAATCCAGGAGACTTCCAATACTTCCTCCACATTTGAGGCAGTCGGAGCTTCCTCTTCCACCACAGACAATAGCGGCACCTTTAGCAACTCCACCTCAGTCAAGACCTACACGATCCGCCAGAGCAAACCCACCTTTACGAAGGTGGCCAGCTCCACCACGCTGATCAACGGCGAGAATACTCTCTACGCCGTCACGGTCGCCGCGGACGCGGCCGGCCCAATCAGCTTCGGCCGTTTGGTGTTCGATGTCACAACTTCCGGCTTAACCACAGCCGGTAACGACGTAAATACCTTCAAGTTCCTCCGCGGTTCGACGCAGATCAGCAGTTCTGACGTTAATATCTACGCCAAAGACAGCGCAGACGCGCGCACCCAGATCGAACTTCAGGCAGGCGCAGGTTTGGATGCCCTATTCCTCACTACTGCAACCGCTGCCGATGGCGCGGACGGAGATGGCGTAAGTGATGCCACTGTCAAGGTGATTGTTTCCTTCGATGAGGAAGAGACAGTCTCCGCAGGCACCTCCAAGACGTACTACCTCAAGGCGAACGTCACAGGCGCTTTGTCCACGGACAACATCACGACCCGCATCGCCACAAGCGATGAGGACACAGCCCTCACTGGTCTCTCCAGCACGACTAACACCAACAACAACAGTGTTAGCAACGATGGTAGGATTCAGAGCACAGGAGCTGCTACAAGCGGTATCTTCTCCGCTGCGGTCACGGACTTCCGTCAATTGGTTGGTTCCAACCGCAACGTGATCTGGTCCGACAAATCGGCCGACAGTCATGCTTATGCAACTGTCGCGTCAGGTTCTGTCACCACAGACACAGGTTCCTTTGACTGGACCAACGGCAATTTGCTCAAGGTTTCTGAACTCAATGCTCAGACTTTGACCTACTAGGCCGATTGGTAATGTCATCCTGAACTTGTTTCAGGATCTAACTCTAAACTCACACGAAAACTCAAACCCCCGCCGGGGAAACTCGGCGGGGGTTTTTGTGTGTCGACCCATTTCACGTTACCCTCGCGGGGGGACAAACCCCCTGGATCCCCAAAGCGGGATCCTACCCCCCTTCTCAGGGGGACTCTTGCATTGCCCCCCTGAGAAGGGGGGTAGGGGGGTTTGTCCCCCCCTCTCTTGGAAGAGATGGGTTGGGGTAAGTTTCCCTCCTTATACAATTTGAATTTTCAACTTTCAATTTGTACAGTTTGGCGGTATACTGAAAGTAATGATTAACCCGTTCACAATGATCCGCAGAACCATGGCATCGAAACTCCGTCAGATGGCCCGGGGATTCCCCGTGATATTTCTTACGGGGCCGCGGCAATCGGGCAAAACAACGCTGGTGCAATCGGTATTTCCGAACCATCGCTACGTTTCCCTGGAAAATCTGGACAGCCGGCAGAGGATTCAGGAGGATCCGCGCGGTTTTCTGGAAGGGCTTGAAAAAGGGGTTATCCTGGATGAAGTCCAGCGGGTTCCGGAGCTTTTCTCCTATCTCCAGACGGCGGCGGACGCGTCCGAAACGAATGGAAAGTTCATCCTGACCGGTTCCCAGAATTTTTTGCTCATGGAAAAAATCACCCAGTCGCTGGCCGGGCGCGCGGGGGTCCTGCATCTGCTCCCCTTTGCGCTGGAGGAGCTGTTTCCGAAAACGCCCCCCGGGGAACCCTTCGAACGCTTTCTGTTCAAAGGCCTCTACCCGCCGCTGTACGACAGGAAGGTCTCGCCGGAGGACTGGTACGGGAGTTATCTGGCCACCTATCTGGAAAGGGACGTCCGTCAGATGAAACAGGTGGGGGATCTGGGCGCTTTCCAGAAATTCATGCGGCTCTGCGCGGGGCGCTGCGGACATCTCCTCAATCTATCCTCCCTCGGAAACGAGTGCGGGGTCAGTCATTCGACCGCGAAATCCTGGCTTTCCGTCCTTCAGGCCAGCTTCATCGTGTTCCTGCTCGAGCCCTACTATCGCAATTTCAACAAACGCGTGGTCAAACAGCCCAAATTGTATTTCTATGACCCTGGCCTCGCGTGCGCCCTGCTGGGCGTCAGCCATGAATCCCAGCTCAAAACCCATTACATGCGGGGGGCCCTTTTTGAAACGCTGATCGTTTCCGAACTGATCAAGCGGGCCGTCCATCGCGGGAAAAGACCGCAGGGATACTTCTGGCGGGATCATCGCGGCAACGAAGTGGATTATGTCGAAGAAACCCCCCGCGGATTGGTTCCGATGGAAATAAAAGCGGGCGCGACGGTGACGGAAGATTCTTTTCAGGGATTGCAGTATTTTCATGAAATCGTCCACCCTGCGCCAGAGGCGTCCTATTTGATTTACGGAGGCCGCGAAATTCAGCAACGCCGATATGGCAAGGCGATCCCCTGGAGGGAGATGAAGCAGATGCAGATCGGGTAGGCTGTCTCCCCGCCCTCTTTGGATTGATGTATAATAGTACCGCCTCTTACCCTTCATTTTTCCCTATGCGCCCATTCATCGCCCTACTTCTCAGTCTCTCGCTCGTCGCCACGGTCCAGGCCGCCACGATTGTTTCCGAGAGCGGTAATCACATCAAGATCAATGAAACCAGAGTTCTTTTGCCCATCACGATCACGGCGGAGAACAACGACGAAATCACGGCTAAAAACGGCATCAATCTGCTGATTGATACCGGCGTTCGCATTCTGTGGAATAACGCGTCCGCCCTTCAGGCCTCGGGGCAGGCCGTGGTGAACGGCCGAATCGCGGCCATAATCACGCCGGAATACAAAAACGGCTACACCGTGCTTCACATTCCCGTCCTAGACAATTTTAAGGCGGGCGAAGACGTCACACTCAACGGCCTCACGCTCCGCGCGTACGACCGCGTCTTCAGCCAGCGGTTCCTAGGCCTGGACGTAACAGGCGATTTTGTAGCGGACGCGCAGGACATCAACGCCTACGCCGTCGAAAACACAACGGCCACGGACCAGAGCGGTCCCTTTGCACCCACCGACGTCGCTTATACCGTGAACGGCGATCGTACGGCCGTGACGCTCACATGGGTGGATCCTCCGGATTACGATCTCATCGGTATGGATCTTGAGCGGATCGTCACGCGCAACGGCCAAACCGCTCTTCCGGAAGTTTTGGTCAGCGGAACCACGGAGAAGAGTTTTGTGGATAGCAAAGATATCCAGATTGGCGATCAGATCGCCTACACCCTCTTTGGCCGCGACCGTCGCAACACAGGCGACCTCGTGACCCTCACGGTCACGATCACGCCAAAAACAACCTACGTAGAACCCCCAAGCGCGCCTGTCAAAGACACGGACACCACGCAAATCCTGCCCGCGCAGGGCACGGTAGAGACGCGAGATCTCGCGTCTCTACGTGCCCTTTACGCCTCCTTCAAAACCCGCTACCGGATCAAATGCCGTACGGCTTCCTCCACGGATAGCGCGTGCCTCTGGGCCAAAATCGACCTCGTGTACGCCCAAAAGAATCTCGGCAAGAGCGACATTCAGGCCGATCTCACGGCACGCGACCTCTCGCTCATCAAACAGCGCGTGGGATATTCCGCGCAGCGCTACGCCAAAAACTGCTCGGCCACGAATCTCAACGCGCCATCCTACTGCTCCTCGCTCAAAGACGCGCTGGAGCGCGCCCGTTATTTCTTAAATCAGTAACCCATGAAACGTTTGGTTACGGTTCTTTTCGCCGTACTTCTTTTGACTGCCTGCGCTAAAAAGCAGGAAACGGCATCGCAGGTCAAAATAAGTCTGCCGCCCGCGGAGCGGGCGAAAATCGAAACCCAGATCGCGGGTCTGGAACGCGAGATCCAGGATTATCATCCTGCCAAGGAGGGCGATGCCATTTATGCCCCGGTCTATCTCTTCATCGACCTGGCCCGAGGCTACGAATCCCTTGGTAACTACCCTCAGGCCATCAGGATTTATCAAAAGGCCCTCAGCCTTCACAAACAGGCGCAGGCCGTGGTTCACAACATGGGACGGTTGTATGAAGACATGGGCGACTACCCGAAAGCCGTGGAACAATATACGATTTTAATTAAGGATTACGCGCAGACCAACTATTGGTATGATGTCACGTGGGCCCAGATCCGCGCCGGCAAGCGCAAAGAAGCGGAAAAGGCCTTCAATCAGTGGCAGAACGCGTTCCGTAAGACCGATCTGCAAACGCAGACAGCGATAAAGAAGATGAAATAATAAACAGCTGTTAGCTATTAGCTTTTAGCTATTAGTCAGAATTTATCCCCGCCTTGGCGGGGAATCTGGCTATCCGCTAAAAGCTAATAGCTAAAAGCTAATAGCTAACAGCTAACTATTTATTTATGAAGATTGTTATCAAGAAACTACCGAAGTCCACGATAGAGCTCACAATCGAGATTCCGTACGACGCGTACAAAAAATGGGAAGCCCACGCGCTGCAGGAGATCAATAAAAACCTGAAGGTCGCCGGTTTTCGATCAGGACATATCCCCGAGGACGTGGTGCGGCAAAACGTGCCCGAAAGTTACGTTCAGGAACGAATTCTCGATTTTGTCGTTCCTCAGACGTACGTCGAAGCCATTCGGCAGGAAAAAATCGTCCCGATCGCCCAGCCCAAGGTCGAAATCAAACAGACCGTGAAAAAAGAGGGGGACACGTTCATCTACACCGCGCTCGTGGCCGTGATGCCCGAAGTAAAGATCGGTGATTACAAAAAGATCAAAGTGGCGCGCGAAAAGGTGGAGGTCAAGCCCGCGCAGATAACTGAAGTGATCGGGCAGATCCTTGACCGTTTCGCCACGTTCCACGCGGTGGAACGCCCCGCGGCCATGGGCGACCGCGCGGAAGTCACCTTCGAGGGCTTTGACGAGAAGGACCGGCCCATCGAAAAAACCAAAAGCGCCAATCACCCGATCGTCTTAGGCAGCAAGACCTTCATCGAAGGCTTCGAGGAAGCGCTCGTGGGCATGAAAAAGGGCGAGACCAGGGAATTCCCGCTCACCTTCCACAAAAAGTACCACGACGCCGCCCTGCGGGGCAAAAAAGTAAAATTCCGCGCGACCCTCCACATCCTCGAAGAAAAAAAGGTGCCGGAACTGACCGAAGAAACGATTGAAAAGATTATGAAGAGCAAACAGACCGTGGAGCAATTCAAAAAGCAGGTCGAAGCCGACCTCAAGACGGAAATGGAACAACGCGCGCGCGACGCTCAGGAATCTAAAATCATCGAAGAGATCGTTAAAATGACTAAAATTGAACTCCCGGATCCTCTCATCGACGAAGAGCTCCAATTCCTTCTTAAAAACCAACAGGAGCGCGTGCGTGAGCAAGGCGTGACATGGGAACAGTATCTCCGGCACATCAAAAAAACCGAAGCTGATTTCTTCAAAGACAATCGCCCGCAGGCTGAAAAAAATCTCATCGCCCGCCTGGGCGTCCAAACGCTTATTAAAGAAGCCAAAATCACCGTGGACGATAAGGAAATCGAGGCTAAAATCCAGGAACTGATTGGAAGCTATCCAGAGTCCGAGCGAAAAAAGGTAACCGAATATTACCAAAAGGGTTCCAAGGGATACGATCGCCTTCATAGTCACCTCGCGGTCGATAAGCTCATGGCGATACTAGGAGGCTAATCTTAATTCCCAGTAGCGGACCCTATTGCAGACCCAATCGTGGTAATTCAAACCACAATCGGGTCCTCCATCGGGTCCGCAATCGGTAATTCAATCTACTTCGTACACGCTCATAATCCCGGGGATTTGCTCCAGGTGATCGATCAGGAAGTTGAGCATGTCCAGATCTTTCACGCTGACCGTGATGAGCATTTTTCCAGTGTCGCTATGTTCTTCTTTCACATTTTCGATATCAATAATAGGAAGATTATTCGACGCGAAAAGGTCAGCGACATCTCGCAGGAGCCCCACGCGGGAACGGCGCTCCAGACAAAGTTTCACCACGTATTCGCTCACGTCCTTGGATGCCCATGAAGCCTTTACCAGTCGCTGTTTTTCATTTCCTTTCAAAACTTTACAATTTTTCCGGTGGATCGTGACGCCTCGGCCGCGCGTCACATAGCCGATAATCTCATCATGGACGGAAGGCATGCAACAGGTCGCGATTTGCGTGGTATACCCTTTTTCCCCCGTGATCAGCACCTGACTATCCACGTCGAGTTGAATATTCTCAGGAAGGACATGCTTTGCCAGGTCTTCCTTCGATGATTTTTTCATGAGCCGCTCCTCCGGGAACAGTTTTTTGATCACGGTCACGACATTAACCGATCCATTCCCGATTTTTTCAATCATTTCCTCGCGTTCACTCAGTGAAAGTTTTCGGCCTTCATATTCTTTAAGAATCGAATAGCTATTGTCCAGAAGCGGCAAATTAAAACGTTTTAATTGGGCATTAATAAGCTCTTTTCCAAGCTGGACGGTCGATTCTTTATTTTGGGAGTTCAGCCAGGCTTTGATCTTATTTTTGGCGCCGGCGGTCACCACAAAGGACAGCCAGTAGCGATTGGGGCTATCCACATTGGCCGTGATGATTTCCACTATTTCTCCATTCTTAAGGGCGTAATCCAGCGGCACGATTTTACCATTCACTTTGGCGGCTTTGCATCGGTTCCCCACTTCCGTGTGGATCGCGTAGGCGAAATCGACTGGCGTGGCATTGACTGGCAGATCCCGGACATCCCCCTCGGGCGTCAGCACGAAAATGCGATCCTTAAAGATATCCACATTCAAAGACTCCACGAATTCTTCATTGTTTTTAAGGGTTTCGTGAAGATTGACGAGGCTCTGAACCCAGCGCAGTTTATCGTCAGGCACCGCGATGGATCGACCACCAACCTCTTCATATTGCCAGTGAGCCGCGATTCCGATTTCCGCGGCCTGATCCATGGCCGTGGTGCGGATCTGCACCTCAACCGGCTGGTTTGTGATTTTGGGGCAGAATCCGACCAGGGTCGTATGCAGACTCTGATAGCCGTTGCCTTTCGGAACCGCGATATAATCCTTAAACCGATGACTCAAGGGCGTCCAGTGCTTATGAACCACGCCTAAAACGCGATAACACGTTGGCTCATCTTTTACAATAATGCGCATCGCCACCACATCGTGAAGTTCGTTCACATAATTCTTATTTTTTCGCCTCAGCTTGCGGTAAATACTGTACGGGTGCTTAATGCGTCCATGGAATATGGCTTCTATGCCCTCCTCGGCAAGAACTCGTCCAAGATTTTTTTTGCAGGTGCGGACAATCGCCTCCTGAATTTTCGTTAATTCGGCGAGCTCTCCGGTAATCCGTTTGTATTCCTGCGGCGCGAGAACCTTAAAACACAAATCCTCCAGCTCATTTTTCATGTGGTAAATGCCCAGACGGGTCGCGATGGGAATATAAATCATCAGCGTCTCTTCCGCGATTCGTTTGCGTTTATCCTCAGCGATATATTCGATAGTCCGCATGTTATGGAGCCGATCCGCCAGCTTAATCAAAACCACGCGAATATCCTTGGACATTGAAAGGAACATCTTCCTGAGATTCTCAATCTGACGTTCCTGGCCATGATAGTGCACTTTTCCGAGTTTCATCATGCCTAAAACCAACGGCATCACGCTGGGGCCGAATTCCTTCTCGATCGTCTCCATGGAAACCGGCGTGTCCTCCAGTACATCGTGCAGCATGCAGGCCACCATGGAATCCTCGTCAGGCCGGAGGCTGAGCAGAATTTTGGTGCTCTCCAGCGGATGCTGGATATACGCCGCCCCAGACATGCGCATTTGACCTTTATGCGCTTCTTTGGCGAATTCATAAGCCTTCGAAAGCCGCTCCTCATTGAGATGGGGTAAATACACCTTGGCCTCCCTGATGATGTCCTGGATGGTCGCGGTTTTAGCCATTTAAAATTTTAAAATCACAAATCACAAATTACAAATAATTTCTAATTTCCAATATCTAATATCCAACAAAATAAATGCAAATATTTAATGTTTAAATTTTAAGAATTTAATCAATTTTTTTAGAAATTGGAAATTAGACTTTTGAATTTATTTATAATTTGGTGCTTGTAATTTGTGATTTGTGATTTCAGGCCTTCTTCTTCCCCTGCGCCGCCACTTTCTGGATCGCGCTTTTGATCGCTTTCGGATCGCCCAGATAATAATGTCGGAGCGGCTTAAGCGAGTCATCCAGTTCATAAACAAGCGGAATTCCCGTGGGAATATTCAGCTCCGTGATGTCGTGATCCGAAATACCGTCGAGGTATTTCACGAGCGCCCGCAAACTGTTGCCGTGGGCCGCGATCAGCACGCGCCGGCCCGATTTCAGCGCGGACGCCAGAACGGAGTTCCAGCAGGGCATAAAACGATTAATCGTGTCTTTAAGCGATTCGCAGAGGGGCAGATGATTCCGATCCACACTGGAATAGCGCGGATCCAGCGCGGGAATCCGCGGGTCTTTCGGATCCAGCGCGGGCGGGGGAATATCAAAGCTCCGGCGCCAGATTTTCACCTGTTCCTCGCCGAATTTGGCCGCGGTTTCGGACTTGTTCAGGCCCTGCAGCGCTCCATAGTGCCGTTCATTCAGGCGCCAGTCGAGCGTGACCGGAATCCACATCAAATCCATTTGATCCAAAACGATCCACAGGGTGCGGATGGAGCGCTTCAAAACCGACGTGAACGCGATATCAAAAATAACCCCTTCTTTTTTGAGCCATTGTCCAGCCTCCTCCGCTTCCTTTAGCCCTTTTTCGGAAAGATCCACGTCCGTCCAGCCCGTGAACCGGTTCTCCTTATTCCACGTGCTTTCACCATGCCTGACAAGAACGAGTTTGATCATATATTTTTCGAAAGGGATATTTTTGTCCAGAAAGACCGACAGCGCCATTATAACAGCGCGTTGGCGGCTCGCAAATGGCTGGATTTTTATTTACCTTCCGTGCTACGATCCTTCCAAATAAACATAAACACTTTCAATGTGTTCCGCCATTCCACCTCAAAAAATAAAGCAGAGAGAGAGAGAGAGCTCCTGATGCATTAGGCGGTTTCTGGATGAGGCTTCAGGTTTATTATCGTGCCGGCATCCTGGGGCGCGATTTTCGGCGTATGACAAAAGAGGGCATTTTCCCGCGCGATATCACGAGCGGAGCTCTTGCCGAGCTCTCCCTGCAGGCGGCGCGGACAGCGCTGGCCCGCAAAGCCTATGAGTGCGGAAAAATTACGAAGGAGGCTCAATACGCCGAGGTGGAGGATCTGGAAGCGCTTGTCAGACAACATCTGAATATCTCTTTACGGGACTTTATTTTAAAGTGCCGTTTTTCAATATAAAATTTTACGTTTATGAAAAAAATAGGAACTCGTCTGATTATTTGCCTGAAAAAGGCCGGTTTCTCCCTTGTCGAATTAATCCTCGTCATCGCGATAATCGCGATCCTCGCTTCCGTCGCCTTCCTCTCCATCCAGCGTGTGCGCGAGCGTTCCTACAACGACAAGAACCTCGGCAGTATCACGGCCATCGCCAACGCGCTGGAGCAGTACGCCATCGATCACGACGGGCAGTTCCCCGGGCCCGCCGCCGGCGGAA
>JACRIE010000013.1 GCA_016220165.1 Candidatus Peregrinibacteria bacterium
GAAGGCAAAGCATACCGCGTTGCACTTTGTGCCGTGATGAGAAAAATGGTTCATGTCATCCGCGCCGTCTGGTCTCGCGGCACACCTTTTATCAACTCATAATTTTTATGCATTTTTTGTTTGACCGCGATATAAGTAGTTTAATGACGCCCTTAGACGAACCGGTATCCAAAAAGACGCCACGTTCCATTCGCTTCGGCACAGCTTTGCCACGCATCTCCTCGAAAACGGCACGGACATACGGTATCTTCAGGTGCTTTTGGGTAACGCGAATATTAGGACGACCCAGCTTTACACCCAGGTGACGAGCGTGGCGTTGAGGAAAATTCAGAGTCCATTATGATTTTTAGTTTGACGTCAGCAATAAATAAGAATATAATAAAATAAGAAAATAAGTATTTTTTATATGACAACCGTTCTTTCAGCAACATCCCGGGGCCAAGTCACGCTTCCCAAGAAATGGCGTGATCAGTTTGATACTACTCACTATCAGGCGGAGATACGCGATAGCGAAATTGTTCTGCGGCCGCTAAATACGAAAAAGAGTTTTAAAGAAAGTATTGAAGAGGCTTGGCAGGATGCCCTGAAAGGCAATGTTATTTCGCATGAAGCATTAATGAAGAAATATGGTTTATAGAATTTTTTACGCGCGTTCCGCCGAAAGATATCTCGATCAGCTGAATTCACACGAGGCTCATCGTATCACTCAAAAAATAGCCCAAAATGTTGCGTCGGGGCATCCTTTGAAATTCGCGAAAAAGTTGAAGGGTCTGGATTTACCGACCTATCGGTTCCGTATTGGTGATTATCGGGCTATTTTTCGCATTCATCAGGATGGAAGTATATATCTTCTTTATATTCTCAGAATTGCTCACCGTAAAGAAGTATACAGGGATATCGACTAGATATTTTACAATAACGTTTTCTGCCTCAGCCACTCATCCGCCAATACGAGCGCGGCCATGGCTTCGACGATGGGCACGGCGCGGGGAAGGACGCAGGGGTCGTGGCGGCCCACGACCTGGAGCTTCATTTTTTTGCCTTTGCTGTCCACAGTGTCTTGTTCTTTGAGGATCGTGGCCGTTGGCTTGAAGGCGACGCGGAAGAGAATGGGCATACCGTTACTGATGCCGCCCTGAATGCCGCCGGAATGATTGGTCTTCGTCCGGATTTTTCCTTTGGTCGCCACGAACGCGTCGTTATGCTCGTTGCCGGTAAAGAGCGCGGCGTTGAATCCTTCGCCCACCTCGAACCCTCTGGTGGCCGGGATGGAGAGCATGGCTTGAGCCAGGCGCGCTTCGAGTTTATCAAAGACAGGGCTTCCGAGGCCCGCGGGTACGTTGCGAATGATACATTCAATGATACCGCCCACGGAATCGCCCAGGAGGCTCATGTCTTCGATGGTTTCGATCATTTTTTTGGCGGCAGAAGTATCGGGACAACGAACGATATTGCTTTCGACCTGGCTGGACGTCACGGTTTCGGGAAGAATGTCGGCGATGACGTGATAGATCTGCCTGACGTAGGCTAAAATTTCGATTTTTTCCTGAGCCAGGAGTTTTTTCGCGAAGACTCCCGCAGCGACGCGGCTCACGGTCTCGCGCGCGCTGGCGCGCCCGCCGCCGCGAGGATCGCGGCGGCCGTATTTGGCCTCGTACGTAAAATCGGCATGACTGGGACGGAACGTGTTTTTCAGGTTGTTGTAGTCGCCCGATTTGGTGTCTTCGTTGCGGATCAGGAGCGCGATTGGGGAGCCCAATGTTTTGCCCTCGTGCATGCCAGACAGGATTTCTACCGCATCGCGTTCCCTGCGCTGCGTGGTGATCCGGCTTTGGCCCGGACGCCGCCGCGCCAGCTCTTTCGCGATGTCTTCGGGGTTCACCCTGAGTCCTGGCGGACAGCCGTCGATCACGACGCCAATGGCTGGACCATGCGATTCGCCAAAGGTGGTAATTTTAAAGACGTTGCCGAATGAGTTGCTCATATGCTCAAGTGCTAAAGTATGATAGTGGAAACGATGGCAAAGGAGGAAATGACGATCAGGATTCCGATGAGCGCGTTGACGAGGATTTTTCTCCCTTTGGTCACGGCTTCCTCATTTCCCATATTGAGGAGCATGGTGGCCGCGCCGTAGATGAGGGTGGCAAAGGCAATAAGCCCCACAAATCCCAGGGCGAATTGGAGAATGAGGCCGATTTTATCAATGGCCTGCGTTGCATTCGATAATTTTATCTGACCCCCACCGGCTACGGGCGCGACATAAAGATTATTAATGAATACCTGATTTACCAAGATAAGAACAATCCCCAAAATGATCCATAGCACGCTTTTTTTCGCGCGGGTGAGCTTTTCTTCATCGCCGCTCGCCAGGATGCTTCGGACACCTCCAATAACGATCATGATCACAGCGAAGGATCCGATGAGCGCCTTTACGTAGGTGATAACCCCTTTCACCTCTTCCGTGATCCGAGTTTTAAAGAGACTTCCTTCTTTGAGCGCTTCGGTAAGGCTAGGAGTGGTGGCTCCGGGAGCGCCATAAATGATTTGAATGATCCGTTCCGCCAAAAGAACAATCACGAGTCCCAGAATCGCCCAGAGAATCCCATGCATTTGTTCCTTAAAAGCGGTCTCATCCCCTTTAGAAAAAGCCATTCGTATGCCGCCGACAACGATCCACAGGATCGCAAAGGTCGCCAAGATATTACGGATGAAGATGGCGATCTCCAGCATGGCCGCGTTGACCTGATCTTCTCCGGACTTTTTATCTTTGGAGTAATCGAGAAGTTTTACATTATCTTTGTCAAGCCTGTCTCTGATGCTATCCAAGGGGGACTTGGTAATGCTGTCTAATGGAACTGTGTCCGTCGGCGCGGCTAAAGCGCAGGGGCAAGCCAAACTCCCCATCAGATTTAGAATGATCGCTATCAGGCCTATTGTTTTAAAGAATTTTTTCATGGATTTAATTAAGTTGTGGGGCGGCCAGGAAGGTGTTGACAATCGCGAGCGCGCCGTAAATGAGGACGATGCCGGTCACTCCTCCGATGATCATATCGCGGGCCTTTTTGGTTCGCTCCTCGCTGTCGAATGCCGTAAGATAAAAGAAGCCCGCGATGATGGTCATGATGATGGCCAAAGGGCCCAGGAAGATCAGCGCCAATTTAACGATTCCGGCGATTTCAGCGATCAGGTTTCCGGGAGCGGCAGGAGCCGCTTCGGTGGGGCTTTTCATGAAATAAAACGCGTTGACGAGATTGGACGCCAATAAAACGAACAGCATGCCGATGAGACTGTAGGTCAGATTGCGTTTCTGCGTGGTCACTTTTTCCTCCTCGCCCTGAGCCATCATGAGCTGGATCCCGCTGATAAGCATGCTGAAGATTAAAATAAAACCAAAAAGGTATTTGAGGTAGCTTACAATACTGCGCAATTGATCGTTGGCAGCCTCAAAGTTGACCATTTCTCCACTTATCGCTTTTCCAGGCTGAAATAATTCCGCTATATTCCTTGCCGCGATAAGGATGAGAAATCCCAGGACAAGCCAAATGAGGTTCGTTTTTGTTTTAGTAATGGTCTCTTCTTTGCCACGGGACATGACCAATTGGATGCCGTACACGAGCGCGACAAGAAGTCCCACTCCGCCAATGAGATATTGGACAATTTGAACCAGTCTTTCTACGAAGGCGAGAGCGAGATCTTCGCCGTTTTTATCAGAGACGCCAAAGGATTGAAGGCCTCCTTTCAGATATTGATCCCAATCGGTTCCTAAATAATTGGCCGCATGAGCGGTTTTTAACTGCAAGAGCGCCCACAACAAAAGGCCGAAAGCAAGGTAGGGGAGCGCCCGACGAAACCATTTAGTATTCATAAATTCGTAATTCGTAATTCGTAACTGGTAACTCGTAATAATTGGATGCGTAACTTGTCCTTCGACCATGAGCTCATGACTGAATGGTAACTTGTAACCATTGAATGCGTAATTTGTAATGGCTTTGTTGCACAAATATTTTTTTAGGAATATGACGTTCCGACCCCTGCTTTCCGTTATGCCGCCCTGAAGCTTTCCGGCATCCCGAGGGCGTTCATACGGTTGAGGGCCGATCCCATGATACGGGCTTCTGCGA
>JACRIE010000015.1 GCA_016220165.1 Candidatus Peregrinibacteria bacterium
CGGTTTCGCTTTCCATTCTTTTTTATACTTCCGCTCCCGCATCTCGGGCACTTTTTTTTGCATTACAAAAAATATTAAGTATTAATGGCTTCTCTTAGCATAAAACTTAATTTTTCAGCCCGCAAATTTTACCTTTATGCCGAAATTTCTTATACAGCCGATAGCCTAGGTAGAAGGCCTTTTTGAGCGGAACTTCCTGCGTCTGTTCGTAATTGACGATGGTGCCGCCGAATTTCTTTTTAAATTCCGTCACGCCGGCCCAGGGGTGGTTTACCGCGTCTTCCGGCGCGATGCCGAGGAAGTCGTAATGCCTACACCCGCGCTTTTTGGCTTCGCGGATCGCGGTCCATTGGACGAGATAGGGCGTCATGAGATCGCGCCTGGAATAATCGGAGGCGCCGTAATAGTAGATTCCCCAGTCGTCGAGATAAATGAAGAGGCCGCCGGCGATCACGCAACCTTCGTGCGTGGCAAGGAGTAGTTGGGCATGACCCCGTTCCTGAAGGCGAGGATATATATCCTCGCCTTCAGGAACGTCATTGAATGTTTTTAACATTTTTTCGTAATACGCCTGCGGATGAATACCAAATTCATCCCTCGCGCCCGTGCCGCAGAGGAGACGGTGGAACGCGGCCACGTCGGAAGAAGGCGCCACGGTGACGCCGCTTTTTTCAGCCAACCGGATGTTGTAGCGCCCTTTGGGTTTCATTTGAGCGAGGAGCTGATCTTCGGAAAGCGTGAGGTCGAGAACCAAACTTGTTTGAGGCTGATGGTCGTACGCGATCCTGCGGCTGTCGGGGACGTTGAGGAGGTTGTACGGGGAATAACGGATGAAAAGCGCGCCCTCCTTGCGGCCGTAGGCCTCAATGGTTTCAAGGAGCTTTTCGAGCGCTTCAAGCCGGTCTGCTTCAAACAGCGGACCGCGCGGCACCTCACACCACGTGAAACCGCCGGGGAGGCAGTGTGTTATCACGAGCGCGCTGGAATGGATCTCGTCGGGGTTGTCGTAGAGAAAGGTCGCCTTGCGACCGATCGCCTGCTGAAATTGTTGCCACAGCGGGTGCTGCCACAGATTGCGGCGGGGATTTTTTTGCCAGAATTGTTCAAACGTTTTTTCCATCGAATTAACGGTAGATTTCATCGTGGGTTCCAATATTCACCAGGGTTATTTTGTCATTTTTCCATTCAAAAATAACTCTTAAATCATGAGCTAAAGAAAATGCCCAATAACCATTAAGTCTACCCGAAAGTTTATGAACGCTTAAAGAAGGCGCTCTCATACTTTCCCCGAGCAACATGATCGTACCCTCAAGCAATGTTTTAACGCCCGGTTTTTTCTTAACGATCTTTATGTATTGATTGTCAAAATGGGTCGAACTAGTTATTTTCATTCACTTTTCTATTTAAATGCCTCATTAAATCCTCAACGGTATCAAAGGGGCCCGAAAACTCGCCTCGTTCTACCTGTCTGGAAGATTCCAGCGTCTCCTGAACAAAAAGTTCGTGGCGAAGATCTTTGAGCTCCTCCTGTATCCGATCCAACTCATCAATCGAAATAAAAGCCGCTTCGTATTTAGAATGCGTTAAAATCGGCACCACTTTTTCCTTTTTGATACGCCTGAGAATGCCCTTGGGATTGCGCCGCATGTCGGTGATGGTGGCTGGCTGAGTGATTGGGTTCATAAAAAATATTATTTCTGTCCCTATTATATAGGATGATAAAAATAATGTCAATAAGTGTGCTAAAAAGTGTGCTTTTTTTAGTGCACTTATTTACTTCGTGCCGCGAACTCCTTAATCACTTTCGGCACCCATCTTTTTTCAAGATCCTGAACTTTCGCTTTCAGGGTTTCGGCCGTGTCGGTCTTTGCCACCCTCACTTTCCTTTGACATACGATCTTGCCGGCATCCAGCTGGTTGGTGACGATGTGGATCGTCATGCCGGTCTCTTGCTCTTTCGCGTCCAGAACCGCCTGATGGACATCCGTGTCCATGCCGCCGGCAAACTTCGGAAGCAATGACGGGTGTACGTTTAAGATATGACCCTCGTAACGCTGAACCATTGCGGGACCGATGATCCGCATGTAACCAAGCAAAAAAATCAGATCGATTTGATAGGGCTCCAGCGCTTTTATGGCCTCCTGATCGAACTGTCCGCGCGTTTTTCCGGCGGGATCGATGAAATGAACCGGAATTTGAGCGGCCTCGGCTTTTGCGACGGCGCCGCAATCTTTCACGTTCGTCATAAGGCAGGCGATTTCAATACCGGGTATTTTGCCCGCGCGCCGTTCGTCCAGGATGGCCTGAAAATCAGTGCCGCGAGTGGAGGCAAAAATGGCGATTCGATACATAAATTACAAATAATTTCTAATTTCCAATATCTAATGCCCAACAAAATAAATTCAAATATCCAATGCCTAATAGAATTTCATCATTTCTGAATTTTTAATTTTTCAGTCATTAGACATTGAATTTTTTGTTAGAAATTGGAAATTAGAAATTTTGATTTAGTTATAATTTGTAATTTATCAGCTACATCCGCTTGTCTCGCCGCAATCCAGGCATTTGTAGCAGGAGCCGTTTCGAACCATACAGGAACCGCAATTGCTGCACATGGGCGCGTCTTCATTGTGGAACGCCTGAGGCGTGCCGTGGACGGTGACAGCGGAGGAGACGCCGACGGCCGCGGCTATTTTCGCGTGAGTGGCGGGAGTCTTGGACTTTTCGAGCGCTTTGATCAAAATAGTTTCGCTGTTTTCGTTATTCTTAATCACGGGCTCCGATAACGTCACCACTTTTTGGATGCTGTGCATCACGCCGTGGTTGGACATGGTCCCTTCGTTGTAGGCGCGATCGACGAGGTCGCTGTTGTGATATTTTTTGGCCGTGTCTTTGGCGAGGAATTTGATGGCGAGCCAGCGACCGAGGTAATCCATAATGGATTTGACCATGGGGATCTCTTTGTTCGCCATCATTCCGGAGGGCTCGAAACGACTGTGGGTGAATTTGGAAACGAGGACCTCGAGCGGCACGCCGTATTGGAGATTGAGCGACACGGAAAGCGCCAATGAATCCATGATGCCGGAAAGAGTGGATCCTTCTTTGTTCATCTTGATGAAGAGCTCGCCCGGAGCGCCGTCCTCGTAGAGGCCGACCGTGAAGTAACCCTCGTGGCCGGCGATGGAGAATTTGTGCGTGATGGAGGGACGTTCGTTGGGCAATTTGTGGCGGAACGGCTTTTTGGTGATCATCACTTCGCTGAATTCCACTTTCCTGTCGGCCTTTTTATCTTTGGCGGACGTGTTGAGCGGCTGAGAAAGCTTGCAGCCATCGCGATAAAGCGCGCTGCACTTGAGGCCCAATTTCCAGCTGCGATAATAGGCATCGAGCACTTCTTCGACTTTCACCTCATTCGGCATGTTGATCGTCTTGCTAATGGAGCCGCTGATGAATGGCTGAACCGCCGCGAGCATCTGGATGTGTCCGAGGTGATGGATGAAGCGTTTACCTTTTTTGCCGCACCGGTTCGCGCAGTCGAAGACAGGAAGATGCTCTTCTTTAAGGTGAGGGGCGCCTTCGATCGTCATGGCGCCGCAAATGGCTTCGCTCGTCGCGTCGATTTCAGCAGAGCTGAACCCGATTTCCCTGAGGAAGTTGAATTGAGGGCTGTTGTAGAGATCTGCATGAATCCCTAAGCGCTCAAACGCTTCTTCGCCGATCGCGAATTTATTGAACGCCATGGGAAGCTCGAACGCGTTTTTGATCCCCTTTTCAATCCGTTCTAATTCGCTGTCGTTTAATCCTTTCTCTTTGAGAGTTTTTAAATTAATGAACGGCGCGTCCGCTAAAGTTCCTTTGCCAAGGATGTAATCCACGATGTCGCGGATTTCAGATTCGCTGTAATTAAGATTTTTGAGGGCGTGCGGCACGGACTGGTTCACAATTTTCATGTATCCTTCGCCCGCGAGCTTTTTAAATTTGACGAGAGCGAAATCGGGTTCGACTCCCGTGGTGTCGCAATCCATGAGAAGACCGATGGTGCCCGTGGGCGCGATCACCGTGACCTGCGCGTTGCGGTAGCCATGCTGAGCGCCTTTATCGAGCGCGAGATCCCAAGCGTCGCACGCGGCGCGGCGCAGAGCGTCGGGGCACTCCCTGGCGCTGATCGCCAAGGGAATAATGTCGAGCGTTTCGTATTCTTCTCCGGGAGCGTCATGCGCGGCGCGGCGATGATTGCGAATGACCCGGAGCATGTCTTCCTTGTTGTGAGAATAACGCGCGAAGGCGCCCAGATGTCCAGCCATTTCAGCGGACGTTTCGTAGGAAGCCGCAGTCAAAAGAGCGGTCACCGCCGCGGAAATCGTGCGCGCCTGAGAGCTGTCGTAAGGAATGCCCGCGAGCATTAACACGGTCCCGAGATTGGCGTATCCCAATCCCAAAGTTCGATATTCGTAGCTTCGCCTGGCGATCTCGTAACTGGGATACTGCGCCATCAGCACGCTGATTTCGAGCGTGATCGTCCAGAGGCGGATCGCGTGACGCATGGCTTTAATTTTGAACTCATTTTTCCGTGTATCGAAAAAATGATAGAGATTGAGCGAGGCGAGATTGCAGGCGGTGTTGTCGAGGAACATGTATTCACTGCACGGATTGCTGGCGTTGATGCGTCCGTCCCGCGGACAGGTGTGCCATTGATTGATCGTGGTGTCGAATTGAAGCCCGGGATCGGCGCAGGCCCACGCGGCGTTACCGAGCTGTTCCCAGAGTTTACGCGCCTTGACGGTTTTATAAATTTTTCCATCGATGCGACGGATCAGATTCCAATCCTCGTCGTTTTCGACCGCTTTCAAAAATTCGTTCGTGATCCGGACGGAGTTGTTGGAGTTCTGACCGGAAACGGTTTGGTAGGCATCGCCATTGAAGTCGCTGTCGTATCCGGCGGCCACGAGCGCGGCTACCTTCTTTTCCTCCTCCGCCTTCCAATTAATAAAATCCTCGATCTCGGGATGATCGATGTTGAGACACACCATCTTGGCCGCGCGACGGGTGGTGCCGCCGGACTTGATCGCGCCCGCGGCGCGATCCCCGATCTTGAGGAAAGACATGAGCCCGGAGGATTGGCCGCCGCCGGAGAGCGATTCGCCGCGGCCGCGGAGTTTGGAAAAATTGGTGCCGGTGCCGGAACCGTATTTAAAGAGACGCGCCTCACGGATCCAGAGATCCATGATCCCTCCGGGATTCACCATGTCGTCCTCGACGGACTGAATGAAACACGCGTGCGGCTGAGGATGCGTGTAGGAATCTTCGGATAATCGAACTTCACCTGTGACCGGATCCGGGTAGTAGTGCCCCTGCGCGGGGCCATTGATGCTGTACGCCAACTGAAGCCCTGTGTTGAACCACTGGGGAGAATTGGGCGCGGCCATTTGATTGAGGAGCATGTAATTGAGCTCGTCTTCGTAAGCCTGCGCGGCTTCGGCATCCTGAAAATAGCCGTAGGTTTCGCCCCAATGACGCCAGCATTTGCTGAGACGGCCAACCACTTGCCTGATGCTTTTCTCGGAGCCCAGGACCGGAGCGCCTTTTTTGTCTTTTTTGGGCGTGCCGTCGTCATTCGTCTGGGGAACGCCCGCCTTGCGGGCGTATTTGGAAATAAGAATGTCGCTGGCGTTTTGCGACCATGTTTTTGGGACTTCAAAATCGATCATTTCAAAAACGATGGAACCATCCGGACGCGTGATGCGGCAATTTCGTTTTTCATAAGCGACGGTGTCGAAAGGACTGACTCCTTTCTTGGTAAAAAATCGGTCGATTTTAAGGCCTTGTTTTTTCATTTTTTGAACAGGATTAAGAACTATATTTTTATCGGAAAGGGCGTTTTTTATTTTCTCGCCGGTGGCATAGAATGTCAACGCATTTCAGGTTGACGAGACACTACATCTTGTATATTGATTTAATCATAACCACAACCTATTGACAGAATCATGATTTTGGTTTTCACGGGAAATGGGAAGGGAAAGACCACGGCCGCACTCGGAGCGGCACTCCGCAGCGCGGGACAAAAAAAGAAAACCGCGGTTGTCTTTTTTGACAAAGGTGGTGAGCATTATGGAGAACAGAAAATGCTGGAAAGATTGGAGGATTCGATTGACATTTTCCGGTTCGGGAAAGAACGTTTTGATCCCAAGAAAAAAACCTTCCGGTTCGGGAATCTGCCGGAGGATCGCGAGGAAGCGAAGAAGGCAAGCGCTCAGGTTCTCAAGTGCTCAAGTGCTGACTATTTTTTGATCGTGTGTGACGAGATCATCAGCTGCCTTGACGCAGGACTTCTGACGGACGCGGACGTGCGGGCCGTGATTGAGGCGCTGCCGGCGACCACCTATTTGATTCTGACCGGCCGCCACGCGCCCGGGTGGCTGATTGAAAAAGCGGATCTCGTGACCGAGATGAAAGAAAAAAAACATTATTTTAAGAAAGGGTGGACGGCAATCGAAGGGCTGGAATATTGAGGAAATGCAAACCCCCCTACCCCCCTTCTCAGGGGGGTCAGAAAAGTCCCCTTGAGAAGGGGGAATGTCCGCCACGGCGGACAAGGGGGTTTGCATTTCCTCCTTAAAAAACGTTATATAATGCTTCTGTCTTCAATAGATTTTTATGAAAAAAGTATTTTTATTTCTTTTAGTTTTCTGGACACCCGCCTTCGCGGGTGTGACATGGTGGGGTGCGGGAATGACAAAAAAATGAAAAAACTGGATATAATACGTCTGTCTTAAAAAAGTTTTATGAAAAAATTCTTTTTGTTTTTTGTTTTTTTGTTTTTCTTTGGCGGTCTGGCGCATGCGGACAGCCTGGAGCAGGCGCGGGTAATTAAAATGGATAAGGAGCTTTATGACACGATTGTAGAGCGGCAGGATGGAGCGCGGTGGCTCCTTCAACATTCGCGGACGTGCACGTCGATGTCCACGGAATGGCCTGTGCAGCTTGATTTAAATAAAGCTAAAACCATCATTAAAATCCTGGTTAATTTTAATGAATCCTGCACCGTATTTGCCTCGACCCCCGTGGATGCGGAGATTCCTCTGACCGAGTACATCTCGAGCGAAAACGCCCTCGTCCCCGATCATCAGATCGTCACCGCCGACCTGGGGAAGCAATACCTGCTGGACTACGGAAAAAGTTGTAAGTACATGAGGGAATTCAAAGGGAAAAATATTTATCTCTTTCGGAATGGCCCCACCCTTCAGACCGGCAAAAGCAAATTGTACCTTCCGGGAAATCGTGGGAACTGCAGACTCGACAAAGTGATTCTCAAGGACGGAGCGGATGCGCCGGCCGCGACGCCAAAAGAAGCTACGGTAGCGATGGCGCTCAAAATGCCCGCCATCCAATCGCAAGCTCAAAATAATCAGGCGTACTTTTATTGGGACGCCCTTCCTGAAAATCAGGTGAATCATGTGATGTACGGCTACAGCCGATATAAGCTCAATCCGAGCGATTATTCGGTCAAGCAACTCCCTAACGTCGGGCGCACCAAAAACCATCAGCTGACGATTAAGAATTTAGCGAATCAGCGCTCGTATTACTTCTTTTTTGCGCCAATGGATAACAACAATCAGCTTGGAGAATGGACGACCTTATCCCTGACGCCGGTGGCCACAGAGCCTGTTTTTAAAAATGAGCCGGATCCAAAATCTTTCGAGATCACAATCACTCGGGAAACGGATTCGTCATTCACGCTTTCATGGCCGTCTATGGACAATGTACGTCGTTATCGAACACTCTTTTTCCTTGACGGCAAACGGCAATGGATGCACGACTTTCCGCCGGAAGAAACCTCATTCAATCTTAATAAATCGAAAGCTTATGAAGGAAAGGGCTTGCGCTTTGAAGTCAGCACACTGCTCAAAAATCCTATGGATCCGTCTTACAGTGATGGCATTTATTGGACTTTGCCAGCCTCCGGCAAAAAAAAGTAGAATTCATGTAATTTTATCTTGCAAAACCCAAGGTTAATCGTTACAATATGCCCCGCTTCTTAATTTTCGATCGTTATGTCACATAAAAAAGCCGGAGGATCAAGTCAGAATAACCGAGACTCACGCAGCAAACGGCTTGGAGTCAAGCTTTATGAAAACCAACCCGTATCGACCGGAGGTATCCTGGTGCGCCAGAAAGGTTCCAAAGTCCGCGCGGGAGACAATGTCGGAAGAGGCAAGGATTTCACTTTGTTCGCTCTTAAATCCGGTGTGGTCAAATTCAGCGAAAAACGATGCAAAGGTTTTGATGGAGCCATCTATCGAAATCGTTTTGTGCACGTTGTTTAAAGGGATGGATTTTAATTCCACCGTATGTCTGATGTCGAGAATTTAGAGTCATTTAATGGAGGCGGCCCTGCCCGTGAGGGACACGAGCAAAGTTTTGAGCAATTTCAGGAAGAACAACGAAAAACCCAGCAAGCTTTAGCTCAATTGTGGAAAGAGGAAGGTAAAGTGAAAGCGCAGGATGACAAATTGGCTAAAATTATTGTGCGTTTTTTGAACGATCCGGCCAACACTCATTTGTTTTTGCTGATCGCGCGCGTGGTGGCTCAAAACGTGCCTTCCGAATTCATCATCGCTATTTTATCGTTGATCGATGAGGGAGCCCAGGTTGAAATTCAGAACTTTCTGGCGGCTCCGGCGGAGAAGAATGAAGCGAAACTGGAGTTTTCGCCGCCACCCTCACAAGCTCTGGCCCTCCGATCTTCCACCAATTTCAGCGCGCTCCCCGCGGAAGACAAAGTCCGTATCGATCAGTGGATCCAAAAATTACAGCTGGTAGCCCTCAAAATGCCTTATCGGGTTCTGGACACCGTCGCCTTCAAGCCGCGCGGAGCCGCGGAACGCCAGATCTCGCCTGCCGTATGGCAGTTCGCCAGCATCGTTCTGCGCGATTTTTTAAACAAACGCCACGCAACGATCGACTTTGCCCTTTTGCAAGATTTTATTCAGTTGGCGCTGGTCGAAATCATCAAAAACACTGAAACATTCTTGGCTCAGCAAAAAACGCTGCCGAATAAATCTTAGCGTTTCGCGGCCTCTAGAGCCGACGTAAGGTCCGGATACAGTTCAAACAGATTCGTGATCCCCAGGATTGTGAAAATCTCGGTGACATTTTTGCTGGCGCCCACAATGAGAATTTTGCCGTTTTTCTTATTAAGGATATTATGCCATCCCACGAATTGTCCGATAGCATAGCTGTTTAAAAAGCGTAATTTAATCAGATCGAAAATGAAGCGATGTCCGTCCGAGGATTCTTCCATTTGTTTTTCCGCTTCCTTTAAATCGTTTTGCGCGCCGTTGTCGAAATCCCCACCGAGTGAAATGAGGGTGGCGTTGGGGACATTGTCGATCGCTTTGATCGCGATGCTGAATTTGTCGGACATATAATAAGTTAATTTCTAATTTTTAATTTCTAATATCTAATAAAATTTTCAATGTCTCAATTTCTAAATTTTAAGATTTAAGAAATTTTGTTGGAAATTGGAAATTAGGCATTGGAAATTTTTGATTTTAGATTGATCATCTGGAGTGCGGCGCAAGCGAATTCGACTCCTTTATCACCTCTTTTTCCACCACGGATGCGGTCCCGAGCCTGAGCGACGGTGTCCGTTGTCAGGACGCCGAAAATAATGGGAATGGAAGAAGATAAATTCGTTTTCATTATACCGAGCGCGGCTCCGAACGCAACACAATCAAAATGGGGCGTTTCGCCGCGAATAACGGCGCCGAGGGCGATCACGGCATCCGCCTTTTTGGCGCTTGCGAGTTGCTGACACGCCCATGGCAATTCAAACGCGCCAGGGACCCAAACCGTTTTGATATTCTTGGGCTGAACTCCTTGGCGAATGAGTTCCTGTTCACAGCTTTTTTGGAGCGCCCCGGAAATATCGCGATTGAATTGGCTGACCGCGAGGGCGATCCGGGTATTTTTGGCGATGGGTGCGTGAGACGCGCCGCAGCGCGTCTTTACAGGGATTTTTCGGGAAACCATTTTTCGATGTATTTAGCTAAAATATCCGTCTCGATATTCACCTTATCGCCAACGTGCAACCGATGCAAGGCCGTCACCTGCCACGTGTGCGGAATAATACCGACTTTGAATTGAAGGCGAAGATGTGGATCATCGCCTTCAGGTGATGGCAGATCGGCTGCGATGACCGTGAGGCTGATGCCGTTGATCGCGATGGATCCTTTCTCGACGATGTAGCGATTGAGCGCCTCAGGGGAATGAATCGTGAGCAGGGTTGAATTGCCGTAACTTTCGATAGTTTTGATCGTGCCAATGCCGTCGACATGCCCCTGCACGATGTGCCCGTCCAGGCGATCCGTGGCGCCGAGCGCCAATTCGAGGTTGACCTCGTCGCCGTGTTTGAGATTGCCGAGCGTGGTGCGCTTGAGCGTTTCTGGCATCACTTCGGCTTTGAGAACGCGCCCGCCTTCGCCCAGGGACGTGAGGCAAACGCCGTCCACCGCGATACTGCCGCCGCGACGGATGCGAGTGGCCATCGTTGACGCGTCGATCGTGAGGAAATTGCTTTCCAGCGAAAGAATTTTGCCCGTGGTTTCGATGATGCCGGTGAACATAATTAGCTATTAGCGGTTAGCTTTTAGCGATTAGCCAGAATTTGATCCCGCCTCCGGCGTGGAATCTGGCTAACAGCTAGCCGCTAATAGCTAACCGCTTAATTATAGACTATTTTAGGTGGCTTTTTTACCGAAAAATTCACGATGGAGCTCCCGTTCCGCTTTCTCGCGTTGACGACTGTCGATCAAAAAGGTAACTCGCCCCTGCTTCATATCCTGTGCAACCGCCTTGATGTCAATTCCATGCCTTCCCAAAACACCGGCTATTCGCCCCAAAATTCCGGATTGGCTTATCAGTTCGTTTCCAATAATCGAAATAGCGGCACAATCCTGCGCCCATTCAGGATCTTCCTGCATTTCATACAACTCCCCGTGAACCGTTAATTTTTTCATTGCCTTCAGGGCTGGCAGGATGCGATTTTTCCGATATGCTTCCCGTTCCGGAGCGTCCTGAGGAACCGGAATGGAAAATGTCATGCTGGTTCCCCCCGTAGGATTGATGTCGTAACTGATATCGAATGTATCCAGGATGGCGGTGAAGGCGGCTCCGAAACCGGACTTATTAGCCATTTGAGGCAATGTAATGGTCACGGTATCGATATGATCATTTCCCACAATTATTTTGAACGGGAGTTTTGTTTTATACCGGATCACTAGTGGACGGTTAAGGATGGCTTCATAATAAGGATAATTGGCATGCGCTGTTCATATCCTGTAATGGATTTTCAGAAAACAGCTTATCTAAGCCCATTTTATCAACAACGGAGATACTCAGAATTTGTAGGATTTC
>JACRIE010000012.1 GCA_016220165.1 Candidatus Peregrinibacteria bacterium
CATGGGATAATGAACTGAATAAATATTCGCTCATTATCCCAGACATCTCAATTGAAATCGAAAAATATTGTTACATCAACTTTTACCCTTGTTTAAAATGAAAAATTAACTTTTAATTCGGGCTTAACCGTCCACTAGTGGTTTTGTTTTATTAAAAATGATTAAACATTTTTTAGACACCGGCGATTATTCAAAAACGGCGCTGGAGGCGATCCTCCGGAAGGCGGTCGCGTATAAGACCGGCAAAATTCACCCTGATCACGCGGGGAAAATCATCACGCTCCTGTTCGCGAACCCATCGCTCCGCACGCGGCTATCGTTCGAATCCGGCATGAAAAAAATGGGAGGATACGTCAACGTCATTTCCGGCAACGATACGTGGGATTTTGAATATCAGGAAGGATCGGTGATGAACGGGGCGACCCAGGAGCACATCAAAGAAGCCGCGCGGGTGATTTCGCAATACACCGATCTGATCGCGCTCCGGAAAAGCGAGCTGATGACCAAGGGCGTCGCCGTTGGGCAGGACGCTTCGTGGGAAGAGCTACGGAAAGACATCCCCTTACGAGCCCTGGCTAAGTATGCGGAGAAACCGGTCATCAACATGGAGTCCAATATGGCCCACCCGTGTCAGGCCATGGCGGATGTCATGACGATACAGGAAAAATTGGGATCGCTCGCGGGGAAAAAGGTCGTGCTCACGTGGGCGCCGCACCCCAAGCCGCTTCCGCTGGCCACGCCGCACTCCCAATTCCTGACGCCCGCGATTCTGGGAATGAACGTGACGCTGGCGTGCCCGGACGGGTTCGATCTCGATGAGAAAGTGATAGAACTGGCGAAGCGGAAAGCGCGGGAAGCGGGTGGTTCCGTCACGATTACCCATGATCAGCAAAAAGCGTTCGAAGACGCCGACGTGGTGATTGCCAAAAGCTGGGCATCGCTCGCTTATTTCGGAAAATGGGATGAAGAAGCCGCTCATCGGAAAAAATTTGAAAACTGGATCGTAACCGAAGAGAAAATGGCAAAAACGAACCACGCGCTTTTCATGCACTGCCTTCCGGTCCGCCGGAATGTGGTGGTCAGCGATGGCGTCCTGGACGCCCCGTATTCCGTCATTATTCAGGAAGCCGAAAATCGGATGTGGTCCCAAATGGCCATCATGGATACATTACTCACTTCACAATGAACACGATCATGCTCGACAAAATCGGTTCCGCGACCTATAACCTCGATCTCGATCAGGAGATCGGGATGAGCGATGCCGTGGTCGCCGAAGAGGGCGCGGTCGTGATTGTGGAGGTGTTGGAAGATAAGAAAACGTACAACCAGCTCGAGCTGCCCTCGGGTCGCCTGTCCACGCTCAAAAAGGGTGACATTGTCGCTGTCGCGTTGGGGAACCGGCGGGCGCTGAAAGGGTTTGTGGGCAGTGTCCCCGAATCCCTCAACGTGGGCGAAGTCATCCATTTCCTCAATCTCGGAGGCGTGGCAGGAATATGTTCCAGCGAAAATCTGAAAGAAGTGGGCCACGCTCTTCGCGCCAAGGTCTTGGGGGCTGCTGTCCGCGACGGAAAAACACTCAACATCAAAGACGCCAAGCGATTTTCCGAAAAAGACACGTTGGAATCCAAAATTCCGTTGGTGATCGTGAGCGGAACCTGCATGAATGTCGGCAAAACCACCACGACCTGCGAAATCATTAAGCAGATGTTCCACGCCCGAAAGAAGGTGTCCGGAGCGAAGCTGGCGGGAGTTGCGGCGCTCAGAGACACAGAAAAAATGAGGGACTACGGCGCCAAAAAAGTCGTCTCGTTCATTGACGCGGGTTATCCCTCTACCGTCGATGGCAAAGAGCGGCCCGTGGGTGTTGCCAAAGGCGCGATCGATTATTTGTCGCTGGATTGCCCCGACTATATCGTCATCGAATTCGGCGACGGGATTTACGGAGAGTATGGAGTGCTCGATATCCTGAAAGATCCGCAAATTCAAGCCGCTATCATCGCTCATATCGGGTGCGCCCATGATCCGGTCGGGGCCGTCAAACTGGCCGAAGTGTGCCGCGAGATCGGCGCTCCGCTCCACGCGGTTTCCGGTCCCGTGACGGACAACAGCGTCGGCTGTGATTTTATTCATAAAAATCTGAATCTTCCGGCCTTCAATGCCCTGTATCAGGGCGCTGAATTATTCACCTGTCTTGAAAAAATATGCCTTCAAAAATAAGCGTTTCCATCATAGGCGCCACGGGATACACAGGTTTGGAGCTCCTACGATTTCTCACCTTGCATCCTCATGTCGGGCTGAAACATCTTGTTTCCCATAATCATGCCGGCCAAAAGCTTAGCGCGCTATTCCCGCATTTGCAGGGCGTGTGTGACAAAGCGCTTACC
This sequence comes from Candidatus Peregrinibacteria bacterium, assembly GCA_016220165.1. Lineage (GTDB taxonomy): Bacteria > Patescibacteriota > Gracilibacteria > UM-FILTER-43-11 > JACRIE01 > JACRIE01. Next base: position 2,385 of record JACRIE010000012.1, read on the forward strand.
GATTTGCCGTCCGAACAGGTCGCGAAAAAAAGCGATCTGATTTTTTTGGCGCTTCCGCACGGGGAATCTCAGGCGCTCGTTCCGAAGTGGCTAGGTAAGACCAAAATCATCGACCTTGCGGGCGATTTCAGAACTCATGACGCGCGGCTGTTCCAAAAATATTACGGCAAAGAGCACGCCTTTCCGCAGGGATTGTCTCAGTTCGTGTACGGCTTTTCCGAAGGAAAAAAAGAGGAGATCAAAAAAGCGAACGCGGTGGCGAACCCCGGATGTTTTGCCATCACGGCCGAATTGGCTTTGTTTCCTTTAAAACAATGGATCAAAAATGTTTCAGTTGTGGCTGTCACAGGATCCAGCGGCTCCGGGAAGATACCGAAAGAGTCAGCGCATCATCCGATTCGCAGTCATAACATGCAGAGTTATAAAATCGGCACGCATCAGCATTTGCCGGAAGTGATGCAGACGCTCGGCCTTCAGGAGTCGCAGATCGTCTGGGTTCCCACGCGGGGGCCTTTCACGCGCGGCATCCACTTGACCGCGTTTGTTGAGCTGGCCAAACCTTTCAAAGAGCGGGAAGTTCTCGCGCGTTTTCAAAAAAACTACGCGGGATCGCCTTTTGTCCGCCTGAAGGCGGGGGTCGAACTGGCAGCGGTAGTCGGTTCCAATTTTGGCGACATCGCCATCCATCAGGCAGGCGATAAATTCATCATTCAGGCCGTGATCGACAATCTCGTCAAAGGCGCCGCTGGCAACGCGATCCAAAACATGAATTTAATGATGGGGTTTGATGAAACGGCAGGATTACTCATTAATCCTCTCTATCCATGAATACGAAATTAAAATCTTCTTCATCTCTGCTTCAGACCTATGCCAAATACGGGATTGAAATTGTGAAAGGCAAAGGAAGCTGCGTGTGGGACGGCGCTGGGAAAAAATATCTCGATTTTTATGGCGGGCATGCCGTGTGTCTGTTGGGTCATTGCCCAAAACCGGTCGTGTCTGCGATCGCGAAACAGGCGAAACAATTGATGTTTTATTCGAATATCGTGGACACGCTTCCCGCCGAAGAGTTATCCAGCCTGATTGCCGGCACGCTGTCCGTACCCTATTCCGTTTATTTCGCCAATTCCGGTTCCGAGGCCAACGAAACCGCTCTTAAAATCGCGCGGAAACATACGGGCAAAAAGCATATCATCGCCTTCCGCAGCTCGTTCCACGGCCGCGCGATCGCTCCGCTGGCCGTCACGGGGATCGATTCGTATCACCGGTTCGAACCCAATCTCGATTCATACACGTCATGGGCCGAACTCGGCGACATGGAGAGCGTGAAAAAGGCGTACGCGGCGGATACCGCCGCCGTGATCTGCGAACCGATCCAAAGTATCGGCGGCGTCAACATGGCGCCACAGGAATTTTATCGGGTATTGGCGGATTTTTGCGCTCAAAAAAACATCCTTTTAATCTTTGATGAGGTCCAGACAGGTCTCGGTCGGACAGGATCGTTTTGGTTTTCGCAATCCGTGGGCGTTCACCCCGACCTCATCACCACGGCCAAGGGCATTGCGTCGGGATTGCCGCTGTCGGTGGTGCTGATTAAAGAACCCATCGCGCGAACGATTAAAGTCGGCGAGCACGCCGCCACATTTGGCGGAGGTCCTGTCGTATGCGCCGCCGGAGTCGCCGTTATGAAGATGTTGCTCAAAAACGACTATCAGGTTTCTCAAAAAGAGGCGACCATTCGCTCTAAACTCGAAGCACATCCGGCCATTCAAAAAGTGTTGGGTAAAGGGCTTCTTTTGGGAATTCAGCTGAAAGAGCCGCGTCCGGAGATCGTTCGAAAAGCATTGACATGCGGACTGCTTATCGGAAATTCCTACAAAAAAGAAGTGCTTCGGATTTTTCCGCCGTTATCAACGACGTTCAAAGAAATCGATCTCTTTGCCGAACGATTTTTACCATTGTTGTCCCAATAAACGCCATGAATAACATCCAGAAAATTTTTTATTTATCGAAATTCAAAGGCAAAGTCTTTGTGCTTAAGATTGGCGGCGAAGTAATTCAGAGTAAGACAATCCTTAAGGATATCCTCAAAGATATCCGGGAAATTTTGGAGCTCGGAATCAGGGTGATCTTGGTGCACGGAGGAGGGCCGCAAGCCGACTGTCTGGCAAAAAAATTGGGAATTCAATCCGTTAAAATCGAAGGGCGCCGGATCACGGGCAAAGAAGATCTCGAAATTGTCAAAATGCTCTACGGCGGCAGTCTCAATCTCGAAATCCTCAGCATCATGAAACAGTTAGGCATGAAGGGAATCCGCGTCAGCGGCTTAGACGGTGATCTTTTAGATGTCCGCAAAAGAGAGGTAAAAGCAATCGATTACGGGTATGTGGGGGAGATCAATAAGGTGAATCCAAAAGTCCTTTTCGACTTTTTGGAAAAACAATATCTGCCCATTGTATCTCCGTTGGCGGTCGATTCCCAAGGCACCATCCTAAACGTCAACGCCGACACAATCGCGACCGAAATCGCGATCACGCTGAAGGCGGAGAAACTGATCCTGTTCACCAATACCGATGGCGTCACTCAGGAGGGACACCTCATCAGCGTGCTCACGCCGAAGGAGGGAAAAACGCTTATTCAACAGGGGGTCATCAGCGGCGGAATGGCTGTTAAAGTCAGCAACGCTCTAAAAGCGATAGAAGGGGGAGTGAAACGCGTTCATATTTTGAATGGCCTCTCGCCTCAAAGTCTGTTGCATGAGGTTTTGACCCATGAAGGGGTCGGCACCATGGTAGTCGCCTCTCATGAGAGGCAAAATTATACTCAGGAATCGGGAATAGGAAGATTGCCTTCGTACACCTATTGTTTTAAGGGAAAGAAGCCGGGTCCGATTGCCGTTATTGTCGGCAGCGCTCATGGAAATGAGCCCATCGGAGCGCAGGTGATCGGGTTATTAAGGAAGCGATTATCCGAAGAAAACATTCATGGCATTGTTTATCTGATAATCGGTAACCCGAAAGCGTGCGCGGCTGGTAAACGATATATCGATTGCGATCTGAATCGGCAATTTGGCGACAGCCTGAAGACGCGATCCATCCTGCCACGGCGGGGCGCCTTCAGGCTGACCTATGAAGAAAAACGGGCTCTCGAGCTCGCGCCGATTTTAGTTCAGGCCGATTTCGCCTTAGACATTCATTCAACTCTGAAGCCTTCGATCCCATTTTTATTTTTCGAAAACACGCCCGCGCACCTTCGGCTCGCGTCCGTTTTTGAAACAGAAATCATCGTCTCTCCTTCTTCCGATCTCCCCAAAAATACCTGCATTGATAATTTTGTGGACGCGCATGGCGGTATCGGAATCACCTACGAATCAGGTTGGAATCAGGAGAAAGGTGATAAAAAGGAGGTCTTCCATAAAGCCCTGCGATTTTTAAAAATAATCGGGGCCGTTTCAGGTAGGGCGATGATTAATCATGGCCCCAAGCCGCGCCACTTAATCGTTTACGCCAAATGGTCAGCTAAAACGGATCATTTCCGATTCATGTCCGACTATGCCAATTTCGACTGCTTTAAAAAGGGAGACGTCATTGCCAGGGATGGCGCCGGTATAAGAAGAGCCATGAAAGATTCCTTTATTCTCTTCCCCAAAAAGGAAATCAAAAAAAGAGGCGTTGCCTGTTGCCTCGCTTATGTTCAGAATTGATTTTATTTTTTATTTATTTTTTTAAATCTTTTTTTCCAATGAAAACAATCACCTCCTATCAGAAAATCGCTTCCCACGAAGCCAAAAAAGGCGAATTCAAACGCTGCCTGTTGCTTTACTCCGGCGGCCTGGATACCTCGGTGATGCTCAAATGGATTCAGGAAAATTACGACTGCGAAGTGGTTGCTCTCACGATCAATCTCGGCCAGACGGCCGACGATTTGGAAGCGATCAAACAAAAGGCCATCAATTTGGGCGCCAAAGAGGCGGTCGTCTACGACGCCAAGGATGAGTTTGCGGACACACTGCTCAGTATCGCCATCAAGGCGAACGCGGACTATCAGGGCGGGTACGCGCTGGGCTGCCCGCTGGGCCGCGTCATGATCTCCCAGATCGCTGTCCGCGTGGCAGCCAAATACGGCTGCCAGGTGATCGCGCACGGGTGCACGGGCAAAGGCAATGATCAGGTGCGATTCGAGGGCGCGATCATCACGCTGAATCCTCAACTCAAAACCATTGCCCCGGTGCGCGAGTGGGGCATGGGCCGCGACGAAGAGATCGAATATGCGGAGAAGCATAAAATCCACGTTAAACAGAAAAAGGATTCGCCCTATTCGTACGACGAGAATATGTGGTCCAACACAGGCGAAGGCGGCGAAATCGAGGATCCGAAACTCATTCCGCCGCTCGAAAAGATCCTCCAATGGTGCAACACGCCCGAAAAGGCGCCGGATGAATCGGAAACGCTTAAAATCACGTTTGAAAAAGGAATCCCCGTGGCACTCAACGGACACACTCAAAAGCTCAGTCACGTCATCGCCGCGCTCAATAAGATCGGCGGCAGACACGGCGTCGGTTTCATCCACCTCATCGAAGACCGCATCGTCGGCCTAAAAGTCCGCGGCGTGTACGAAAATCCCGCGGCCGCGATTCTCATCGCCGCGCATAAAAATCTTGAGAAGCTCGTGTCAACGCGTCAGGAAAACGAATTTAAATCGCTCATCGACGCAAAGTGGGCGTACCTCACCTACGCCGGCCAATGGCTCGAGCCGACCATGAATCATTTGCACGCGTTCATCAACGATCAGAATAAAAAAGTGACAGGCGTCGTGACGGTTCAGCTTTATAAGGGTACGATTATGGTGGTGGCGGTCGAGTCGCCGTATTCGCTCTTCAATAAGGATTTAGCCACGTTCAATCGCAACGCGACCTTCAACCAAAACGCGTCTCCCGGATTCATCGAAATTTACACGCTCGCCATGAAAACCGCCTATCAGCATCAAAAATCCCTCTCGTAACTTGTAATTTGTAATTTGAAATTACGAGTTACAAGTTACCAGTTACGTATTTATGAAAAAACTCTGGCAGAAAAAAACTGGCGGTAAACTTCATCCGGCGCTCGAGGTCTACACGGTCGGCGACGACTGGAAACTCGACGAGTTCCTGTTGCCGTACGATCTTCAGGCGAGCCTCGCGCACGCCAAGATGCTTCACAAGATCGGCATCCTCACGCAGCAGGAATTGGCCGATCTCACGCGCGGTTTGGATGAGCTCAGAAAGCTCCACGCGCAGGGCAAGCTCACGCTCACGATCGAAGACGAGGACTGCCACACGCGCATCGAAAACGAACTCGTCGCGCGCGTGGGCGACGCCGGCAAAAAAATTCACACCGGCCGCAGCCGGAACGATCAGGTGCTCGTGGCGCTTCGGCTATTAATGAAAGACAAATTGGGACGCCTTGTGCCCGCGGTTCGCGTCCTCGCTGAGCAATTCCGCTCGCTCGCCAAAAAGTACGAATGGGTGCCGCTTCCAGGCTACACGCACACCCAGCAGGCCATGCTTTCGAGTCTCGGCCTGTGGTTCGGCGCCTTTGCCGAGGCGCTCGAAGACGACGCGAAACTGCTCGATGCGATCACAAGTCACCTCGACCAAAACCCGCTCGGATCAGCCGCGGGCTACGGCGTTTCGCTTCCGCTCGACCGCGAGTTCACCGCCAGGCTCCTTGGCTTCCGGAAGGTACAAAACAACACGATCTACTGCCAGAATAGCCGCGGCAAATTCGAAAGCCTGACGCTCGAAGGACTCGTCCAGATTATGCTCACGCTCAGCCGCTTCGCCGCGGACATGCTGTTTTTCACGAGCCGCGAGTGCGATTACTTCATCGCCTCGGACGCGATCGTCACCGGCTCCAGCATCATGCCGCAAAAAAGAAACCTCGATCCGCTCGAAATCCTCCGCGGCCAGACGACCGTCCTCACCGCCAACCACGCGCTCGTCCGGAACCTCACGGTCGGCCTGATCTCCGGCTATCACCGTGACCTTCAGCTTCTCAAAAAATCGCTCCTTGAAAGTCTGTTGATCGCGGAAAAAAGCGTGGAGGTCGTCTCGATCGTCCTCGAAAACATTCAGCCCGACATCCAGACCATCGAATCCAAAATCCAGCCGGACATCTTCGCGGCCGACGTGGCGAACGATCTCGTCCAAACGAAAGGCATTTCCTTCCGAGACGCGTACCAACAGGCGCTCCAAGAACTCAAAGGTCGCAAGATCGACCTCCAAAAGAATCTTAAATCGAAAATCAGTCCGGGCGCGCCTGGAAATTTAAAGTTTGACAGGTGAACAAAAGTTTACTAGAATGAAGAAGCTTTAATTTTTTGTATGAACACGACTATTTTTGAGCAGATTAAGAAGGTTAACGAGCACGGCTTCGAGTATTGGAGCGCGCGCGAGCTTTGTAGGTTACTGGGCTATACGGAGTACGGGAAATTTCTCCCCGCAGTTGAAAGGGCAAAAGAGGCATGTAAAAAGAGCATCCAAAAGCCATCCGATCATTTCGCTCACGTCAGCGATATGGTTTTAATAGGCTCTGAAGCCAAAAGAGAGGTCGAGGATTATCATCTTTCCCGTTACGCCTGCTATTTAATCGCTCAGAACGGCGACCCCCGCAAAGAAGAGATCGCTCTGGCTCAAACCTATTTTGCTATCCAAACTCGAAAACAGGAAATGCACGAACAACTCCTCGAGGACGGCAAACGAGTCTATTTGCGCGACGAGATGAAAACGCACAACAAAAACTTAGCCAAAACCGCTCAGGCGGCCGGAGTAATACATCATGCCGTCCCCAGCTTAACGTATTTAGACCCTCCGAAAGCCAGGATCGGGAAGAAAATAATATTCAGAAGAATGAGTCCGACCGTAAAGCCGGCGCCTTTTCCGAACGAGAGCGACAGTCGATGCAAAACGATGATAGCAATCACGATGTTGACAAGGGGGATCAGCATCAGCAGGAACCACCAGGCGGGCTTGCCCACAATGTCGAGAAGCACGAAAAAATTATAAATCGGGATGATGGAGGCCCATCCGGGTTTTCCGGCTTTGGTGAAAATAACCCAGTTGGAAGCCAGCATAAGAAGGATAATCGCGAAATACGCCACGACCGCCCAAGTCGGCATGGTTTGTAAAGGTATATTCATATTTATTTTGGTTAATTTTATTCAATATACACACAAAAACAGGAAATGTAAAATAAAAATTTGAATTGATTCCCCGTCCGGTGTTACACTCATCTAAAATAAAAACTCAAAAGATACCAAGGCAATTGATCGAATTGGCGGAATCCAAATTAAAAACACTTGATCATATATAACGTATAAGTTATAATAGAAATATGGAATCTTATAAAAGTTGGCATAAAGGTAAAATTTGCGGGCTGAAAAATTAAGTTTTATGCTAAGAGAAGCCATTAATACTTAATATTTTTTGTAATGCAAAAAAAAGTGCCCGAGATGCGGGAGCGGAAGTATAAAAAAGAATGGAAAGCGAAA
>JACRIE010000016.1 GCA_016220165.1 Candidatus Peregrinibacteria bacterium
ATCATCTCGTCGGTGACCGAACCAGAACTGACGGCGAAATAACCCCTTGCCCAGAAATGCTGTCCCAAAAATGTTTTCTTCAGCGCCGGAAATTCGTCCATCAGCCTTCTGGAGGTCTTGCCCTTGATGTACTGCGCTATCTTGTTTACGGAAAGCTGGGGAGGCATGGAAATGAAAAGGTGCACATGATCCTTCGAAACATGCCCTTTGATTATCTGGACGCTGAAGGTGCGGCAGATCTCGCGGACAAGTTCGCGGATCCTGTAGACTACTCTGCCGGTCATGACGGGTTTTCTGTATTTGGTTATCCATACAAGATGATACTTGAGATCGAACCTGGTGTGGGAAGTGGCCCTGTACAGCTGCATAACGTGAGTATACCACCGCCCGTTAACCTGAAGGGTTCGGCTGAAGCCGAGGGGTTTGTTCCCAAAGCTTAGATACTAAAAAAGAAGATGATTCTGTTATTGCAGGCACAATAAATGGTGATGGAGCGTTAAAAATCAATGTTGCAAATATTGGAGAAAAAACTTTTCTGGCGGGAGTTATGCGCTTGGTCGCCGAAGCACAGGCGTCAAAATCACGCCTTCAGATTCTTTCAGACAGAGCCGCTCTATATTTAACAATAATTGCCGTCGCAGGAGGAATTATCACATCAGTTACTTTGTAGGCCATTTTTATTTTTGGTTATGAATCAGCATAACCATTGTACACTTCCTGAATTATTTTGGAAAACTAGTATAAATGGTCACGCAGAAGATGAAATTTTAGAATTAGCCGCTTCTCTCGATTCCCTATCTGAACATCCGATCGCAAAGGCGGTGGTGGCAAAAGCTAAAGAGAGGAAATTCTCCCTGAAAGAACCGAAAAAATTTGAAGCATTAAAGGGTAAAGGAGTAAAAGCCTTCATTGAAGGTAAAGAAGTGCTGGTTGGTGGTCCAGCTCTTTTAGAAAGCATGGGGATAGAAATCCCTGCCGAACTTTCTAAACAAGTTCAAGATGCCGGCATAAAAGGGCAGACAATCATTTTTATTGTCAAAGAACAGGTTCTTTTGGACACAATGGCTCTCGCCGATATTATTAGAGAAGAATCCCGTGAAGCGATTCATTCGCTCAAAAAAATAGGGGTTAGAGCTACGATGATTACTGGCGATTCTGAGGATGTAGCTAAATGGGTCAGTCAGGAGCTCGGAATTAATGAATATTTCGCACGAATATTACCTCATCAGAAATCAGAGAAAGTAAAAGAACTTCAAAACCGCGGCTTGAAAGTCGCAATGGTCGGCGATGGCATTAACGACGCTCCCGCTTTAACGCAGGCCGATCTCGGCATAGCTATCGGCGCAGGTACGAATGTCGCCATTGAATCAGCAGGGATCATTCTTGTCAAAAATGACCCAAGGGATATAGAAAAAATTATCAAGTTATCCAAAATAACATATTCAAAAATGATTCAGAATATTTTTTGGGCAACAGGATATAATGTTGTCGCATTGCCACTTGCGGCCGGCGCTCTTGCCTTTAAAGGCATACTGCAGAGCCTGCGCTGGCGGCGGTATTTATGTCTTTGAGCACTGTTATTGTGGCAGTTAATGCTATACTTTTAAAAAATAAAACTCTAAAATAATAAAGGTCGGATTTAATCAAATTAATTTTAAAAAATATGATGGATTATAATTACATGATGGGGGGCGGCGGAAGCAGCATGATGCTTTTTGTATGGCTTACTTATATTCTAGTAGTTTTTTTGCTGGTTTTAGGCATTGCCGCCCTATGGAAATATATATCTAAAAAATAAAATTCCCACTGATCACTGACCCCCCTATGAAAAAGAAACTCATCGCTCTTCTTGGCATTCTCGCTTCAGTCTATTTCTATTACTCATATTATTCGTATTATTCGATAGGGACGCCCGAAGAAACGGGACAGTCATGCGAAACGCTGGAAGAACGCTTCCCCGGAAAATACGAAATCGTATTTCCGTCGGGGGATAACAAAATCGGCTGCGCTGTGCAAATGACGCGGGCGGAAGGAGGCAAAATGGCTTATGTGGATACGGAGGGTAATATGCTGGTCGAAGCATTTCCTTTCGATAACGGTCCGGACTATTTTAAAGCAGGCCTATCCCGCTTTCTGGAAAACGGAAAAGTAGGATTCATGAATACCGATCTTAAAAAAGTGATTCCGGCCCAGTTTGATGGGGCGGGATCCTTTGACGAGGATAGGCTCACGGTCCAAGTCTGCATCGGATGCAAAGTCATTCGGGATACGGGAACTTCCGAATACTCCTCATGGGAAGGAGGCAAATCGGGCCTGATGAACACCAGGGGCGAGATAAAATGGGGTGAGCCAAAAATATAACTTGCCTTAAGAAAGAAGTACTAGCGATGCTCCTGATAAACATCTGATCGTGCGTATTTCTCCAGACTGCTGATCAGTCCAACCAGTTTTTTCATGTGAAACTCGGGCGCCCATTTTTTGATTTGCTCCCAGTCCAGGGTATCCAGCTCGTCGAAACGTTCGGCTTGCCAACAGGAAAAACCGGGGGTGAATTTTTCAGAATTCAGATAGAGATAATCCAGCAACGCTTTTTCTTTCGTAGCCATCCAAACCCCATCCGTTCGTTTTTCCACTCCGAAAAAAAGCGAGGGGCCCAGATGGCGGTAGCTGAAATTGCCAAAAGGTGTTTGGTAACGCTGTGTTTTTTGAGAGGTTACCAGAGTGTAAGCGGTAACCCCCTCCGGAATGATCCCCTGGCGCGAAAGCGCCCATTCCAGGCTGTGATAAGAAGGCATCACCATTTGTTGCCCGATCAGAAGGCTATCCTGAGGGAATTGGGAAAAAACATAACAATTTTTTTTCAGGCGTACCAAAGTGCCCTTTTTATGCAATCGAAAAAGATGAACTTTGATCGTGGAAAGAGGCTCCTTAAAGGCGCTATGGATTTCCTCGAGCGTAAAAACCCGATGATAAAAAAGGTGTAGCGCTTCAGCCTTCATGACGTTTAAGATAAGCTTCTAAGAGGGCAGCGGTTTCAGCCGGATAAGCCTGCAGCCATTGCTCAAAAGAACCGGGATCCATCAGAACAAAACGCTCAAGATCCTTTTTCAGCAAATTCAGATCCAGCGCTTCCACTTTTTTGGTCACGGCCTTTAAAAGTTCGGCGGATGTTTTAAACGTCGATCGCTGTAACTGAACGGAATTCGCGTTAAAATAATCCAGATTGATGAGAACGGGCGGCGTTTGCTGGAGATACCACTGAAGATCGTAATAATCCCGCCCCTTTTGATACTCCCGTTCCAGAACAGCCCCCAATTTCCCCGCAAACCCTGTCGCAAGATCATGAGTGTTAACTCTGTAATCGCTCAGGAGGCTACGGTATTGTTTTTGTTCATACTGCGCGTGCGCCGGAGGATTGATATCCAATTCAATCTTAATTTTAATCGTTTCATCCGGAAGGGGGGAAAGCTTCAAATCATAAAGAATCTGAGCGAAGGCAAGCATGATTTTGACGACATTGCGCCTGGCATTGCTTTTGGCATGCAATTTAAAGCCGGTGATTTTTTCCGAAAAAGCGGACTCGATATCCTTAAAAAAAACGCCGGAAGGAAAATCCGGGTCGGGCTTGTCCAGAGCAAAATCGATATCCTCGGAAAAACGGTTAATTTTATAGGAAAGCCTGAGCTTGGTCCCGCCCATAAAATAAATCGGATAGCTGGTCTTGGTAAAAAGGAAGCCCAAAATCAAATATTGAAGTTCTTCTCGTAAGTAATTAAAGAGCGCCCCTTTATCAGCCGTATTGGCATACTTTTCCTGAAATGCCTTTAAAAATAATAAATAGTTCATTTCTAATAATTAACAATAATGTATATTATCTGAAACAATTATAACCCTTTATTTTTAAAAAAGCAACTTTTAGTCTTCTCCGTTGAAAAATCCAAAAAATAGCGCTAAGATAAGCTTGAATTAAGCTTGAACCTTGCAAAAATAAATAGCGTAGCAAAACTTATTGATTGGGGTAGCGGGAATAATATTCGTGGCGTTAACCGCCGCTATCTTTCTCATGAGAAAGAAGTTTTTTCACTTCTTTCGCTGAATTCGTCTGCATCAGGCGCACGCGCAGATCCTTGGCGCCTGGGAAACCTTTGAGGTACCAAGCCAGGTGTTTGCGCATGGGAAAAAATGGGCTGTCAGGATAAAGCTTTTCGAATAACTCGCTGTGTTCAATCGCGGCCTGAGCCATTTCCTTGGGCGTGGGCGTCTTGCCCACGAAGAACCATGGATTGCCCAGAGTCCCCCGCCCCACCAGAACGCCGTCCAAGTCGTAGGACTTGATTTTGGCATGCGCGTCTTCCATAGACCTTATATCTCCGTTTCCGAGAAGGAGCGTGCCCGTGCCTTTGCAGAGCCGCGCCGCGCTCGCGATCATTTCCCAGTCCGCCGCACCGGAGTACAGTTGTTTGAACGTGCGGCCGTGAAGCGAAATAGCGGCCAGCGATACTTCGAGAAGATATTTAATCCATTCGTCCACAATAACGCGATCGTATCCGATTCGGGTTTTAACGGAAATCGGGATTAAGTTACGAGTGACATCGGAGTGACGAGTGACAAGTGACGAGTTAATCTTTCTCGTCTCTCGTCGCTCGTCACTATTTTTTCGTCTCTCGTCTCTAAATTTTTTGACTTCTCGTATGATCTTCGGCCGAATCCCAGCCTCTTCCATCGTTTTTCCATTCGCCCAATCGGAAACCGCTTGCTTCGTAATCCGAATCAACGCCTTGGCTGTTTCAGGCGTACGGATGAGGCCGGCGCCGGACCCGCGTCGCGCGATCTTATCGGCTGGACAACCCATATTAATATCGATCCCGTCGAATCCCAATTCACACACCAAAAGCGCGACTTTATAAAACGACTCCGGCTCCACGCCGTAGATCTGCGCCACGACGTATCGCTCGCTTTCGTCGTACATCAAATGCCGCAGTATTTTGATCGCACCGCGCGCCAAGCCTTCGACATTCACAAATTCAGTGATAAAAAGAGACGGCTTGCCATGACGAGCCGTCATCAAACGATAAGCCGCGTCTGTTACGCCATCCATGGGCGCCAATCCGATGATCGGCCGCTCAAGGCGACCCCAAAAACCCGTGTCCATACGAACGAAATGGTGGGTCGGCCGGGAATCGAACCCGGGACCATCAGCTTAAAAGGCTGTTGCTCTACCAACTGAGCTACCGACCCGAAAAACGCGCAAAAAAGCGTGACCATATTACGTTCCGCATCTCCAAAAGTCAATTGATCTCACGCGTCTTTGACGAAACTGCTGAACACAAACGTGATCGCGGGCAATGAGAACCATACGTTATAATTATCAATCATAGCCCGCACTAAAAATGAATCCTTATAGATGACCTGAAGCGCCTGATTCATCACCACCGTTCCTTCCTGCACGAGAGACGCTCCCGAGGCGTATATTAAAATCGTACTAATCATGAGGCCGGCGCTAAGCACGCCATAGGTCAGCGATAAAAGCGCCCTCAGGAGATAAGAAGAGCTGGCTCCCATATCGATATTAAACTGACCGCGCGTGGTGATCGCGACGATCGTGAGGACAAAAATACCGATTTTGAGAACCACAAAGGCGTTGGGGTTGTTGGTGAAACCCATGATGCTGGCGATCGCGTCCTGACCTATAAAATAACGCTGAATCAGATTCCCGATCCCATCGGCAGCCAAAATCGCGATGTAGCTGCTCACAATAATCTTCACCGTCTGGTTGCGCCCCATGATCAAACTGTAGGCGACGATGACGCAGAAAAAAACAATGATGAAGAGATCCCAGCTAAGATTGATTACCATCTTTTTTTGATTTTCTTGTTGCCCACAGTATAAGAGCGGATCCTTAAAATCGCAATAGATGAGAAGATAGCCTTGATTTTAGGCCACGCGATGAGTAATTTATAAAAGCGATTTCAAAAGTCGTGTCACCGTAGCTCAGCTGGTTAGAGCGTGGGACTCATAAGCCCAAGGTCGTCGGTTCAAGCCCGACCGGTGACACCAACTCAAAGCCCAAGGTCGTCCCGCCATTCAGCCTTCGTAGCCGCTTCGGCGAAGTAGGCAGGCGGAGCCGGTGACACCAAAGCGCTGTGCGTCTTAAAATAAGATTGCCAGAGATCGGCAAAGGCGCTTTTTTTGTCGATGAGTTCGGGAAGGCTCCCATGTTCTAAAACTTTCCCGCCGTCGATTAGATAGACGTAATCAAAGAGTGGAAGGAGGTGCAACCGATGAACCGACGCGACAATCGTCCGATCTCCGTATTCCGCCAAAATTTTCTCGTAAATCGCGCGCTCGTTGCGGGCGTCCAGGCTACTGGTAGGCTCGTCCAGAAGAAGGATGTCGTTGGAACTGGCGATGAGTAGGCCTCGTGCCAAGGCTAACCGCTGTTTTTCGCCGCCGCTGAGGTTGACCCCTTTTTCGGCGATGTTTGTGGCAAGGCCTTTGGGAAGACGCTTGAGAACCGATTCCAGCCGGCTCCAGTTAATAACTTTATTCAGCCATTCGTCCGAAACGTGACTTCCCATAGTGATGTTGTAGAGCAAAGTGTCGGCAAACACTTCAGGGTCCTGAGGGAAAAGAGCGGTCGAATCATAGAGATGTTGGAGTCCGTGAGGCATGAAGACACCATCCACGCGCACCTCCACCCGGGACGCGTGATAGATACCGCGCAAAAGCGCCATGACCGTGCTCTTGCCTCCGCCGCTGCTGCCAACGAGGGCGATTTTGGCTCCTCGCGGCAGCGCAAGGTTAAAGTCCTCCAAGTGATGACGATGTTTTTTTTCGTCCAGATAGGTGAAATAGAGGTGTTGGATATCGATCGTCTTCCACTTGAAAGGAAGCTTATAAATCGCGGGGGCGCGATAGGATTTAAAATCCGCGATGATGTCTTCCGCGGAATGAACCGAAGCCGCCTGTTCAATCATGCGGCTGTATTGCCACGCGAAATCGTAAAACGCTCCGGAGATGCGGTCCAGATACGCGTAAAGCGTGTAGAGTGTGCCCACCAGCAAAGCGCTTCCGGCGTGCAGGGTCATATAAACATAACTCGCCAGCACCGTGAACACCATCACGGCAATGATGGCGGAAACGCTGAACCATTTTACTTCGTTTAAAACAATATTTTTATGGTACGTGGGGAAAATATTATCAATCCGGGTGTCTACTTCGCGGAGCCCGATTTTTTTAAGTCTCATCGCCACCACGGTAATGATATTGGTCAGATAATCATGAAGAGTGGAAGCCACTCGATTTTCGAGTTTATAAATCGTATCGTATTGGCGCATGAGGATCCGGTCGTAAAAGATAACCGATAGGATCGCGAGAACGCTGATAGCCGCCACGAATAGCCCAGCCTGCACCATGATCACAAACAAGACAACATAGGCAATCAAAAGTTTCGTCAGAGAACCGAAAGGTTCGAATAAACTGCCGGAAAAACTAAAAAGAGCCAAAGTCGCTCGATTGATTTTATTAATGGTTTCCCCTGAAT
The DNA here is from genome assembly GCA_016220165.1 of Candidatus Peregrinibacteria bacterium. GTDB lineage: Bacteria > Patescibacteriota > Gracilibacteria > UM-FILTER-43-11 > JACRIE01 > JACRIE01. Next base: position 7,544 of record JACRIE010000016.1, read on the forward strand.
GATGATCGCGATGCCACGACAGCGGCAAATCAAAGGCCTGCGATATAAGATCCTCTTTGTAACGCTTGAGAATATGAAAAGCGGTTTTTCGCTCTGCCACGCGCGAAAGTCCATGAAAAGCCCAAAAGGCGAAAGGAATCGCGAGCAGAATTAATAAATAACGGAGAATGATGTTCCAAGGATGGGGGGAAGTATTATTTTCCTGAATGTCATTAAGCATCTGCCCGACGATCACAGGTTCCATTAAAATAATGACATTGGCGATAAAAAAGGTAATAAGCGTCGCGATAAAAATAAAACGACGCCCTTGGGCGTACCGCCACGCAGACCGAAAGAGAAGGAGGATAGGATGTTTCATAATATTTACACTTGACACTTAACACCTGACTTTATTAATAAACGAATATTCGTTTATTGTCATGTGTCAGATGTCAGTTGTCATGTGTTCTTATGCATATATAATACCACTATGCGGCGCGTACATCGTTCCTTTTTCGCACAGCCAACCCTTGCGGTGGCAAGAGAGCTTCTGGGAAAAATCCTGGTGATCGGATCATGTTCCGGCCGGATCATAGAAACCGAAGCCTATATTGGTGAAAATGACACCGCGTGCCACGCCGCCCGCGGGCAAACGCCGCGCAACCGCGTTATGTATAGTCCGCCCGGGCATTTATACGTCTATTTCACCTACGGCATGCACCACTGCGCTAATATCGTGACCGAGCGCGAGGGATTCCCTGCCGCGGTTCTTCTGCGCGCCATCGAGCCGCTGACAGGCATTGAGAAAATGCGTGAACGCCGCGGCAAAAAAGACCGCCTCGCGGACGGGCCTGCCAAGCTCTGCATCGCCTTGGGAATGACGAAAGAATCCCACAACGGTCTGGATTTGTGTGGCGACGAACCGGACGGCGTCTTTGATGACGGCTTTCAGCCAAAAAAAATTCTCATCGCGCCACGCATCGGCATCAGGGAAGGATTGGATAAATTGTGGCGATTTTATTATAAAGCGTGAGGAGTATGTTTCTTGTCATGCCAGACCGTAGCGGAGGCATCCCTTCATAAACCCTCAGAGGGTTTTCAAGCGATTTCTCCGCTACGCCCTTCCTCTTCTTCGTCTTCGGTCGAAATGACAACAGGCTTGGTGTTATAATAACCCTCGAAAACAAATAAAATGCCCATGAAAAAAAAGCCCATCATCGCCATTGCGGCTATTCGGTACTTTGATCTCCATCACGAACATAATCTTGAGAAAATCAAGACGTTCATTGGCAAGGCCAAAAAAATGGGCGCGGATATCGTGTGCTTTCCGGAGAACTGCATCACAAAGGAAGAAAGGCTCCTGCTAGACCACCATTTCATCAAGGAGATCCGCAAAGAATGTAAACGACATTCGATTTGGTGCATTGTGACCGAGGACGTCAAATTCGGCGAACATTTTTATACCACGGCCATGCTCGTGGGGCGCGACGGAAAGGTCAAAGGGCATTACGAAAAGATCAACCTTTACGGAGACGACACCAAAGCCGGCAATGAGGTGCGCGTGTTTGAAACCGACTTTGCCAAGGTCGGCATCGTGATCTGCTGGGATCTAACCTTTCCGGGACTATTCAGCGAAATGAAGAAAAAGGGCGCGGAAATCGTCTTCTGCCCAGCCAAGTGGTATTACGACCTCCCCTCACACAAACACTCTCACAAAAAAAAGGAAATTCAGCTTCTGAGATCCATGCTGCTGGCCCGGGCGCATGAAAACGTATTCTATGTGGCGCTGTCCAACCCTATCATCGAAGAAGCGGATCAGGTTTCCTATTCCGCCATCGCGGACCCGCACGACATCCTGAAAGAATTGATCGACAAAGAAGGCATCATCACGGCCGAGGCGGACGTCGGAATGATCCGAAAATTCAGAAAGTACTACGGGAAGAAGTAATGAGCTTCCGCACGGTCTTGCGGGAATACCGCTTGATAAAATCGAGGATCTTGTTGACCAATTTTTCATAGTCTCCATCCACAAAAGCGAGCCCCGGCTCCGTATTGACTTCCAGAACAACCCATTCATTTCCGTGTTTCAGGAAATCGATGCCGCAGACATTGATTTGCGTGGCCCTGATTACTTTTTTTACGAGTTTGCGCAACACGACATCCACCCGGAACTTTTCGCAGTCCTTCGAATAGACCCCGGTACACTTCCAGTGGGACGACTTCTTGATAATCGCCTGGACGATCTCGCCGTCGATCACCGTGACACGGTACGACCAGGATTTTATGTACTCCTGGGCGATGAGAGGCAGTTTATCAATATCCTTGCTCCAGATCGACTTCACGATCTTCACCGCTTCCGTCAGGTGATCCGCCTTTGCCACACATTGCCCTTCCATCCCGTAGATTCTTTTGAGGATCACGGGCCACTGCCCGAATTCTTTGAGTTCAGCCCGCGCCATAGTCAGGTTATTGGGGATCAATATGGTTTTCGGAGTCGGGATGCCGTGCTCCTTGCATTTGACGTAAAACATCCATTTGTCCTCGGTATAATAATACAGTTTGGAACTGTCGATCACACGCTCGCCAAGTTCTTCGATGGTCTTAAGCGGCTCTAAAACAAAGCCCTCTCCGGCATTGTTATAAACAACATCGCATTGTCTGATCTGTTGCTCGAATTCCTCTTCATTGAACCGTTTGAAGAGGTTGATCATTTTAAGTTCAATGCCCTTCTTTTTCGCGCATTTCAAAAAAAGCTTTTCCTCGTAACCGATCTTTTTTTCGGAGAACAGAAGGCCCACCACCAATTTCTTTTTCATAGGATTTTTTGTTTTTTTCAACTATTATTATACCATTTTTATTAAATATTATCAATAAAATCACCAAAAAAACTATATAACTCACACACATTTAGGACACCGTGTATCGTTAGAATCGCTTATTTCCTAACAAAAACACGATGTCCAAGAAAGAATTACATCAAATAAAGCAGCAAGTAAAAGAAAAAGAGCTGGCCGGGCTCCGCCGGCAGTGGTTCAGGGCCTACAGGGAGCTTAAAAACGCCAAGGCCGTATGCAGGAAGTTC
>JACRIE010000014.1 GCA_016220165.1 Candidatus Peregrinibacteria bacterium
ATCGACCATTTGTTTTACGAGAATTTCGAGGCTTTCAAATATGGACCTCACGGCATCCTTGGTATGGGGCTGGGTCGCGTCCAATTCCTCGAAGGCATGCTCAAACGCGGTGCGAACCGCGGCGTATTTTGCGTTTCCAAGACAACGCAAGGCGGAAACACGATTGCGCTCGAATTCTTCGTCAACGAGATAATGAACCCCGCACTCGTCGTCCAAAGAATAATCCATGTTTTCTTCTTTTAACGCGCGGACCACGAAGTTCTTCCATTGATCAAATCGGAACAGGGCGCCTTTTGTTTTTAAAACTCGTCCGATCAGAGTTATCGCGTCAAGCAGATCGTTAAGAGGAATTTTTGATAAAAATTTCTCAAATAAATAAGTTGAATCCCATTCGTTATATGGGACAGTAAGAGCTATTTCTAGCTTCAGACAATGCGCTATGGAATCCTATGACCGTACATGTTTGATTCAAAAAAATATCCGATGCGCTTTCTAAATCGCGGACTATCCTGAACCGGTTTCCCTCGTTCCAGATAAACGTGAGTGAATCGTTGCCCTTTGGGAATTTCCTCGTTTGCCATTGACCTTCCCCAGAAAACTGGCCCGTTTTAAAGCCGGACTTTTTGCTTGCGATACTCGCAATAATCTTATCCCCTTGCCAAATTATTTCAAGGGATTTTGCCTTGTGAACAGGGGGTTGCGCGGGTCAGGGCATTTCCGGTTGGATGTCGAACTGGCGAACACTCTCGTCGGGGATGGCGATCGTGATTTCCATGCGGGGTTCGATGCCGAAGCCGAGCGTGGTTTTGTCGCCGGGTTTGCGGTACAGTTTCTCGGCCCATTCGACGAGGGTCACGCCGTCGCCGAAAAACGTTTCCTCCAGTCCCAGGTTTTCTATTTCCGCGTAGGATTCAATCCGGTAGAGATCGATGTGGTAGATGGGGCAGTGGCCCCGGTACTCGTTGACCAAGGTGAACGAGGGACTGCGGACGTATTCTCCCCGCTGGAGGCCCAGCCCCTGGGCGATGCCTTGCGTCAGCTTGGTTTTTCCGGCGCCCAGCTCCCCGAACAGGAGGACGACGTCTCCGGGTTTCAGGAGTTTTCCCAGCCGCTCTCCCAGTTGGAGCGTCTCCTCCCCGCTGTGGGTCGTGAATTGCATGGTCTAGTGCTTTGACAATTTAATATATATCTTTATAAGAGTTAAATGTTTTTCTGGCCTTGGCTATTGTGAATGCCCAGTTAATCTTTACCCGTTTTCTGTTGGTCTTTCGATTCCAAGCTTTGACCCGCCCCATGAGATCATTAAGGCTGGCAATCCGGTCTTTCCCAAGACATTGCCTAGACAACAAACCAATCTCTATCTCTGCCTGATTGAGCCAACTGCCATGCTTAGGTGTATAGTGGATAGTGAAAGACTTCCATAACTTTTTCCCCTTTATCGGGCCATAATAATCCGTCAGGGATTTCTCTTTGTGGGTGTTCAAATTATCCATGACAAGATGTCGTGTCTTTAGCCTGGGATAAGCCCTTACTATCCGCCCAATAATTTTGGCAAATGTATCCGCCTTTCTATTCTTCGTTACCCACGTCAAATGACGTCCAGCTTGCGGTTCCACGCCACAAAAAACATTGCCCGTCCCACGTCGAACATACTCACTATCCTGTTTGCCGGTTCGCCCCGGTCTGGATGGCTTGGCGGGTCGGAAGTCTTCAAGAAGTTGTATGCTCTTCTCATCCAAACAAATCACTGGTTCCTTCGGATCCAACGGCTTTTCATAAAGACGAAGAACATCCTCCATCCTTTCGACATATTCAGGCGTCAACTCAGCCATGCACCACATTTTTTTTTAGCCAAGGCTTCAATTCGTGATTTTTTAAAATAAGCCGGACGCTCTCACGGTTTGTTTTTCCTACGATCTTCCTTCTTACCACCTCCTCCGCGATCAAACGCACACTCCATTGGGCATACCCGTCAGGCGGAGAAGCGCAAACCATTGCTACAATCTGACTTATCTCTTTCTGCTCCATCCGCCGAGGTTGCCCTGGACGGGGTCGATCATACAATGCCGCTCCTAATCCATCGCTATTATAGTTCCATGCAATGTTGCGGGCCGACATCGCCGTCATCCCAAGCGCCTGCGCCACCTGAGGAGACACAGTTCCCTGATCCATCATCCTCAAAACCAAGGCGCGCTTTATTACTCGGCCTGATTCTTTACCTTTCCGGATCAAAAGCAACACCTTCTTCCGATCCTTCGATGTCAACTTTACAAAAACCCTACCCTTACGCAACTTCACTTGTGCCATATCCCCTCTCTTTCCCGGCCTGCGCCAGAAAAAAGAATAACACAGACAATCGCTCCTATAAAGATAAAAATTAGTTTGTCAAAGCACTAGCGCCCCCATCCTGGCCTTCCCCCTGCAAGGGGGAAGGGAATTCGCCGTCCTCAATTTTCCCCGTTATGGCTACTTATGAACTCCTTAGTAGAAGAGCTTTCTCCCGCGACGGAAAAAAACCCGCGCTTCATTCCGGGCGCATGGATTTCCTGACGATGTCCTTGTCGAAGTAGTTGACCGACATCCCGGCGTCGAGGACGATGCCCTGGGCGTTGATGCCGCTGG
>JACRIE010000017.1 GCA_016220165.1 Candidatus Peregrinibacteria bacterium
AATCCTACAAATTCTGAGTATCTCCGTTGTTGATAAAATGGGCTTAGATAAGCTGTTTTCTGAAAATCCATTACAGGATATGAACAGCGCATGCCAATTATCCTTATTATGAAGCCATCCTTAACCGTCCACTAGTGACATTCTGTATAACATCAATTATTCCAGCCCTTCCAAAGATTTGGACAGGAACTGTCAGAGATAACCCGAACAAAATCAAAAATACCCAATTCCTATAATTAGCGGACATGAATAGTTTCAGTTATGTGAATTTCAATTTCATAATTTTTTATAATTTCGAGTTCCTCGCCAATATCCATATCATTTACAATTGCCTGAGTTAAATACTCTTCAAAATGTGGGTAAAAGAAGGAGGCGACACCCTTTTGAAAATCATATACATCAAAAATATTGAGCTTTACGTCAAAGCTGTCTCCTGACAGCTTACTGGATTTATATTCAATCTTACGAATCCCATGTATTGATTTGGCCAAATCAGCGGAAGTAAAATTAATTTCACCTTTCATATCATTATCTTGGCTAAAATTGTCGGGCCAGATTTCACCGTCCAAGGCTACGCGCAGATCGTCATCGTCTGATGATTTATTTTGCCCAGCGCCTTTGCAGGCAGCGTCGATTTTGATAGCAAAAAATCCATTTCGTAACACTTTAAAAACAGTTTCCGCACTTTTCCATTCATAACGATTGCCACCAGGCGACCTCGAAAAATCTGTCCGCTTAAAAATATTTTTCATGAAAAAGTTTTAAAAATATATTTCAGTTTATCCCTTGATGCTCACAAAATCAATTAAGCAATAAAAACGAAAGGACTCCGCCGAAGAGAGCGCCAAAGATGACCTCGAGATGCGTGTGGCCGAGCGACTCCTCGAGATCATTATTGTTGCGGAGGAGATTGATCGCGTGAGCATGTTTTCCCGCTTCGAGACGAAGATGAATAGCGTCGTACATCACGACCACCGCGACCACGGCGGCCAGCATGAATAAAGGGCTCCCGATCCCTGTTTTGGTGGCGATCACGACGACCGTCGCGGAAACAAACGCGCTGTGACCGCTGGGCATGCCGCCGGAAGAGAGGAAGCGGATGGTGCGCCGACGACGGATGAGGTCGATCAACGCCTTGATCACTTCGGCAGACAGAATAGCGATAAAAGGAATCGCGACAGGGTATTGATCGAAAAAAGAGATCATAGAATATCGTTCATAGCTTATTGTATCAGACAACCTTTTCTTCGAGAAGATGACGATAAAACTGCACTAAAAAACAGATGAATACGGTCGTAATGCCGGAAATAAGCAGGGGCCACTCGTATCCCCAGCGTTCCCCCAACGGACCGAATAGTAAGGCGCTTGTAAAATTTCCGATGATCATAATAAAATTGACTAGTCCTGAGGTGCTGCCAACGCTTTCGATCTTAAAGAATCGATTGATTCCCAATCTCATGGCCAAGATGATGGCGCCGTCCCCCCACCCGTGCAGCGCGCGAAAGGCCACGGAGATCCAGACGTTGGGGACGATCATGCCCATGTGGCCGATGCCCGAAGCGAGAAGGCCTATGAAAATAATATTTTTGAGAGAACTTTGACGGCGGTCGTACCGGCGCCCCAAATAGAAGGCTGCGGCTCCCAAAAAAATAAGCTCAACCGCCATGTAATATCCCATCCGGGCCTGCGACAGGTGCAGATTCTCGCTTAAAAATAATCCGTACGAGGTCGCTTCGGCGCCGAAATGAAAGGCGAAGAGAAAAAAGATAAGAATAAATAGCGCGACGCGGGGCCGAAATACCTCCTTGCGGTAATGCAAAAGGGTAACAGGAGCTGTTTTTACCTGCGGTAAATCCCATGCTATGAGTATTAAAAAGACGAGCATGACGCTCAATGCTATGAATAGCTGATCAAATCCGTAAGCCATTAAGAATAGCCCGCCCGCGATCATGCCAGTTCCATCGCCAAGCGCTAAAAATAGCTGAACCCATCCAAAAAATTTTCCTGTCTTTTTTTGACCCATGAGTTTGTACATCAGGGCATTTCCGGATTGACTGAAAAGATTTTGGCCGATGTCGCGCAGGAGAAACAAGGCGAGCACTCCCGCAAACGCGGCGCCCACGAATCCCACCGCGACATAACAAACTAGCGTCAGCAGTATGCCCGCGATGGCCATGCGCTTGGGCGTGATGCGGTCGTTGCCCGCGCCGATGGGCAAAATGGTAAGAAGTGATGTGAGTGATCCTAATCCAAAAATCAGGCCAATTTGAGCTCCTGAAAAATGTAAAAAATTTTTAAAATATAAAGGCAAATAAAATCCAAGCGCCATGCGACAGAGTTCAAACGCGCTGAGAATAAAAATGAGCTTGGGCATTTTTAAAAATTTATTGCCCTTGATGAGGCAAGAGTGATATTATTTTATCAAATACAAATCGCTTCTGTCACGATCGATAAAATAAAAAAGATGAATCAAAGAATCCATTCTTACGGCTTTATTAAAAAGCTTTTTGCCATGACCCTGATCGTCTTGGCAGTGTTTTTGCTGAACCGCTGCGGAAAAAGCGACTCTTCGAGTTCCACAGGCGGCACCCTAAAAACTTATGAAGGGAATGGCTTCGCGATCAGTATGATTTCCAACTGGAAGATCATCACGCCGGCGGAGTTTTACGCGGAAATCCCGCGCGAGACCATGGTAGCCTTCACCAGCCCCGAAGCCACGAACGGATTTTTCACAAACGTGAATATTTTAAAAGAAGATCTTAAACAGGCGGTGAGCCCCATAGATTACGCGCGCGCGAATATTAATCTGAGCGCCCAAAACCTCACGAACTATGAAAAAATCCAAGAAGTGAGAGTTCAGCTTGGTACGGAAAAATCGATCCTGCATATCTTTCAGGCGCGCCTCAATCCCGCGGAAAAAACCATCAAATTTATTCAGGTGTATTCCACCAAAGGTAATTTCGGCTATGTGGTCACGGGCGGCATGCTGCCGGACGCGCCCCAGTCGCTCCGCGACCTAGTGGGCAGCATGGTGACGAGCTTCCGATTGAAATAAATCCCCTTTTCCGCACTACAAAAAAAGACGCCCCGTGGATCCATAGAGCGTTTTCCTTGATGTTCGTACCGCTTGAGATGAGCGTGTCTACGACCTTATTCAGATTCGCATCTCCTTCCACGGTATCTACGACGTAATTAGAATACACGCTCTTTTAAATTTTTGCAAGCGAAAACACTATCCCAGTATCAAATTGAGCTCTTTTTTTCCTAATGCCTTAAAAATCTTATAAATCAGGTCAATCCCTGCGGAAACCTGTGCATTTTCAATACGACTAATGACTGCCGGAGTTGTTCCAGCTCTTTCGGCCAATTCAGCCATAGTGATAAATTGAGAGCTTCTTTCTTCATATAAAGCTTCTGCCAGCCTGATACGGGCTCTGGCTTCATTCAAATAAGCTTTTGCCTTGGGGTGCTTCTTGGCCTCCTCAAATACATTTGCGTAGGCTTTAGTTTTCATAGAGTTAAGTGGCTTTGTTGCACAAATATTTTTTTAGGAATATGACGTTCCGACCCCTGCTTTCCGTTATGCCGCCCTGAAGCTTTCCGGCATCCCGAGGGCGTTCATACGGTTGAGGGCCGATCCCATGATACGGGCTTCTGC